>DATLIE010000089.1:0-9061 GCA_035539635.1 Burkholderiaceae bacterium
CGCATGGTCGATGCGGTCCGCGACGAAGTAGCCGTGGCGCTCGAACTGCAGCCGCGCGTCCGCGGGGCAGTGCGCGGCGCTCGGCTCGACGACCCCCCGAACGACACGCTTGCTCGCCGGGTTCAGCACGCTGCGGAAATCGCGCCCCTCGGCGTCCGGCTGGTCCTCGGTGAACAGGCGCTCGTACAGGCGGATCTCGGCGGGCACCGCGTCATGGGCGCCGACCCAGGTGATCGTGCCTTTGACCTTGACTGCATCGGCGCCGGGCGTGCCGCTCCTCGTGTCCGGCAGCACGCTGGCCAGCACGGCGGTCACGTGGCCTGACGCGTCCTTCTCGCAGCCAGTG
The DNA here is from genome assembly GCA_035539635.1 of Burkholderiaceae bacterium. Lineage (GTDB taxonomy): Bacteria > Pseudomonadota > Gammaproteobacteria > Burkholderiales > Burkholderiaceae_C > CADEEN01. The sequence continues at coordinate 347 of DATLIE010000089.1, forward strand.
CACTCGACGACATAGCCGTACTTCAGGCGCACCTTGTTGCCGGGGAAGAGGCGGAAGAAGCCCTTGGGCGGCACTTCCGCGAAGTCGTCACGCTCGATCCACAGCTCGGGGCCGAAGCCGAAGGCGCGCTGCCCGAGTTCGGGGCGCTGCGGATGGGCCGGTGCATGGCAGGCGACGATCTCGGTCCAGTTGGTCAGCTTGAGCTTGAGAGGATCCACCACCGCCATCGCGCGCGGCGCCTGGCCCTCCAGGTCCTCGCGCAGCGCGCCGTCGAGCACGTCCATGCCGACCCAGATGTTGGTCTTGCTCGCCCCCGTGCGCTCGGCCATCAGGCGCAGCGACGCGGGCGTGTAGCCGCGCCGGCGCAGGCCGAAGATGGTCGGCATGCGCGGGTCGTCCCAGCCATCGACATGCTTCTCGTCGACCAGGGCCTTCAGCTTGCGCTTGCTGGTCATCACGCCGTTCACGTTCAGGCGCCCGAACTCGTACTGTCTTGGCAGCGGCTCGGCCAGCAGGCCCAGGCGCGCCAGGTGCCCGAGCAGCCAGTCGTAGAAGGGACGCTGGTCCTCGAACTCGAGCGTGCAGATGCTGTGCGTGATGCGCTCGAGCGCATCCTCGATCGGGTGCGCGAAGGTGTACATCGGGTACACGCACCAGGCGTCGCCGGTGGCATGGTGCGTCGCGTGCTTGATGCGGTACAGGGCCGGGTCGCGCAGGTTGATGTTGGGCGAGGCCATGTCGATCCTGGCGCGCAGCACCGCGGCGCCGTCGGGCAGCGCGCCGCCCTTCATCTCCGCCCAGCGCGCGCGGTTCTCGGCCACGCTGCGGCCGCGAAACGGGCTGTCGGTGCCGGGCGTCGTGAAGTCGCCGCGGCTGGCCTTCATCTGCTCGGGCGTCTGCTCGTCGACGTAAGCCAGGCCGTCGTCGATCAGCGCCTCGGCCGCGCGCGCCATGAAGTCGAAGTAGCTGCTGGCGTAGAAGAGGTGGCTGGTGCCGTTCGCGTTCCAGTCGTAGCCCAGCCAGTGCACCGCCTCGATGATGGCGTCGACGTACTCCTGCTCCTCCTTCTCGGGGTTGGTGTCGTCGAAGCGCAGGTGGCACACGCCACCGTAGTCGGCCGCGAGGCCGAAGTTCAGGCAGATGCTCTTCGCGTGGCCGATGTGCAGGTAGCCGTTGGGCTCGGGGGGAAAGCGCGTGCGCACGCGCGCCGCGTCCAGCGGGCCGGCCGCATGGTGCGCCGCGTCGCCCGGCGAGCCGGCGAAGTGCCGGCCCTGGTAGGTGCCCGCCGCGAGGTCGCGCTCGATGATCTGGCGCAGGAAGTTGGAGGGCTTGGCCGCGTCGGCATGCTTGTCGGAGGACATGCGATCGATTCTATCGACGCCCCTGCTATGCCCTTCGGCCGATGCCCGATGACAGCCCTGTGTCCGACCGATGGGAGGCGCGAGCGTCCTTGCCGCTTCCTACAGTGGCGCCATGCCCGTGCATGCCGCCGGGCTGGCCACGAAAGGACTGTTCCATGAGCACCCGCTACTCCCTGCCGCGCGACGTGCCCCAGACCGATACCGCCCGCGGTGCGCGCGTTCTGGCTTCCATCGTGCTGGTGGCGACCGTGACCGCGCTGTCGCTGCTGGCCGTGATCCTGCCCGCCACCGAGTCCAGCGTGGCGACCGCACCCGACAGCGACGCTGCGCCGCCGCCGGTGGTGACCGGCGCCTGATCGCTTGGCACCTGCAAGGCAGGGCGCGGGCGGATTGCGGCCGCCGCCGGTTCAGAGTCGAATCGCCTTTGCATGACGCGCCCCGGCCTTCTGAATCCCTCGCTGCACCGCGGCGCCGCGGTGGTCGCGTTGCTGGCCGCGTCTTGGGTGCAGGCCTGGGCCCAGGTTGAGGCCGCATGCCGGCCGGCGGTGGCCGTCGACCCCGCCCAACCCGTGGTGGTCGTCGACGCCGCCGAGCGCATCGGCACTGACGGCAGCACCGAGCGCGTTACGCTGCCCGACACGGCCGATGCCGAGCCCGGCGCAGCCTTCGTCGAGCGTCGCTACCGCGTGCCGATCGAAGCGGCGCAGTCGCTGTACCTGTCGGCGGTGTTCGGTCACCCGCGCATCGCGCTCAACGGCGAGGTGCTGCTCGACACCATCACCGAGCCGCTCGCGCCGGAGCCGCGATCGAGCCGGCGGCAGCGCCTGCTGTCGCTGCCACCCTGCCTGATGCAGCGTGCGGGCAACGTGGTCGAGATCACGCTGCGCAGCGAGCGCCACGTGGGCCTGTCGAAGGTCATGCTCGGTGGCTACGACACCCTGCACGACCTGCGCAACGAAAAGACGCTGTGGATGTCGTCTGCGCCGGCGGCCGCGTCGGCCATGATGGCCTTCCTGGGCCTGAGCGTGCTCCTGATCTGGGCGCGCCGACGCGGCGAGACGATCTACCTGTACTTCGGTATCGCGTCGATGGCCTGGAGCCTGCACACGGCGTGGTCGGTCTCGACCCACGCCTGGTTGCCGCAGCCCCATTTGAGCGTCTGGTGGACCTCGCTCTACGCCTTCGTCGTGGCGATGCTGGTGATCTTCAGCCTGCGCTTCGTGGGCTACCGGATGCACCGCATCGAGCGTGGGCTGCTGTGGGCAGTCGGCCTGGCGCCCGCGCTCTTGTACTCGGGCGTCGCGCTCGGCGCCTGGGAGAGTGTCGATGCCGTGCTGCGGCTGGGCATGGTGCTGACGGCTTGCGCCGGCCTCGCCGCGGTGACGGTGGTGGCCGTTCGCCAGCGCAACATCGGCAGCGCCTTGCTGGTGGTGGCCGCCATTGCCGCCGTCGCCCTGGGCGCGCGCGACTGGTGGGTCTTTTCCTTCGGCGACGACCTGCTGCCGCTGCAATGGGCGCCGTTCGCTGGGCTGCCGTTCGTCGTGCTCGTGACCTGGTTCCTGATCGACCGCTTCGTGCTCACCAATGAATCGCTCGAGCAGCTCAACCGCGAGCTCGAACAGCGCGTGCGTGCGAAGAGCGCCGAGCTCATGACGGCGCTCGACCACATGCGCGCAGCGCGCGACTGGGCCGAGACCGCCAATCGCGGCAAGACCGGCTTCCTGGCGGCGGCCAGCCACGACCTGCGCCAGCCGATCCACGCGCTCGGCCTGTACATGGGGTCGCTGCGCCAGCGCCCGCTCGAACCCGGTGCGCGCGAGATCGTCGACCGCATGGACGGCTCGGTCGCGGCGCTGGAGTCGCTGCTCAACGCACTGCTGGACATCTCGCGCATCGATGCGGGCGTGCTGGTGCCGCAGACCCGTCCGTTCGATCTGGGCGGTCTGCTGCACCGTCTGGCCGACGGGTTCTCGCGCGAGGCGGCAACGCGCGCGCTGCGCTTTTCCGTGCGCGTGTGCGGGGCGGCGCCGGCCTATGCCTCGGCCGACCCGATGTTGGTCGAACGCGTGCTGCGCAACCTGATTGCCAACGCCGTCAAGTACACGCACAGCGGCGGCGTGCTCGTGACCTGCCGCCCCCGCGGCGCCGGCGGCCCGTCGCCACAGTGGCGTGTCGAAGTCTGGGATACCGGCCCCGGCATTGCGCCGGACGAGCAGGAGCGGGTGTTCGACGAGTTCTACCAGGCCGGCAATCCGGAGCGTGACCGTCGCGGCGGCCTGGGGCTGGGGCTGTCGATCGTGCGCCGCCTGGCGCGGCTGATGCAGCTGCCCCTGGCGCTGCACTCGCGGCCCGGCCGGGGCAGCCGTTTCGTGCTCGACCTGCCCGCCTACACGCACGCGCTGCCCATCGAAGTGCCGACCGACGAGAAGGAGTCCTTGCCCAGGATGGTCATCGCTGTGATCGACGACGACGCCGAAGTGCGCGATGCAATGCGCTCGCTGTTGCAGAGCTGGCAGTGCGACGTGCTCGACGGCACCGACGCCGACGAGGTGATACGAACGGCTCGCGCCAGCGACGTGGTGCCGCGCGCGGTGGTGGCCGACCTGCGCCTGCTCGGTGGCCGCGACGGCGTGGCTGAGGTCGCGCGGCTGCGTGAGGCCTTCGGGGCCGACCTGCCTGCGCTGCTGGTCAGCGGCGACTCGGCCCCGGATCGGGTGCGGGTGATGCAGGACAGCGGGCTGCCCTGGCTTGCCAAGCCGGTGTCGCCGGCGCGCCTGCGCAGCTGGCTGTCGCGGGTCGGTCAGCTGGCCGGCGTGCAGGAGCCCGCATGAACGTGCTGATCGCCGATGACCACCCGCTGGTGCGCGATGCCCTGGCCCGCACCGTGCAGCAGCTGTCTGCGGACGTGCAGGTGCGTCAGGCGGGCGATCTCGACGGCTTGTTGCGCCTCGCCGCGCAGGGCGATGCCGACCTCGCGCTGGTGGACCTCAACATGCCCGGCATGGACGGCATCGTCGGGCTGCGGCGCTTGCGCGATGCCGCGCCGACGCTGCCGATCGTCGTGGCCTCTGGCCAGGAAGACCCGATGACGATCCGTGCCGTGCTGGCGGCCGGTGCCGTGGGTTTCATCCCGAAGAGCGAGCGCTCCGAGGTGCTGCTCGGCGCGCTGCGCCTGGTGCAGGCTGGAGGCACCTACGTGCCGTCGCGCCTGCTCGACAGCACGGCCAGGCCACCGCCGACGGACCTGCACAGCGCCGAACTGACGCCGCGCCAGCTCGATGTGCTGCGCTGCCTGCTGCGCGGCGAGCCGAACAAGCTGATCGCGCGCGAGCTCGGCCTGACCGAAGGCACGGTCAAGATCCACATCGCCGCCATCCTGCGCGCGCTGCACGCGCGCAACCGCACCGAGGCCGTGGTGCGCGCGCGGGCGCTGGGCATAGCTCGGGAGGCATAGCCCCGCTCCCGCTTTTGTCGGATCGCGCAACACCCTTGCGCTGCCTAGAGTGGGTTCATTCCCGCACGAAGTGCAAACCGAAGGGGCGACGATGAGACAGCACAACGATGGACCGGACGACGATCGCGCACTGCATCGTCGTGGCTTGCGTTTGGTGGCACTGGCGGCCGGCGCCGGCGCCGCCGTGGTGCTGGTGGCGCTCGGCACGCCCGGCCCGATGCAGGCCGGTGGCGAGCGCAGCTGGGTCGACGAGCCACCGCCCGCGGTGGTGGCCGCGTCGCACCGCCTGGCCGCGCTCGATGCCGGCGTGGACTGGGAGCATGTCGAGCGCGCAGGCGACATGGGGCCGCTGTCGGTGGCGGCCTACGAGCGCTGAGGGCGACTGCGATGCATGCCCTGGCAAGGCTCGCGGGCGTCGGTGTGCTCGCATTGGGCGCCGCGCTGGCCGTGGCGCAATCCGCGCCGGCATCCGACGCGCCGTTCGAGCGTGCCATGCACGACTATGAGGCGCAGCGCTTCGGCAAGGCGTTCGAGGCGCTGGCGCTGCTGGCCGACGGCGGCCACCCCGAGGCGGCGCGCATCGCCTTGCTGATGAGCGCGCAGGGGCCGCGCCTGTACGGCCGCCGCTTCGAGCTGCACCCGCTGCGGCGCGAGCGCTGGCTCGACAGCGCCGCCGGACCGGACCGCCGTCTGGCCGTCGGCCGTTGAACCTGCCGCTCAGGCGAGGAGCAGCCCGAGCGCGGACCAGAGTTGGTGGCCGAGGAAGCGTCCGGGCAGCAGCGCGAAGAGGCCCGCCACGAGGCAGCCGCCGATGTACATGCCGCGCATGTCCTTGCGGTGCCTTGCAATGTCGCCGCGCCGGGCGGCCAGCACCGCGCGCGGGAGTTGCACCGCAACCAGCACCGTAAACGCGTGGATCGGTGTGATGCCCGCGAGGTTGGGGATGTCGTCGTCGCGGAGGAAGGCGCTGGTCAGCATGGTGCCGCCCATCAGCAGCACCCACAGCCAGCCCATGGCGCGATGCGATCCGGTGCCTTTGCGGCGCGCCAGGATTACGGCGCCGAGCGCGAGCGCGGCGAGAGCGAAGAGCAGGTGGGCGAAGACGAGCGGGTTGTGCTCGAGCAGACGCAAGAAGGGGCCAAGCGGATCCATGCGCCGCAGTGTCGGCGTCGTGCTGCGGCACGGCGACAGCGGCGGGACGGATCGACGATGGCGGCGACAAAGCGACGGCGGTGCGGCGCCGAGCGCAGCCCCGTCGCAGCGCTACATGCCCTTGAACAGGTGTGCGTACAGGCGACTGGCCGTCAGCGTCTCGGGCCGGTCGCGCAGCATCAACGTGACCTTGCCAGACTCTTCGCGTCGCGCCTGCGCGATGCAGCGTGCCTGCACGATGGTGCCGCGGTGCACCTGCCAGAAGCGCTGCGGATCGAGTTGCGGCAGCAACTCCTTGAGCGACAGGCGGATCAGGTGCTCCTTGTCGGCTGTGATCACGCGCACGTACTTGTCGGCCGCCTCGAAATAGATCACTTCGTCCACCGGCACCATGTGCACCAGCGCACCCACCTGGGCCTGGATCACGTCCAGCCGTGGCACGGCAGGCAGTGCGGCGCCACCGAGCAATGCGCGCAGCTGGTCGACCGAGCGCTGCAGCGCTTCGGGCGGTGCCGCACGTGCACCCAGCCGAGCCTGCAGACGCGCGACGCAGGCCGCCAGGCGCGTGCGATCGACCGGCTTGACCAGGTAGTCGACCGCCTGCGCCTCGAAGGCCTGCAACGCGTACTGGTCGTAGGCGGTGACGAAGACGATCAGCGGGAAGGGCCTGCCGGTTGGCCCGGGTTCGGGCCAGTCCTCGGCCAGCGCCTGCGCCGCCTCGAGCCCGCTCGTGCCGGGCATGCGGATGTCGAGAAAGCAAACGTCCGGCGCCAGCGCCAGCGCGCGCTCGACGGCGGTGTCGCCATCGCCGGCGCTGGCCACCACCTGCAGCTCGGGCCAGAGGGCGGCGAGGTCCTGGCGCAGGCCCTCGGCCAGCAGCGGCTCGTCTTCGGCGATCAACGCAGTGGGATGGTTCATGTCCTGGGCTCGAGAGGAATGGTGATCGTGGCCAGCGCTCCGCCGCCCGGTGCAGCATGCAGTACCAGCGTGGCCGCCGGCCCGTAGAGCGCCGCAAGGCGCTCCCGCACCTGATGCGTGCCGAAGCCGGTGCCGCGCGGCGTGGCCGCAGCCGTCGTCGACAGGCCGACGCCGCTGTCGCGCACCGTCAGCAGCAGACGATCGCCGTCGCGCCGCGCGCCGACCTCGATGCGCCCGCCTTCGACCTGCGGTTCCAGGCCATGCTGGATGCTGTTCTCGACCAGCGGCTGCAGCAGCAGCGGCGGCACCGGCAGCACGCGCAGGTCCGGCGGCAGGTCGAACGCCACCTGCAAGCGCGGCCCCATGCGCACCGCCATCAGCGCGAGGTAGTCGTCCAGGCGCTCGAACTCGGCCCCCAGCGGGTGCGTGCCGACACGGCTGGCGTTGAGTGTGGCACGCAGGAAGGCGATCAGGCGGTCGAGCATGGCCTGGGCGCGTGGCGGGTCGAGCGCGATCAGCACGCGCAGGTTGGCCAGCGTGTTGAAGAGCATGTGCGGCTCGAGCTGCGACTCGAGCAGCTTCAACTGGTTCTCGGCCGCGGCGCGCTGCGCGCGCTGCGCCTGCGCGTCGCTGGCGGCCAGGCGTGCGCGGCCCCAGCCCACCAGCGTGAAGCCGATCGACGCGACCAGACTGATCGTGACGATGATGACCAGCGTGCGCCAGTCCTGCCGTCCGGGCGAGGGCATGGGCCGGTCCATCAGCCAGCCCGCGAGCGCGTAGCCGCCGTTGATGCCGAGCCAGACCGCGAGCACGATGATCACCGCGGTGACCGGCCAGCCGGGCCAGCCGCTGCGCCCCATCAGCCGCGCCGCGCCGCGGCGGCCGAGGTCGATCGCGAACTGGCAGATCAGCCCGATGCACAGCGAGTAGACGAGGTTGCGGGCGTAGTCGTCGTTGAACGCGATGCTGAGGAACGCCGAGATGACCGCCGCTAGCGGCACGCCCAGCGCCAAGTGGCGCAGCACGTAGGCGAGCGGCCGAGGCAGGGCGTCGAGCATGGCGCGCAGCATGGGCCCTAGCGGACGGCCGCGCCAGCGAGGAGCGACGGAGCGTTGCGTGCCGGCGTGAAGCGGCGGCCGCGCGGTGTCAAGCGCCGGCGGCCGCCAGCCGCGCGCGGATCAATTCGACGCGCGCGCGGTTGACGCCAAAGTCCTTGCTGCCCAGCCGCGAGGCCGAGCGCACCTGCACCACACCGGCCGCGGGGTCGACCCAGAACTCGACATCGTCGACATAGCGCATCAGCGCCGTCGTGAACTGGACGTACAGATAGTCCTCGCGCCGCTCGACGATGCGCGCGCCGGGCAGGTCCTCGACCAGCGCGGCGATGCGTGCGATCGTGGCCTTGGCGTCGCCGGACAGCGGCAGCGGCGCGATGCGCGCGTAGTCCCTCTGGGGCGCGTCGGGCCACAGGTCGGCCTGACTGCTCACGCTGTTGGGCGTGCGCGACGGAGGCTTGAGCTTGCCGTCGCGCACGCCCAGGTTGTCGGGCATGCGGCCCGCGAAGGCGCCGAATCGTGCGGCCAACAGCACGGCCACGACGGCCAGCGCGAGCCAGATCACGAAGTGCATCGCCACCCTGCGCAGCTTCAACGACGCTTGCCGCCGCCCAGCAGCGAGCCCAGCACGCCGCGCACGATCTCGCGCCCGACGGCCGATCCCACCGTGCGCACCGCGCTCTTGGCCGCCATCTCGGCCAGGCCGTCGCGCTTGCCGCCGCGCGGGCCGGTGCTGCCGAACAGGATGTCCTTCAGGCCGCCCATCAGGCCGCTG
>DATLIE010000090.1:0-3422 GCA_035539635.1 Burkholderiaceae bacterium
GACGAAGGCTTCCTCGATCGAGGCGCCGTACTGCTGGTTGAGCGCCATCGCGATCGCACCGGCACTCAGCGACGGATCCTTGCGCTCGGCGAAGGGCTTGAGCGTCGCGAAAACGATGCCCGAGTTGGAGCTGTTGGTGAAACCGTTGATCGACAGCCCCGGGAACGACACCGCATGCTCGACGCCGGGTTGCTTGAGCGTGATCTCGCCCATGCGGCGGATCACGTCCTCGGTGCGGTCGAGCGTGGCGCCGTCAGGCAGTTGCGCGAAGCCGATCAGATACTGCTTGTCCTGCCCGGGCACGAAGCCGCTGGGCACGGCGCGGAACAGGCCGATCGTCAGCGCGGCCAGCGCCAGGTACAGGCCCAGCATCAGCGCCTTGCGCGAGATCGCGCGGGCCACGCCGCCCTGGTAGCTGACGGCGCCGCGGGCGAACGCCTTGTTGAACAGACCGAAGAAGCCACCGAACACGCGGTCCATGCCGCGCGTCAACGCGTCCTTCGGTGCGCCGTGCGCCTTCAGCAGCAGCGCGGCCAGCGCGGGCGAGAGCGTCAGCGAGTTGATCGCCGAGATCACGGTCGAAATCGCGATCGTCAGCGCGAACTGGCGGTAGAACTGGCCCGTGAGCCCGGTGATGAAGGCCAGCGGCACGAACACCGCCACCAGCACCAGCGCGATCGCGATGATCGGGCCCGACACCTCGCGCATCGCGCGGTAGGTCGCTTCACGCGGCGACAGCCCGGCCTCGATGTTGCGCTCGACGTTCTCGACGACCACGATCGCGTCGTCGACCACGATGCCGATCGCCAGCACCAGCCCGAACAGGCTCAATGCGTTGATCGAGAAGCCGAAGGCCTGCATCACCGCAAACGTGCCGACCACCGACACCGGCACCGCCAGCAGCGGGATGATCGACGCGCGCCAGGTCTGCAGGAACAGGATCACGACGAGCACGACCAGCGCCACCGCCTCGAGCAGGGTCACGACCACCGACTCGATCGACGCGCGCACGAACTGCGTGGTGTCGTAGACGATCTCGTAGTCCACGCCCTCGGGCATGGTCTTCTTCAGCTCGGTCATCGTCGCGCGCACCGAGTCGGCGATCGCGATCGCGTTGCTGCCGGGCGCGGCGAACACGCCGGTGGCCATCGCGGCCTTGTTGTCGAGCAGCGAGCGCAGCGCGTAGTCGTTGGAGCCCAGCTCCAGCCGCGCCACGTCGCGCAGCCGCGTCACCGCGCCGTCGGCGCCGGTCTTGACGATGATCTCGCCGAACTCCTCTTCGTTCTGCAGCCGGCCCTGGGCATTGATCGACAGCTGCAGGTCCACGCCCGGCAGGCCGGGCGAGGCGCCGACGACGCCGGCGGCGGCCTGCACGTTCTGCTCGCGGATCGCGCGCACCACGTCGCCGGCCGCGAGGCCCCGTTCGGCCATCTTGCGCGGGTCGAGCCAGGCGCGCATCGCGTACTCGCCACCGCCCCACATCTGCACCTGGCCGACGCCCGGCAGGCGCGCCAGCCGGTCCTTGACGTTCAGCGCCGCGTAGTTGCGCAGGTAGGTGATGTCGTAGCGGTCGTTCGGCGACACCAGGTGCACCACCATGATGAAGTCGGGCGAACTCTTGACCGTCGCAATACCGGTACGCCGCACCTCCTCGGGCAGGCGCGGCTCGGCCTGTGCGACGCGGTTCTGCACCAGCTGCTGCGCCTTGTCGGGGTCGGTGCCGAGCGCGAAGGTCACGTTCAGCGTCATCACGCCGTCGGTGGTGGCCTGGCTGTTCATGTACAGCATGCCTTCGACGCCGTTGATCGCTTCCTCCAGCGGCGTGGCCACCGTCTCGGCGATCACCTTCGGGTTGGCGCCCGGGTACTGCGCGCGCACCACCACCGTGGGCGGCACGACCTCGGGGTATTCCGACACCGGCAGCACGCGCAGCGCGATCAGGCCGGCCAGGAACATCAGCAGCGACAGCACGCCGGCGAAGATCGGCCGGTCGATGAAGAATTTGGACAGGTTCATAGCAATGTCTTCTTGGAGATCAGAAGCGATTCAAGCGGGCGCCACGGATCCGGCTTTGCCGGTCCGTCGGCGCCGCCCCCTGGGGGGAGCGCCGAAGGCGCTTCGGGGGGGTCACAATTTCGCGGTGACTTCGGGCTTGGCGTCCATCGCCACTTCTTTCGGCGCCACGAACGCGCCGGGGCGCACCCGGTGCAGGCCGTTGACGACGATGCGCTCGCCCGCCTGCAAGCCGTCGGTCACGCGGCGCAGGCCGTTGACCGAGGTGCCGAGCTTGACTTCGCGCCACACCGTCTTGTTGTCGGCGCCGACCACCATCACGAAGCGCTTGTTCTGGTCGGTGCCGACCGCGCGTTCGTTGATCAGCAGCACCGAGGCGGCGCTGGCCTGACCCATGCGCAGCTTGGCGAACTGGCCGGGGATCAACGCGCCGTCCTTGTTGTCGAACACCGCGCGCACGCGGATCGTGCCGCTCTTGGCGTCGACCTGGTTGTCGACCAACTGCAGCTTGCCCTGGAAGGGCAGGTCGTTCGTCGCAGCGGTGCCCATCTGCACCGGGATGCGCTCGAGCGCCGCGCGCGCGCTGGCGCCACCGGGCAGCTGGCCGAGCGCACGCACGATCACCTGCTCGTCGGCGTCGAAGCTGGCGTAGATCGGGCTCACCGACACCAGCGTGGCCAGCACCGGCGCACCCGGGCCGGCGGCCACCAGGTTGCCGGCGGTGATCTCCACCTTGCCGATGCGCCCGCCGATCGGGGCGCGCACCTGCGTGTAGCCGAGGTTCAGGCGCGCCGACTGCAGCGCCGCCTCGGCCGCGCGCAGGTTGGCCTCGGCTTCGCGCAGGCCGTTGCTGCGCTCGTCGAACTCGCGCTGCGCAATCGCGCGCTCGTCCCACAGGCGCCGGGCGCGTTCGTGCTCGGTCCCGGCATGCGTGACGCGCGAACGCGCGGCGGCCACCTGGGCCTCGGCACGCTCGACCTCGGCGGCATAGGGCGCGGGGTCGATCGTGAACAGCAGGTCGCCCTGCTTGACCAGCGCCCCCTCGCGGAAGTGCACCGCCTGCACCGTGCCGGCGGCGCGCGAGCGCAGCTCCACGCGGTCCACCGCCTCGAGGCGGCCCGAGAACTCGTCGTAGCCCGCGACCTCGGCGCTGACCACGGTGGCCACCGACACCGGCATCGCGGCGGGCGCCGCGGTGCTTGCCGGCGCGGTGGCTTCGGAGCGGTTCGACAGGCCGAGCAGCACGGCAGGGACGGCGGCCAGCGCAGCGACGGCGGTGATGGTGGCCAGCAGGCCAGGACGCTGGCGAAGGATGTTCTTGATCTTCATGGTGGGCTCCCTCAAGGATGGGTGGACGTGGAAACAGAAGCGGTCGACAGGAATTCGTGCAGGCGCGCGCGCAGCGGCGC
>DATLIE010000091.1:0-1947 GCA_035539635.1 Burkholderiaceae bacterium
CTCGATGCGCCGCGCGGCCGCCTCGCTGCCGTCGCACACGACCACCACGCCGGCGTGCTGCGAATAGCCCATGCCGACCCCGCCGCCGTGGTGCAGCGAGACCCAGGTCGCGCCGCTCGCGGTGTTCAGCAGCGCGTTGAGCAGCGGCCAGTCGGAGACGGCATCGCTGCCATCCTTCATGCTCTCCGTCTCGCGGTTGGGCGACGCGACCGAACCGCTGTCGAGGTGGTCGCGGCCGATCACGATCGGTGCCTTGAGTTCGCCCGACTTGACCATCGCGTTGAACGCCAGGCCCGCGCGGTGGCGTTCGCCCAGGCCGATCCAGCAAATGCGCGCCGGCAAGCCCTGGAAGGCGATGCGCTCGCCGGCCATGTCGAGCCAGCGGTGCAGGTGCTTGTCCTCGGGGAACAGCTCCTTCATCTTGGCGTCGGTTTTGCGGATGTCCTCCGGGTCGCCCGACAGCGCCACCCAGCGGAACGGCCCCTTGCCGCGGCAGAACAGCGGCCGGATGTAAGCCGGCACGAAACCCGGAAAGTCGAACGCGTTCTTCACACCCTGGTCGAGCGCGACCTGGCGGATGTTGTTGCCGTAGTCCACGACCGGGATGCCCATCTTCTGGAAGTCGAGCATGGCCTCCACGTGCACGGCGCAGCTCTTGGCAGCGGCGTCGCGCAGTGCGGCGTGCTGGCTCGCGTCCGCTTGCGCGGCGCGCCAGGCCTCCACGGACCAGCCCGCGGGCAGGTAGCCGTTGACGAGGTCGTGCGCGCTGGTCTGGTCGGTCACCAGGTCCGGCCGCACGCCGCGCTTCACGAGCTCGGGCAGCACCTCGGCCGCGTTGCCGAGCAGGCCGATCGAGACCGCCTTGCCTTCGGCGGTGTACTTCGCAAGGCGCACCAGCGCGTCGTCGAGGTCCTTGGCCTGCTCGTCGAGGTAGCGCGAACGCAGCCGGAAGTCGATGCGCGACTGCTGGCACTCGATGTTGAGCGAACACGCACCGGCGAAGCTGGCGGCCAGCGGCTGCGCGCCGCCCATACCGCCCAGGCCGGCGGTCAGGATCCACTTGCCGCTGAGGCTGCCGCCGAAGTGCTGGCGCCCGGCTTCGACGAAGGTCTCGTAGGTGCCCTGCACGATGCCCTGGCTGCCGATGTAGATCCACGAGCCGGCGGTCATCTGGCCGTACATCATCAAACCCTTGCGGTCGAGCTCGTGGAAGTGCTCCCAGGTCGCCCACTTGGGCACGAGGTTGGAGTTGGCGATCAGCACGCGTGGCGCGTCCGGGTGCGTCTTGAACACGCCCACCGGCTTGCCCGACTGCACCAGCAGCGACTCGTCCGGGTTCAGGCGCTTGAGCGTCGCGAGGATGGCCTCGAAGCTGTCCCAGTCGCGCGCCGCCTTGCCGATGCCGCCGTAGACCACCAGCGCGTCCGGGTTCTCGGCCACCTCGGGGTCGAGGTTGTTCTGGAGCATCCGGTAGGCGGCCTCGATGAGCCAGTTCTTGCAGCTGATCTGGCTTCCGCGCGGCGCGCGCACCGGGCGCGGCTGGGCGACGGACTGCAGGCGGGACAGGTCGGTCATGGGGCGGGCTCCGTGAATTCGGGTTGCACTCTACTTGTCTAGACAACCATAGTCAACTACGATCCGGCTCATGGTTTCCCCGGAGTTTTCGACGATCTCGGCGTCGCTGGCCGCCTCACCTCCGTATGTGCGCGTCAAGCAGTTCCTGAAGGACGGGCTGGCGCAGGGCCGCTGGGCGCCCGGCGAGTTGATGCCGTCGGAAGCCGAGCTGGTGGCACGCTTCGAAGTCAGCCGCATGACCGTCAACCGCGCGCTGCGCGAGTTGCAGAGCGAGGGCCTGGTGCAGCGCACGCAGGGGGTCGGCACCTTCGCCGCGCCGCTGCACCGCGTGTCGTCGACGCTGACGATCCGCGACCTGCACGAGGAGATCGA
>DATLIE010000092.1:0-3872 GCA_035539635.1 Burkholderiaceae bacterium
TCGCCAAGGAGGTCATGGCCGAGGCCGGTGTCCCCACCGCCATGGCCCGGGTGGCCGGCAACGCCGAGGAAGCCGCCGACGCGCTCGACACCTTCGGCGCTCCCTACGTAGTCAAGGACGACGGTCTCGCCGCAGGCAAGGGCGTCGTCGTCACCGACAGCCGCGACGAGGCCCTCGCACACGGCGCCGCCTGCGAGCGGGTCGTCGTCGAGGAGTACCTCGCCGGTCCCGAGGTCTCCCTGTTCGTCGTCACCGACGGCACGGCCGCCGTGCCGCTGCAGCCGGCCCAGGACTTCAAGCGCATCGGCGACGGCGACGCCGGCCCCAACACCGGCGGCATGGGCGCGTACTCTCCGGCGCCGGTGGTCACGCCCACGGTGCATGCGCGCGTGATGCGCGAGGTCATCGACCCGACGATCGCCGGCATGGCCGCCGATGGCCACCCGTTCGGCGGCTTTCTGTACGCCGGACTGATGATCGACGCCGAGGGCAAGGCGCGCGTCGTCGAGTTCAACGCGCGCCTGGGCGACCCCGAGGCGCAGGTGCTGCTGATGCGCCTGAAGAGCGACCTGTGCGACCTGCTGATTGCCGCCACCGAGCCGCACGGCGACGGCGTGCGCGACCTCGAGCTGCAGTGGGACCGGCGCAGCGCGCTCGGCGTGGTGATGGCCGCTGGCGGCTACCCGGCCAACCCGAGGAAGGGCGACGCCATCACCGGCCTGCCCGCCGGCAGCGAGGACATGCAGGTGTTCCATGCCGGCACCACGCGGCGCGACGATGGCGTGCTGGTGACGAGCGGCGGCCGGGTGCTCACGGTGACCGCGCTCGGCGAGCCGCTGCGCGCGGCGCAGCAGCGTGCCTACGCTGCGCTGGCGCCGATCCGGTTCGACGGCATGCAGTACCGCCGCGACATCGGGCACCGTGCGCTCAAGGCACGCTGAACCCGCAGCCGCGCCGATGACCGTCGACCTCGAACTGCCCCAGCGCCCGGTGCAACTGCACGGCAGCGCGCTGGCGCGCTGGCTGCTGTCGACAGCGGGCTGGCGCGTCCAGTTCGACGGCCTGCCGGCGCGCCAGGGCGTGGTGATCGTCTACCCGCATACCTCGAACTGGGACTTCGCCGTCGGCCTGCTCGCGAAGTGGGCCTTGGGCTTCCCGCTGTCGTTCTGGGGCAAGGACTCGCTGTTCAGGCTGCCGCTGCTGGGTCAGTGGATGCGCTGGGTCGGCGGCGTGCCGGTGGACCGCAAGCACCCGCGCGGCGTCGTGGGTCAGATGGTCGAGCGCTTCCAGGTCGCGAAGGCCAACGACGAGTTCCTCTGGCTGGCGCTGGCGCCCGAGGGCACACGCAGCCACGCGCCGCACTGGCGCAGCGGCTTCTACCAGGTGGCCCTGCGTGCCGGGGTGCCACTGGGCCTGGCGTATTTCGACTACCCGCAGCGCGTGGTCAGTGCGCAGCGCTTCATCCGCCTGAGCGGCAACGTCGACGCCGACATGGCGGTGATCGAGGCCTACCTCGGCCACCGGCGTGGCCACAAGCCGCACCTCGCGGCGCCGGTGCGCCTGCCGCCGGAGCGCAACGAGGGCGGCGCATGACGCGCGACGAGACTGTGGCCGCGGTGCGGTCGTACCTGCTCGGCCTGCAGCAGCGCATCGTCGACGCGCTCGAGGCCGAGGACCCGCAGGGCAGGTTCATCCGCGACGAGTGGCGCAAGCCTCCGGGCGAGCGCCTGCAAGGCGAGGGCGTGACGCGCCTGGTCGAAGGCGGTGCGCTGCTCGAGCGCGGCGGCGTCGGCTTCTCGCATGTGCGCGGCCCGGCGCTGCCGACGTCGGCCACGCAGCACCGGCCGGAGCTGGCGGGTGCGCCGTTCGAGGCGATGGGCGTGTCGCTCGTGTTCCACCCGGCGAACCCGCATGTGCCCACGGTGCACATGAACGTGCGCATGCTGGCGGCCGGTCATCCAGGCCAGGACCTCGTGACCTGGTTCGGCGGCGGTATGGACCTCACGCCCTACTACGGCGTCGAGGCCGACGCGGCGCACTTCCACCGTGTCAACCGCGACGCGCTGGCACCCTTCGGCGACGACAAGTACCCGCGCTTCAAGCGGTGGTGCGACGAGTACTTCTTCCTCAAGCACCGCAACGAGCCGCGCGGCATCGGCGGCGTGTTCTTCGACGACTTCTCCGAACTCGGCTTCGAGCGCAGTTTCGCGATGCAGCGTGCGGTGGGCGACGCCTTCCTGGACGCCTACCTGCCGATCGTGCGCGCGCGCCGCGACACGCCCTACGGCGAACGCGAGCGCGACTTCCAGGCCTACCGGCGCGGCCGCTATGTCGAGTTCAACCTGGTGTGGGACCGCGGCACCCTGTTCGGCCTGCAGTCGGGCGGGCGCACCGAGAGCATCCTGATGTCGCTGCCGCCGATCGTGAAGTGGCGCTACGACTGGCAGCCCGAGCCCGGAACGCCCGAGGCCCGCCTGTACAGCGATTTCCTGCGTCCGCGCGACTGGGTGTGAAACGCATCGGCCTCTTCGGGGGCACCTTCGACCCGCCGCATCGGGCGCATGTGGCCCTGGCCCGTGCCGCGCTCGACGCGCTCCAGCTCGACGCGGTGCGCTGGATCCCGGCCGGCCAGCCTTGGCAGAAGACGCGTTCCGTCACGCCGGCCGCGCAGCGCCAGGCGATGGTGCAGCTGGCCATCGAGGGCGAGCCGCGCTTCGTGCTCGACCGCATCGAACTCGACCGACCGGGGCCGAGCTACACGCTCGACACGGTGCGTGCCTTCGCCTCGGCCGAACCCGACGCGCAGTGGTTCCTGGTCATCGGTGCCGACCAGTACGCCGGCCTGCACACCTGGCGCGACTGGCAGGTGCTGCTCGGCCTGGTTACGCTGGCGGTGGCCAACCGACCCGGACCGATGCCACCGGTGAGCCCCGAGGTGCTGCGCTTTCCGCACCGCGTGGTGCCGTTGCCGATGCTCGACATCTCGGCCACCGAGGTCCGCGACCGTGTGGCACGCGGGTTGCCGGTGGACTCGATGGTGCCACCGGCGGTGGCGCGCTATATTGATTCGAACCGCCTCTACAGGAGCTGAATGGACATCCGCAAGCTGCAACGCGCCATCGTCGACGGCCTCGAAGACGTCAAGGCGCAGGACATCCGTGTCTTCAACACCGAGCACCTCTCGCCGCTGTTCGAGCGCGTGATCGTCGCCTCGGGCACCAGCAACCGGCAGACCAAGGCCCTGGCCTCGAGCGTGCGCGACAGCGTCAAGTCGCGCGGCATGGCGGTCATGCGCACCGAGGGCGAGGACAACGGCGAATGGATCATCGTCGACTGCGGTGCCGCCGTCGTGCACGTGATGCAGCCGGCGATCCGCCAGTACTACAACCTGGAGGAGATCTGGGGCGACAAGGCGGTCAAGATGAAGATGGGCGCCGATGGCGCGGCGCTGAAGTCGCTGCCCAAAGCGGCCCCGGCCCGGTCCGCTCCGGCGAAGAAGGCTGGCGCGAAGAAGGTCCCCGCAAGGAAGGCGCCTGCGAAGAAGGCGCCGGCCCGCAAGGGCATGCCGAGCCGCGGCGCGGCACCGGCTTCGGTGCGCGGCCCCGCCAAGAAGGCCGTGGCCAAGAAAGCGCCGCCGCGCCGCAAGGCATGAGGCTCGTGCTGGTCGCCGTCGGCCAGCGCCAACCCGCCTGGGCCGACACGGCTTTCGACGACTTCGCCAAGCGCTTCCCACCCGAGTGCCGGCTCGAGCTGAAGGCCGTCAAGGCCGAGCCGCGCACGAGCGGCAAGTCGGCCGAGGCGTTGATTGCCGCCGAGGCCGAACGCATCGAGGCCCAAGTGCCGAAGGGCGCGCGCCGTGCTGCGGCGCTCGC
>DATLIE010000093.1:0-10225 GCA_035539635.1 Burkholderiaceae bacterium
GCCAGGCTCTCGACCGCGCTCACGCGCGGCACCAGGCGGGCGATGAACTCCTGCGCCTGCGCCACCGGCAGCGCGTTCGGGTCATAGCCCGCGACGCAGGAGGCGATCTGTTCGAGCGACTGCGGGTTCATCGCAGGCTCAGCATCAGGTGGTGCTTGTCGAGGAAGCGCCCCTTGACCTGGATCGCGCGCGGCAGGGTGCCGAAGTGCACGAAGCCGGCGCGCGCATAGAGGCGCTCCGCGGCGCCGTTGCCGGCGGTGACGGTCAGCGTGAGCTGGTGCAGCTCGTCGTCGGCGCTGGCGCGCGTGATCAGTGCATCCAGCAGCGCCTTGCCGACGCCGCGTCCCTGTTCCTGCGCCTGCACCATGGTGCCGATCACGTGACCCACATGGCGCACCTTGCTGCGCGGATCGCGCTCGCAGCTGATCGCACCGACCAGCCGGTCGCCGCGGAAGGCGCCGAGGGTGAACGACTCGCCCGCGTCGCCGCGTCCGAGGCGCGAGGCGTAGCTCAGCGCGCTGCGCGTCGCTTCGGTGGCGGCGTCGGAGGTGAAGGCCTCTTCATGGTGGGCCAGCGCGTGGTCGCGCAGCGCCTTGTAGGCGTCAAGGTCGGCACTGCCGAGCTCGCGCAGCGTGAGGTCGGGCAGGGCGGTCATCGGTGACTTTAGCGTTGCAGCGAGGCCAGCTCGGCCGCGGTGTTGGCGTTGAAGAAGGCACGCGGGTCAGCAAAGCGCACGCCCACCGCCCGATGCTGGCCGAACCAGGCGTCGATCTTGCGGCCGCCGCCGTGCAGGAAGGCGACCAGGCTCTCGCTCAGTTCGGCCCTGAGCAGGCAGAAGACGGGGTGCGACTGCTCGCGGCCGTCCTCGAGCGTCGTCGCGAAGGCGATGTCGGCGCCTTCGCGCTCGGCGGCCTCGGCCAGGCGTGCGGCCAGGTCGTCCGGGAAGTCCGGCGTGTCGCAGGGCACGGTCACCATCCAAGGCGTCTCGCAGCGCTCCAGCCCGGCGAGGAAGCCGGCCAGCGGGCCGGCGAAGTCCTCGATCGGGTCGTGCCAGACCGGCGCGCCGAAGGCCTCGTAGGCGCCGATGTTGCGGTTGGCATTGATCATCAGCGCACCGACCTGCGGCTGCAGGCGCAGCAGCGCATGCAGCGCGAGCGGGATGCCGCGGTGGTTCTGCAGGCCCTTGTCGACGCCGCCCATGCGGCTGCCGCGGCCGCCGGCGAGCACCAGGCCGGTGAGGTGTTCGGTGGGGATCATGGTTGCGGCCCGGGCTCGTCGGAGGGGAAGGGATCGCCGCGGCGTGTGGGGCCCTTCATCACGTGCACGATCCAGCAGCCGCAGGCCAGCACGACGAGCATGGCGGCGCCGAAGACCATCGCGCCGAGCACGATGAAGTCCACCCGCATCGCGGTGCGCACGGCATCGTCGGCCAGACCCGGCTGCAGACCCGTCTTGACCCACTCGCCAAGCAGCCAGGGCAGCGCAAAGGCGGCGAGCAGCGCAGCGACCAGGCGGCGCGGCGTGCACAGCGTGGAGGGCAGTGGCAAACCCATCGTGCCGCCTCAGCCGCCGATGTAGTGCATCTCGACCTTGCGCTCGCCGCGCGCCGGGCTCTGGCCGGCGCTGCGCAGTTCGGAGTAGCGGTCGCGGCGCTGGGCCCAGATGTCGGCCAACGCGCCGCCGATCTGGGCGTCGCTGGCGTCGGTGTCGCGCAGCAGGTGGCGCAGGTCGTGGCCATGGGTCGCGAACAGGCACAGGTAGAGCTGGCCTTCGGTCGACAGGCGGGCGCGGTTGCAGTCGCGGCAGAAGGCCTGCGTCACGCTGGAGATCACGCCGACCTCGCCGCCGCCGTCCGCGTAGCGCCAGCGACCGGCCGTTTCACCCGGTGCCGAGGCGCCGATGGGCTCGAGCGGCCAGACGTTGGCGATGCGCTCGATCACCTCGCGGGAGGGCAGCACATGGTCCATGCGCCAGCCGTTCGTCTCGCCGACGTCCATGTACTCGATGAAGCGCAGCACCACCGCGCCACCGTAGTGCTCGCGGAACCAGCGCGCCATCGGCAGGATCTCGCCGTCGTTGGTGCCGCGCTTGACGACCATGTTCACCTTCACCGGCCCCAGGCCCGCGTCGAGCGCGGCCTCGATGCCGGCCAGCACGTCGCCGACCGGGAACCCGACGTCGTTCATGTGCTGGAAGATCGTGTCGTCGAGCGCGTCCAGGCTCACGGTGACGCGCTTCAAGCCCGCGTCGGCCAGTGCGCGCGCCTTCTTCTTCAGCAGCGAGCCATTGGTGGTGAGCGTCAGGTCGAGCGGCTCGCCGTCGGCGCTGCGCAGGTCGGCCAGCATGCCCACCAGCACTTCCAGATGGCGCCGCAGCAGCGGCTCGCCGCCGGTCAGGCGCAGCTTCTTGACGCCGTGGGCCGCGAAGACGCGCGCCACGCGAGTGATCTCCTCGAACGACAGCAGCGAGGCGTGTGGCAGGAAGGTGTAGTCGCGGTCGAACACCTCCTTGGGCATGCAGTAGCTGCAGCGGAAGTTACAGCGGTCGGTGACCGAGATGCGCAGGTCGCGCAACGGGCGGCCCATGGCATCGGTGAGCACGCCGTTGGCGGGGCGCGGCGAGGCGCTCACGCGCGGCACCGTGGTGCGCGCGCGCAGGTCGGCGATCGGGATCACCGAGGGGTTGGCAGGCGGCAGGGCTTCACCCATGCAGCCATTGTGCCGCGCGCCGCGCGGGCTCAGTGCGAGGCGCCCAAGAGGTCCGCAGGTCCGTGGGGGCGGGCCGCGGGTGCGGCGGCCGAGGGCCGGGCGGCGGTGTCGGCGAAGGCGACACGGCGCGCACCGTCGAAGCGGCGCTGCCAATAGCCGGTCTGCATGTCCTCGAGGCGGATCGAGGCACCGGCACGTGGCGAGTGGATGAAGCGGCCCTCGCCGACGTAGATGCCCACGTGCGAGAAGGTGCGCCGCAGCGTGTTAAAGAACACCAGGTCGCCCGGCTGCAAGTCGCGCTGCGACACGTCGACCAGGCCCTGCGCTGCCGCCTGCTCGTGCGAGCGGCGCGGCAGCGACAGGCCGAGGTTGAGCTGGAACAGGTGCCGGGTGAAGCCGCTGCAGTCGAAGCCGGTGTCGGCGTCGTTGCCGCCCAGGCGGTAGGGCACGCCGACGAAGTTCATCGCCGCGACCACCATCTCCACCACGCGGCTGCGCTCGGCCCCGACCGCGGCGGCCGGCGCCTGACCGCGCTCGGACAGCCACTGCCCGAGCGGGTCCACGGACTGGGCGCAGGCCGTGGTGCTGACCAGCAGCATGGCAAGCAGCGACAGGACCCGGCGGCGCATGGCCGCAGGCTATCACGAGCGGGCCACGAGACAAGCAGGAAAGTCCTTGTGCCGCAAGCACTTGTTGCGCATCGTGCACGTGGTTTCGAGCTTGAGTTGGGCGGGCCTGGCGTCAGGGGCTCGTCAGCGCCGCCGACGCCAATAGCGACCGAGAATCGGGTCGCCGATCCCGAGGAGACACACGATGTTCAGCGCCATCTATCTGCAGAAGGACGAAGCCGGTTTTTGCGCCGGCGTCGAGCCGCTGGCCGACGACCGGCTGCCCGCGTTGGCCGAGGGCGAGGTGCTGCTCGGCGTCGAGTACTCGACCCTCAACTACAAGGACGCACTGGCGCTGACGAACCGGGGGCCGGTGGTGCGCACCTGGCCGATGGTGCCGGGCATCGACGGTGCCGGCACGGTGCTGGACAGCCGCCACCCCGCGTGGCGCGCGGGCGACCGCGTGGTGCAAAACGGCTGGGGCGTTGGCGAGGCGCGCTGGGGCTGCCTGGCGCAGCGCGCGGTCCTCGCCGGCGACGGGCTGGTGCGCCTGCCGGCGGCGTTCTCGTCGCGCCAGGCCATGGCGATCGGCACCGCGGGCTACACGGCCATGCTGTGCGTGCTGGCGCTCGAGCGCCATGGCGTCGCACCGTCGGCCGGGGATGTGCTGGTCACCGGCGCGACCGGCGGTGTGGGCAGCGTAGCGATCGCGCTGCTGGCCCGGCTCGGCTTCAAGGTGGTGGCGTCGACCGGCAAGGCCGCGGAGGCGGACTACCTGCGGCGGCTCGGCGCTGCCGAGGTCATCGATCGCGCCCCGCTGGGCACGCCCGGCAAGCCGCTGCAGAAAGAGCGCTGGGCGGCGGCGATCGACACCCTGGGCTCGCACACCCTGGCCAACGTCTGCGCCCAGACGCGCTACGGCGGCGTGGTCGCCGCCTGCGGCCTCGCCCAGGGCATGGACTTCCCGGCGACGGTGGCGCCCTTCATCCTGCGCGGCGTGACGCTAGCCGGGGTCGACAGCGTGATGGCGCCGACGCCGCTGCGCGAGGCGGCGTGGCAGCGCCTCGCGCGCGACCTCGACCCGGCGCTGCTCGAGTCGATGACCGAGGAGATTCCGTTGTCCGCCGCCATCGCCCGTGCCGCCGACTTGATGGACGGCAAGGTGCGCGGCCGCATCGTCGTTCACATTGCCTGACCATGAACTACACCGACTTCTACCGCGCCTCGATCGACGACCGCGAGGCCTTCTGGGCCGAGCAGGCCAAGGGCATCGACTGGCACCGGCCCTTCACCCAGGTGTGCGACTACGCGAACCCGCCGTTCGCGCGCTGGTTCGTCGGAGGCCAGACCAACCTGTGCCACAACGCGGTGGACCGCCATGCCGCCACGCATCCTGAGCGCAACGCGCTGATCTGGGTCTCGAGCGAGGTCGAGCAGGAGCGCATCTACAGCTTCGCCCAGCTGCAGCGCGAGGTCGAGACGATGGCGGCGATGCTGCTGGCGCTCGGTGTCAAGCAGGGCGACCGCGTGCTCGTGTACATGCCGATGATTCCCGAGGCGGCGTTCGCGATGCTGGCCTGCGCGCGCATCGGCGCGATCCACTCGGTGGTGTTCGGCGGTTTTGCCAGCGTCAGCCTGGCCAGCCGGATCGAGGATGCCGAGCCGACAGTGATCGTCAGTGCCGACGCCGGCAGCCGCGGCGGCAAGGTGGTGCCGTACAAGGGACTGCTCGACGAGGCGATCCGCCTCGCGAGTCACAAGCCGGCCAAGGTGCTGCTCGTGGACCGCGGGCTGGCGCCGATGGAGCGTACCGAGGGCCGCGACATGGACTACGCGGCCCTGCGCGAGCAGAACCGCGATGCGCGCGTGCCCTGTGCCTGGCTCGACGCCACGCACCCGAGCTACACGCTCTACACCAGCGGCACCACCGGCAAGCCCAAGGGCGTGCAGCGCGACACCGGCGGCTATGCGGTGGCGCTCGCCGCGAGCATGAAGCACATCTTCCTCGGCAACCCGGGTGAGACCTACTTCAGCACCAGCGACATCGGCTGGGTCGTCGGCCACAGCTACATCGTCTATGGCCCACTGCTGGCCGGAATGGCGACCATCATGTACGAGGGCCTGCCGATCCGGCCCGACGCGGGCATCTGGTGGAGTCTGGTCGAGCGCTTCAAGGTGACGTCGATGTTCTCGGCGCCCACCGCGGTGCGCGTACTGAAGAAGCAGGACCCGGCGTTCCTGAAGAAGTACGACCTGTCCTCGCTGCGCGCGCTCTTCCTGGCCGGCGAGCCGCTCGATGAGCCGACCGCGAAGTGGATCGCCGACGGCCTGGGCCGCCCGATCATCGACAACTACTGGCAGACCGAGACCGGCTGGCCGATCCTCAGCCTGTGCAACGGCATCGAGCCGGCGGCGAGCAAGTTCGGCTCGCCCGGCAAGGCGGTGTACGGCTACGACGTCAAGCTGCTCGACGAGACCACCGGCGAGGAGCTGACCGGCGCCAACCAGAAGGGCGTGGTGGCGATCGAGGGTCCGCTGCCGCCGGGCTGCATGCAGACCGTGTGGCGCGACGACGCGCGCTTCGTCAAGACCTACTGGCAGAGCATCCCGGGCCGACAGGTCTACTCCACCTTCGACTGGGGCATCCGCGACGAGGACGGCTACATCTTCATCCTCGGCCGCACCGACGACGTGATCAACGTCGCCGGCCACCGCCTGGGCACGCGCGAAATCGAGGAGAGCATCTCCAGCCACGCCAACGTGGCCGAGGTCGCCGTGGTGGGCGTGGCCGACCCGCTGAAGGGCCAGGTGGCGATGGCCTTCGCGGTGCTGAAGGACCCGTCCAAGGCCGCCACGCCGGCCGATGCGCTGAAGCTCGAGGGCGAGATCATGAAGGTGGTCGACCAGCAGCTCGGCGCCGTGGCGCGGCCCAGCCGCGTGCGCTTCGTGACCGTGCTGCCGAAGACGCGCTCGGGCAAGCTGCTGCGGCGCGCGATCCAGGCCGTGTGCGAAGGCCGCGACCCGGGCGACCTGACCACGATCGAGGATCCGAGCGCACTGCAACAGGTGAAGGACCTGGTCGGGGCGGGCTGACCGGGCCCTGCGGGCGGTTCCGCCGTTCGCACCGGGCGGGCCGCGGTTCGTCGCATCGGGGCCGGACGGGGGTGCCCGCAAGGGCACAATCGCCGCCTTCGCGACACCTCGAGGTTCCATGCGACCCTGCCTCGTCCTGTGCACGTTCGCCCTGGCCGCCACCAGCAGCCTGGCCGCGACGCAACCCGCCGCCCTGCCGGGCCCGCCGTTTCCCGACCATGCCTCGCCAGTGGCGCTGGAAGCTACCTGCACGCGTCACCTGGCGACGGCCGCCGCGGCGGTGCAGCGCCTCGAGCGCCAGGGGCCGTCGCAGCGCTGGCTGGGTGCCTATGACGACCTGAACGCGCTCACGGAGGACTTGGCCAGCCCGATCTATCTGCTGTCCAACGTGCATCCGGACAAGGCGATGCGCGACGCCAGCGAGGCCTGCGAGCTGCGCTGGCAGAACTTCTTCTCGACCCTGTCGCAGAACGAGAAGCTGTATCGGGTGGCACGCCAGCTCAAACCCACCGACCCGATCGACCGCGAGTTCCTGAAGCACACGCTGGACGGCTTCGAGGATTCGGGTGTCAGCCTGCCGCCACCGCAGCGCGCACGCGCCAAGCAACTGCAGGACCGCATCATCGAACTTGGCCAGACGTTCGAGAAGAACATCCGCGACGAGAACGTGCGGCTGGCGTTCAGCGACGCCGAGCTCAAGGGCGTGCCCGAGGGCGTGTGGAAGAACGCCAAGCGCGACGACCAGGGGCGCGCGCTGCTGGGCCTGGACTACCCGACCTCCGGGCCGGTGCTGCAGCTGGCGCAGGAGGCGGCCACGCGCGAGCGCATGTGGCGCGCCAAGCAGAACGAAGGCGGCGACGCGAACCTGAAGCTGCTGGCCGAGATCGGGCAGCTGCGCCGCGAGTACGCGCAGCTGTTCGGCTTCCCGAGCTATGCCGACTTCCTTTTGCGCCGCCGCATGGCGGAAAACACCGCGACCGCGACCCGCTTCCTGACCGAAGTGAAGGCGGCCGTGGCCGAGCGCGAGAAGCGTGAGCTCGAGGAACTGCGCGAGGCCAAGGCGCGCGACATTGGCAAGCCGCTGGCCGAGGTGAAGCTCGAGCGCTGGGACTTCGCCTACTACGCCGAGCGCGTCAAGCGCGAGCGCTACAGCGTCGACCAGGAGGCCTTCCGCGCCTACTTCCCGCCGCAGGAGAGCCTGGCCTTCGTGATGCGCGTGGCCGAGAAGATCCTCGGGGTGCGCTACGAGCGGGTGCCCGGCGTGAAGCTCTGGCATCCCGACGCCCAGGCCTACGTCGCCAGCGACGTCGCCACCGGCAAGCCGCTGGCCACGCTCTACGTGGATCCGTTTCCGCGCGAGGGAAAGTACAACCATGCGGCGGTGTGGCCGATCCGCAGCGCGTCGATGCGCCTCAAGCGCGTGCCGCAAGCCGCACTGGTGGTGAACTTCGACCGCAAGGGGCTGAACCTCGAGGAGATCGAGACCCTGCTGCACGAGTTCGGGCACGCCGTGCACAACAACCTCGGCGCGACCCGGCACTCTTCGGGCAGCAGCGTGCTGCGCGACTTCGTCGAGGCGCCGTCGCAGATGCTCGAGGAGTGGATGTATGACCCGAAGGTACTGGCGGTGATGCGCGACGTGTGCGCGAGCTGCAAGCTGGTGCCGGAGGAACTGCTGGCCAAGGCCAAGGTGGCCGAGCGCTACGGCAAGGGCACGCAGTACGCGCGCCAGCGCCTGTTCGCGGCCTTCGACCTGGCCCTCCACGGGCCCGATGCGCCGGAACCGATGGCCTTGTGGGAGCGCATGGAGCGCGAGACGCCGTTGGGCCATGTGCCCGGCACCCGGTTCCCGGCCGGGTTTGCACACACGGCCACCCACTACGGCGCCGGCTACTACGGCTATCTGTGGAGCGAGGTGGTGGCCGCCGACCTGCGCACGGCCTTCGGCAGCGACAAGCTGGATGCCAGGGTCGGACGGCGTTACCGCGACACGGTGCTGGCCAACGGCGGCCAGAAGCCGCCGCAGCAACTGGTGCGTGACTTCCTCGGACGCCCGTCGAACAGCCAAGCCTTCTTCGAGGACTTGAAGCGATGACCTTCCATTCCCTGGCCACCCTGTTGCTGGCCGCCGCACTGGGCTTGAGCCCGCTGCTGGCGCTCGCGCAGCCCAAACCCCGCATCGAGAAGGCGGCCGACCTGCCGCGCTTCACCTACAAGCTCGACGCCAAGGTCGAGGACGTGGTGCGCTCGCGCGAACGCTTCGCCGTGCTCGCGGCGCAGCTGCGGCGCGACCTCGACTCGGTGCTGTCCGGCTACGAGATCGGCGACAAGGCGATGCAGCGCGACCTGATCGGGCAGCTGGCGGCGCTGGACTTCCTCGATGGACAGTACGACCGCACGGTCGAGCGTGCCGAGCAGATCCGCGCGCTGCAGGACAAGCCGGCGGACAAGCTCCTGTCCGGACTGCGCCTGCGCGCGATGGCGCAAGCGGCCAAGGCGCATGGCGTCGGCAGCGAAGCCTACGTGCGCGCGGTGGGCGAGGCCATCGCCCGGGAGATCGCACCGATGCCGCGCGAACTGGTCGAGAACGGCCTGAAGGAAGCGAAGGCCGGTGCCGAGACAATGGGCGAGGGCCGACTGATCGGCTACCTGCGAGAGGTGGTGCAGCCGGTGGTCGACACCAATGGCGCGCTGTCGTCGGACTTCACGCCGGCGCTGATCAACGTGCGCCTCGCTTTGACCTCGGTGCTGCCGCTCAAGCAGGTGCTCGTCGACACCTACGGCACCTGGCTGGCGGCCAACAAGGTGGTCAAGCCCGACATCTGGGCCGCGCGCGAGGTCGCGCTGCCCGCGCGCAAGGCAGCTCCGGTGGTGATCGCGGTGTGGGACAGCGGCAGCGACGTCGGCGTGTTCGCGAAGCAGGTCTTGCGCGGCCGCGACGGCAAACCGGCGCTGATCGCCTTCGACAAGTACAGCCGCCCGGCGACCGGCGATCTGATTCCGATCTCGGCCGAGCTGCGAGCCAAGCTGCCGCAGATGAAGGCCCGCACGAAGGGCTTCTCGGACCTGCAGTCGAACATTGACAGCCCCGAGGCGGCTGAGGTCAAGCGCTATATCTCGTCGCTGACGCCCGAGCAGTACAAGGCGGCGATCGAGGAGCTGATCCTGGCCGGCAACTACGATCACGGCACGCATGTGGCCGGCATCGCGCTGGCCGGCAACCCGCAGGCGCGGCTGCTGGTCGGCCGCATCGAGTTCGGACACACGCTCAAGCCCGACCCCTGTCCGAGCCGAGAGCAGACCGAACGCGATGCCAGGACCTACGGCGCCTACGTCGACTTTTTCAGGAAGCACGGCGCGCGCGTCGTCAACATGAGCTGGGGCGGCAACGTCGGCGCGATCGAGGCCGACCTCGAGCAGTGCGGCATCGGCAAGTCGCCCGAGGAGCGCAAGGCGATCGCGCGCGAGTACTTCGAAATCGGCAAGAAGGCTCTGACCCAGGCCATGGCCCGCGTGCCGGGCATCCTGTTCGTCACGGCCGCAGGCAACAGCAACAACGACGCCAGCTTCGTCGAGGACATCCCGGCCGGCATCGTGCTGCCGAACCTGCTGACCGTGGGGGCGGTCGACCGCGCGGGCGACGAAGTCGGCTTCACCAGCTACGGCCCCACCGTCAAGGTGCACGCCAATGGCTACCAGGTCGAGAGCTTCCTGCCAGGCGGCGACCGCGTCGCGCTGTCCGGCACCTCGATGGCGTCGCCGCAGGTGGCCAACCTGGCCGGCAAGCTGCTGGCGGTGAACCCGAAGCTCAAGCCG
>DATLIE010000094.1:0-7148 GCA_035539635.1 Burkholderiaceae bacterium
GCCCAGTTCGTGATCGGCGCGCTGGCGCCGGCCAACGTGAGTTCGATCGTGGTCGACGAGGAGCGCCACGCGATGGACGTGGTGGTCGACGAGGAGAACCTCGCGATCGCCATCGGCCGCGGCGGCCAGAACGTGCGCCTCGCGTCCGAGCTGACCGGCTGGCGCATCAACATCATGACCGCCGATGAGTCCGAGGCCAAGCATGCCAAGGAGAGCGAGTCGGTGCGCAAGCTCTTCGTCGACAAGCTCGACGTCGACGCCGAAGTGGCCGACATCCTGATCGCCGAGGTCTTCAACAGCCTCGAGGAAGTGGCCTATGTGCCGATGCAGGAGATGCTCGAGATCGAAGGCTTCGACGAGGACACCGTCAACGAGCTGCGCACCCGCGCCAAGGACGCGCTGCTGACGATGGAGATCGCCCGCGAGGAGGCCGTCGAGGAGGTGTCGCAGGACCTGCGCGACCTGGAGTTCCAGGGCCGTGGTCTGCAGCCCGAGCTGATCTCCAAGTTGGCCGAGGGCGGGATCCACACCCGCGACGACCTGGCCGACCTGGCGGTCGACGAACTGACCGAGATGACCGGCATCGAAGAAGACGAAGCCAAGGCGCTGATCATGAAGGCGCGCGAACACTGGTTCAACGACTGAACACCCTCCGCACGCATACGCCGAACGCCGCAACAGGAATCCCACAATGGCCGTGACTACCGTCGCCCAACTTGCCTCCGAGCTGAATCGCCCGGCCGCCGCGCTGCTCGAGCAGCTGAGCGCGGCCGGCGTGGCCAAGACGTCGGGCGACGACACCCTCTCCGATGCCGACAAGGCACGCCTGCTCGACCACCTGCGCAACGCGCACGGCAGCGGGCCCGCGGCGGAGCGCAAGAAGATCAGCATCACGCGCAAGAGCACGTCCGAGATCAAGCAGGCCGACGCCACCGGCAAGGCACGGACGATCCAGGTCGAGGTGCGCAAGAAGCGCACCTTCGTCAAGCGCGACGACGCGCCCGCTGGGGCCGAGGAGGCCGTCGCCCCCGTGGCGCCGGTGATCGACGACGCCGAACTCGAGCGCCGGGCCGAAGAGGCGCGCCGCCAGGCCGAGCTCCTGCGCCGCCAGGAAGAAGAGCTGGCCGAGAAGCGCCGCCAGCGCGAGGAGCAGGAGCAGCGCGAACGCGATGCGGCCGAGGCCCGCGCCCAGGCGGCTGCCGAGAAGGCGGCCGAGGAGCTGGCTGCCGGTGCGCCGCCTGCCGAGGCACCCAAGCCGGCGCCGGCACCGACCGCCGAAGCGCCGGTCGAGAAGAAGGCGGCGCCGGTGCGCGTGGTCAAGGCTGCCGACGATGCGGCCGCCGAGAAGACGCGTCTGGCCGACCTGGCCAACCGCCGCAAGGCGGCCGAGGACGAGGCGGCGGCGATCCGCGCGATGATGAGCGCGCCCAAGAAGGTGCTCGTCGCCAAGAAGCCCGAGGAGCCGCCGAAGCCCGAGGTCCAGGCCAGCATCAAGGGCACGATCCACAAGGCCGCGGCCAAGCCCGGAGCGCCGGCACCGGCGGCCGGCACGGCCAAGCCGGGCGAGAAGAAGTCGGTCAAGTCCGAGAAGCTCTCGTCGAGCTGGGCCGACGACGCTGCGAAGAAGCGCGCGCTCAAGACCCGCGGTGACACGGGCGGCGCGCGCGCCGGTTGGCGTGCGCCGCGCGGCGGTGCAGGCCGCCGTGGCGACCGCGACGGCAACGGGGCCGATCACGCGGCGATGTCCACCGAGTTCGTGCAGCAGGAAGTGCATGTGCCCGAGACGATCACCGTGGCCGACCTGGCACACAAGATGAGCGTCAAGGCCGCCGAGGTGGTCAAGCAGCTGATGAAGCTGGGCCAGATGGTCACGATCAACCAGTCGCTCGACCAGGAGACGGCGATGATCCTGGTCGAGGAAATGGGCCACAAGGCGCTGGCCGCCAAGCTCGACGACCCGGATGCCTTCACCGAGGAAGAACAGGCTGCGCAGACCGGCGAACTGCTGCCGCGCGCGCCGGTGGTCACCGTGATGGGCCACGTCGACCACGGCAAGACCTCGCTGCTGGACTACATCCGCACCACGCGCGTGGCGGCGGGCGAGGCCGGCGGCATCACGCAGCACATCGGCGCGTACCACGTGCAGACGCCGCGCGGCATGATCACCTTCCTCGACACCCCCGGCCACGCGGCGTTCACCGCGATGCGCGCACGGGGCGCCAAGGCCACCGACATCGTGATCCTGGTGGTGGC
The DNA here is from genome assembly GCA_035539635.1 of Burkholderiaceae bacterium. Lineage (GTDB taxonomy): Bacteria > Pseudomonadota > Gammaproteobacteria > Burkholderiales > Burkholderiaceae_C > CADEEN01. The sequence continues at coordinate 2,254 of DATLIE010000094.1, forward strand.
GGCCGACGACGGCGTGATGCCGCAGACCAAGGAAGCGATCCACCATGCCAAGGCGGCCGGCGTGCCGATCGTCGTGGCGATGAACAAGATCGACAAGCCCGAGGCCAACGCCGAGCGCGTCAAGAGCGAGCTGGTGGCCGAACAGGTGGTACCGGAGGAGTTCGGCGGCGAGTCGCCGTTCGTGCCGGTGTCGGCCAAGACCGGCCAGGGCATCGACGACCTGCTCGAGCAGGTGCTGCTGCAGGCCGAGGTGCTGGAGCTCAAGGCGCCCACGGAGGCGGCCGCCAAGGGCCTGGTCATCGAAGCCCAGCTCGACAAGGGCCGCGGCCCGGTGGCCACGGTGCTGGTGCAAAGCGGCACGCTCAAGAAGGGCGACGTCGTGATCGCCGGCGCGAGCTACGGCCGCGTGCGCGCGATGCTCGACGAGGACGGCAAGTCGATCGACGAGGCCGGGCCGTCGATCCCGGTGGAGATCCAGGGCCTGACCGAGGTACCGCAGGCCGGCGACGACTTCATGGTGATGTCCGACGAGCGCCGTGCGCGCGAAATCGCCACCTTCCGCTCCGGCAAGTACCGTGACGTCAAGCTGTCCAAGCAGCAGGCCGCCAAGCTCGAGAACATGTTCGAGCAGGCCGGTTCCGGTGCCCAGACGCTGGGCCTGATCGTCAAGGCCGACGTGCAGGGCTCGCAGGAAGCGCTGGCCCAGTCGCTGCTCAAGCTGTCGACACCGGAAGTCAAGGTGCAGATCGTGCACGCCGCGGTGGGCGGCATCAGCGAGAGCGACGTCAACCTCGCGATCGCCTCCAAGGCCGTCATCGTCGGCTTCAACGTGCGCGCCGACGCGCAAGCCCGCAAGCTGGCCGAGTCGTCGGGCGTCGACATCCGCTACTACAACATCATCTACGACGCGGTCGACGAGGTGAAGGCGGCGATGGAAGGCATGCTGGCGCCGGAGCAGCGGGAAGAAGTCATCGGCACGGCCGAGATCCGCACCGTGTTCGTGGCCAGCAAGATCGGCACCGTGGCCGGCTCGATGATCACCGCCGGCCGCGTGACGCGCAACGCGCGTTTCCGCCTGCTGCGCGACAACGTGGTCATCTACACCGGCGAGGTCGAGTCGCTGCGCCGCATCAAGGACGACGTGCGCGAGGTGGCCGAGGGCTTCGAGTGCGGCATCAAGCTGAAAAACGTCACCGACCTCAAAGAGGGCGACCAGCTGGAGTTCTTCGAAGTCAAGGAAGTCGCCCGAACCCTCTAGGACGGGAACTTCGCCACTGTGCCGAAAGCCCCGTCCTCACCCGGCGGGGCTTTCTGGCTTCTGGGAAGACCACGATGACCAAACACAAACGCTCGATCCCCAACCGCAGCTTCCGCGTCGCGGACCAGATCCAGCGCGATCTGGCCGAACTGATCCGCGAGCTGAAGGACCCGCGCGTGGGCATGCTCACCGTCAATGGCGTCGAGGTGTCGCCCGACTATGCGCATGCCAAGGTGCGCTTTTCGCTCCTGGTGGGCGACCCCGCCGAGTGCGAGGAGGCGCTCAACGAGGCCGCGGGCTTCCTGCGCAATGGGCTGTTCAAGCGCCTGGCAATCCACACCGTGCCGACCCTGCACTTCCAGTTCGACCGCACGACCGAACGCGCGGCCGAGCTGAATGCCCTGATCCGCAACGCCAACGCCACGCGGGCCAAGGACTGACGATGGCCCGCCGCGCGGTTCACGGGGTGCTGTTGCTCGACAAGCCGCTCGGCCTGTCGAGCAACGACGCCCTGCAGAAGGCCAAGCGGCTGCTCAACGCCGAGAAGGCCGGCCACACCGGCACGCTCGACCCGCTGGCGTCGGGCCTGCTGCCGCTGTGCTTCGGCGCCGCGACCAAGTTCTCGCAAGCCAGCCTGGACGCTGACAAACGCTACACCGCGACGCTGCACCTGGGCGTCACGACGACGACCGGCGACCTCGAAGGCGAGATCGTCGAACGCCGCGCCGTGGCGCTGGACCGCGGCGCGATCGAAGCAGCGCTCGCGCGCTTCACCGGAGCGCTCGACCAGCGCCCGCCGATGCACTCGGCGCTCAAGCACGAGGGGCGGGCTCTGTACGAGTACGCGCGGCAAGGCATCGAGGTCGACCGCAAGGTCCGACCCGTGACGATTCACGCGCTCGACATCCTCGACTGGCACGATGAGCAACTGACGCTGGACGTGCGTTGCAGCAAGGGCACCTACGTGCGCACACTGGCCGAGGACATCGGCGCGGTGCTCGGCTGCGGCGCGCACCTGTCGGCGCTGCGCCGCACCGGCAGCGGCGCGTTGACGCTGGACGACGCCATCACGCTCGACGCGCTGGCAGCGATGCCCGAAGCCGAACGCGACACCCGCCTGTTGCCGCCCGACGTGCTGCTCTCGGACTGGCCCGAGTGGCGTTTGCCGGCCGAGGAGGCCGCCCGTTTTCTGACCGGCCTGCGTCGCCGCGTCGACGCGCCCGACGCGCCGCGCGTGCGCGTCTACGGCCCCGACCGCCGGGCATTGCTCGGCGCCGCCCACATCACCGCCGGTGAATTGATCCCTGACCGCCTGCTATCGCCGGCTGAAGTGCAAAGCCTATGAACACCCAGATCCGCAACATCGCCATCATCGCCCACGTCGACCATGGCAAGACCACGCTGGTCGACCAGCTGCTGCGCCAGTCCGGCACCTTCCGCGAGAACGAGAAGATCGCCGAGCGCGTGATGGACAGCAACGACCTCGAGCGCGAGCGCGGCATCACGATCCTGGCCAAGAACTGCGCCGTCAAGTGGCAGGGCACGCACATCAACATCGTCGACACGCCGGGCCACGCCGACTTCGGCGGCGAGGTCGAGCGCGTGCTGTCGATGGTCGACGGCGTGCTGCTGCTCGTGGATGCGGTCGAAGGCCCGATGCCGCAGACCCGCTTCGTCACCAAGAAGGCGCTGGCGCTGGGCCTGAAGCCGATCGTCGTCGTCAACAAGGTCGACCGTCCTGGCGCGCGTCCCGACTACGTCATCAACGCCACCTTCGAACTGTTCGACAAGCTCGGCGCCACCGAGGACCAGCTCGACTTCCCGGTCGTCTTCGCCTCGGGCCTGAACGGCTGGGCTTCGCGCACGCAGGGCGAGATCGGCACCGACCTGGCGCCGCTGTTCGACGCCGTGCTCAAGCATGTGCCGCCGCACGAGGGCAGCGAGACCGAGCCACTGCAGCTGCAGATCTGCTCGCTCGACTACTCCAGCTACGTCGGCCGCATCGGCATTGGCCGCGTGCACAGCGGCATCCTCAAGCCGCTGATGGACGTCGCCGTCTACGAAGGGCCCGAGTCCACGCCGCGCAAGGCGCGCATCAACCAGATCCTCAAGTTCGAGGGCCTGGCGCGCGTACCGGCGGAGACGGCAGGCCCCGGCGACATCGTGCTCGTCAACGGCATCGAGGACATCGGCATCGGCATGACGCTGACCGACCTGGAGAACCCGCGCCCGCTGCCGATGCTCAAGGTCGACGAGCCGACACTGACGATGAACTTCTGCGTCAACACCTCGCCGCTGGCCGGCCGCGAGGGCAAGTTCGTCACCAGCCGCCAGCTCTGGGACCGGCTGCAGCGCGAACTGCAGAGCAACGTGGCGCTGAAGGTCAAGGAAACCGACGAGGACGGCATTTTCGAGGTCTCGGGCCGCGGCGAGCTGCACCTGACGATCCTGCTCGAGAACATGCGCCGCGAAGGCTACGAACTCGCGGTGAGCAAGCCGCGCGTGGTCTTCCACGAGGAGAACGGCGAGAAGCTCGAACCGATCGAGATGGTCACCGCCGACGTCGAGGACAGCCACCAGGGCGGCGTGATGCAGGCGCTCGGAGAGCGCAAGGCCGAGCTCGTCAACATGGAAACCGACGGCATGGGCCGCGTGCGCCTGGAGTACCGCATCCCGGCGCGCGGCCTGATCGGCTTTTCCAACGAGTTCATGAACCTGACCCGCGGCACCGGCCTCATCAGCAACATCTTCGACGGCTACGAGGCCTACAAGGGCGAGATCGGCAGCCGCAAGAACGGCGTGCTGATCAGCATGGACGACGGCGAGATCGTGACCTACGCGCTCGGCAAGCTCGACGACCGCGGCCGCATGTTCGTCAAGCCCGGCGACCCGGTGTACGAAGGCATGATCGTCGGCATCCACAGCCGCGACAACGACCTGGTGGTCAACGCGGTGCGCCAGAAGCAGCTCACCAACTTCCGCGTCAGCGGCAAGGAAGACGCGATCAAGATCACGCCACCGATCGACCTGACGCTCGAGTACGCGGTGGAGTTCATCGAGGACGACGAGTTGGTCGAGATCACGCCGAAGTCGATCCGCCTGCGCAAGCGCCACCTGAAGGAACACGACCGCAAGCGGGCCTCACGCGAAGCCGCATGAGCGTGCTGGGCCGCTCCCGAGCGCTCATCCCGGAGCGCGGAGCGCGAAGGGCGACCCAATGACGGTTGGATGGACCCACGGCCGCGCCGTCGTGGCGATGGTCGCTGTGACGCTGATGTGGAGCATCGCCGGCGTAGTGACGCGCTGGCTCGATGGCAGCGCACCGTTCGAGATGACCTTCTGGCGCAGCGCGGCCAACGCGCTGGCGCTGCTCGTGCTGTTGTCGCTGCTGCGCGGGCCGGCCACGCTGTGGCGCTCGCTGCGCGAGGGGGGCCGGGCGCCGTGGCTCTCGGGCGCCTGTTGGGCCGTGATGTTCACCGCCTTCATGCTGGCGCTAACGCTGACCTCGGTGGCCAACGTGCTGGTGACGATGGCGCTGGCGCCGCTGTTCACCGCGCTGGCGGCGCGTTTCGCGCTCGGCCACCGGCTTGCGGCGCGCACCTGGGTCGCGATTGTGCTGGCCGGTGCCGGCATCGCC
>DATLIE010000095.1:0-2203 GCA_035539635.1 Burkholderiaceae bacterium
GACTGGATCCGCGTCAAGGCGGCGACGCCGAACTCGCGCTTCTACGAGATCAAGCAGATCCTGCGCGAGCACAAGCTGCATTCAGTGTGCGAGGAAGCCTCGTGCCCGAACATCGGCGAGTGCTTCGGCAAGGGCACGGCCACCTTCATGATCATGGGCGACAAGTGCACGCGTCGCTGCCCGTTTTGCGACGTGGGCCATGGCCGGCCGGACCCGCTGGATGCGGATGAGCCCGCCAACCTCGCCAAGACGATCGCGGCGTTGAAGCTCAAGTACGTGGTGATCACCAGCGTCGACCGCGACGACCTGCGCGACGGCGGCGCGGCGCACTTCGTCGAGTGCATCCGCCAGACGCGCACGCTGTCACCGTCGACCACGATCGAGGTGCTGGTGCCGGACTTCCGCGGCCGCGACGACCGCGCGCTCGAGATCCTGAAGGCCGCGCCGCCGGACGTGATGAACCACAACCTCGAGACGGTGCCGCGCCTGTACAAGGAGGCGCGGCCGGGCAGCGACTACGCCTTCAGCCTCAACCTGCTGAAGAAGTTCAAGGCGCTGTTCCCGTACATCCCGACCAAGAGCGGCCTGATGGTGGGCCTGGGCGAGACCGACGACGAGATCCTGCAGGTGATGCGCGACATGCGCGCGCACGACATCGACATGCTGACCATCGGCCAGTACCTGGCGCCTTCGGGGCACCACCTGCCGGTGCGGCGCTACGTGCATCCGGACACCTTCGGGATGTTCGAGCGCGAGGCGGTGGCGATGGGTTTCAGCCACGCCGCCGTGGGGGCGCTGGTGCGATCGAGCTACCACGCCGACCAGCAGGCCCACGCGGCCGGCGTTGCGCCGGCCTGAATCGCGCCGAGGCGTCAGCCCTCGGCGAGCAGTTCGCCGATCAGCGTGTGCAGCGCCGCGAAGTCGGGCGCGCCGAGGTATCGCTTGACGACCCGGCCCTGCTTGTCGATCAGGAACGTGGTCGGAGTCATCTGCACGTCGCCGAAGGATCTCGCGATCGCGCCGGTGTTGTCGATGGCCACGCCGAAGGGCAGTTTGCGTGTCTCGGCGAAGCGCGCCACGTAGGCGGGCGGGTCGTAGCTCATCGCCACCGCGACGGTCTCGTATCCGCGTGACTTGAACTTCTCGTGCGTCGCGACGATCTGCGGCATCTCGGCGACGCAGGTGGTGCAGCTGGTGGCCCAGAAATTGACCAGCAGCACCTTGCCGCGCATCGCTTCGGTGGATGCCTTGCTGCCGTCGAGCAGGGTGTACGACACTGCGGGAGCCGGCTCGCGTGCCGCCAGCACACGCCAAGCGGCCAAGGCGGCGCCTGCGCCGACAGCGACGATCAGGGCGAGCAGGACGGGGCGGGCAAGCTTCATGGGAGACGGTGCAATGCAGCGACGTGAGTTTACGGTTCGGTGGATCCTGGTGCCAGGACTCGGGTTCCCTGTCTTGACCCAGGCCAAGCTGTTGAGCGAGACGGATGCCGCATCCGGCGTGCGGACGGCGCTCGAGCGCGGCGCCGCGTCGGCGGTGGCGCTGCTGGGGCGCAATGACGGCTTTCTGGGCAACCCGAAGGTCCGGATCGAGCTGCCAGGGTTTCTGAAGGATGCCGCCAAGCTGCTGCAGGCCACCGGCCAGGGAAAGCGCGTCGACGCGTTGGTGACGGCGATGAACCGCGCTGCCGAGTCGGCGGTGCCCGAGGCCAAGGCGCTGCTCGTGGCGGCGGTGAAGTCGATGTCGGTCGAGGACGCGGTGAAGATCGTCCAGGGCGGCGACACGTCGGTGACGCAGTTCTTCAGCGCCAAGACGCGCGAGCCGTTGGGCGCGAAGTTCATGCCGATTGTCGAACGCGCCACGGCGCGCGTGGCGCTGGCCAGGAAGTACGACGCCGTTGCCGGCAAGGCCGCCGGCTTCGGACTGCTGAAGAAGGAAGAAGCCAACTTGAACGGCTACGTCAGCGCCTTGCCGCTGACGTAGCCGTTCAGGTTGGCTTCTTCCTTCTTCAGCAGTCCGAAGCCGGCAGCCTTGCCGGCAATGGCGTCGTACTTCCTGGCCAGCGCCACGCGTGCCGTGGCGCGTTCGACGATCGGCATGAACTTCGCGCCCAACGGCTCGCGCGTCTTGGCGCTGAAGAACTGCGTCACCGACGTGTCGCCGCCCTGGACGATCTTCACCGCGTCCTCGACCGACATCGACT
>DATLIE010000096.1:0-2659 GCA_035539635.1 Burkholderiaceae bacterium
CAGCGGCTTCCAGGTGAGCCGCACCGCCGCCATGAGCCAGCCTTCGCGCGCCACGCGCACCGCGGCGCGGGCCGACACATAGGAGAAGGCGACCTCGATCGCCACGGCCAGCAGCGCGTCCCAGCTGAAGTACAGCAGCACCAGCGAGCCCGCGCCGAGCACGACGGCCACGCACAGCAGGAAGATGGCGAGCACCGGCACGACGATGATCGCGCCTTCGTCGGCGCCGCCCGCGGCGTCGAGCGCGCCGCTGGCCACGTCGGAGAGTGCGCTGGTGCCTTCGGTGGCGTCGGTCACGCATCCGTGGTCGCCGGAGCCGTCGACACCCAGGTCGACATCGGGTGCCTCGATCTCGGTGCGCCGCTCCACCAGCCGCTGCGCCCACCAGCGCAGCACGCACCGGTAGCCGACGTAGCACACGCCCAGCGTGACGAGGTAGCGCACGGCCAGCGACTCGACGTGCAGCAGGTGCATCTGCAGCGCCGAGACGCCCCACATCAGGAGCAGCGTGAAAGTGCCGATCAGCAGGCCGTGCGTGCGCAGGCTGTGATCGCGGTGCAGGTCGCGTTCGACCTGCGTTTCCCACAGGCGCACGGAGCGCCAGTTGGAAAGAACCTTCACGTCATTCGTCGGCGGGTGCGAAGGGCACCCGCGGCGCGACCGCGCACATGAGTTCGTAGCCGACGGTGCCGGCGGCCTGGGCCACCTCGTCGATCGGCAGCACCGCGCCGGTCAGGGCCGAGCGGCCCCACAGCGTGACCTCGGCGCCGAAGGCGGCATCGGGCACGGGCGTGAGGTCGACGGTGATCATGTCCATGCTCACGCGGCCCACCATGCGGGTGCGCACGCCGTTCACGAGCACCGGGGTGCCGGTGTCGCAATGGCGCGGGTAGCCGTCGGCATAGCCGACCGCCGCGATCCCGATGGTGAGCGGGCCCTCGGCCGCGAAGCGCGAGCCGTAGCCGATGGTGTCGCCGGCCTTCAGCGTCTGCACCGAGATGAGCCGGGTCGACAGCGTCATGGTCGGCTGCAGCTGCCAGTGCGCCGCGTCGTGCTCGGGGAAGTCGGGGGCGCTGCCGTACAGCACGATGCCGGGGCGCACCCAGTCGCCGCGCGTGCGCGGCGCATGGCGCAGCGTGGCGGCGCTGTTGGCAATGGAACGCTCGCCGGGCAGGTCGCGCGTGGCGCGCTCGAACACCTCGAGCTGGTGCTCGATGCCGCGCGGGCCGTCGGCGTCGCTGAAGTGCGTCATGAGCGAGATCTCGTCGACCTGCGGGAGCGCATTGAGGCGCGTCCAGGCCGAGCCGAAGCGCTCGGGCGAGAAGCCCAGGCGGTTCATGCCGGAGTTCATCTTCAGGAACACGCGCTGCGGCTTGAGGGTCTTGTGGGCCGCGAGCATGTCGATCTGCTCGTCGCAGTGCACCGAATGCCACAGGTCCAGGCGCGAGCACAGCTCCAGGTCGCGCGCGTCGAACACGCCTTCGAGCAGCAGCACGGGGCCGCGCCAGCCCAGCGCGCGCACGCGCTCGGCCTCGGCCAGGTCGAGCAGCGCGAAGCCGTCGGCCCCGCGGAACGCATCGAAGACACGCTCGATGCCGTGGCCGTAGGCATTGGCCTTGACGACGGCCCAGACGCGCGAGTCGAGCGCCGAGCGGCGCACGCGCTCCAGGTTGTGGCGCAGCGCGCCGGCATGAATGGTGGCGAGGATGGGGCGGGGCACGAAACTGGATCTCTCGGAGGATGGAAAACCCCTGGGCCCATGGGCGGCGCCGTCGTGGGGGAACGCCATTTTGGCATTGCACCCCCATGCTATAACCGCGCATTCGCGCTCCGTGCGAAGCCTTTTTTCTACCGCACCACACACATCGCCAGCCCACACTGGCCAGCCAGCCCATCGATGAAGCGCGGTTTCTACACCATCATGTCGGCCCAGTTCTTTTCGTCACTGGCCGACAACGCGCTCTTCGTCGCGGCCGTCGAACTGATGCGGTCCTCGGGCGCTCCCGAATGGCAGCGGGCGGCATTGGTGCCGATCTTCACGCTCTTCTATGTGGCGCTCGCCCCGCTGGTGGGCGCCTTCGCCGACGCCTATCCCAAGGGGCGCGTCATGTTCATCAGCAACTTCATCAAGGTGATCGGCTGCCTGATGATGCTGTTCGGTTCGCACCCGCTGCTGGCCTACGCCATCGTCGGCCTGGGCGCCGCCGCTTACTCCCCGGCCAAGTACGGCATCCTCACCGAGTTGCTGCCGGCGTCGCAGCTGGTCAAGGCCAACGGATGGATCGAGGGGCTGACCATCGCGTCGATCATCCTGGGCATCGTGCTGGGTGGCCAACTGGTGGGCCACATGGTGTCGAGCCACTTGCTGGCCTGGGACCTGCCAGGGCTGGACACCGGCATCGACACACCGCCCGAAGCCGCCATCGCCGCGCTGATCTTCGTCTACATGCTGGCCGCGTGGTTCAACACGCGCATTCCGCACACCGGCGTGGAGATGCGCCCGCTGCGCGCCAATCCACAGCACGGCTTCGCGCGCAACATGGCCGCGCTGCTGCCCGACTTCTGGCACTGCAACGCGCGCCTCTGGCGCGACAAGCTCGGCCAGATCTCGCTGGCGACCACCACGCTGTTCTGGGGTGCGGGCGGCAACCTCAAGTAC
>DATLIE010000097.1:0-1664 GCA_035539635.1 Burkholderiaceae bacterium
CGACGAAATCGGCGTGCCCGGCGTGCGCCTGTACATGGAAGACGGCACGCACGTCATCACCGACGTCGAAGGCAAGTGGAGCCTGTACGGCCTCAAGCCCGTCACCCACGTGCTGCGGCTCGATGCCACCACGCTGCCCGCCGGCGCGCGGCTCGAAGCGCTCGACAACCGCAACGCAGGGCGCCCCGACAGCCGCTTCGTCGATCTCAAGAAGGGCGAATTCCACAAGGCCAACTTCGTGGTCGCCAACTGCGACGCGCCGACGGTGATGAGCGACGTCATCGCGCGGCGCGAGGCCATCGCCGCCGTGCCCGACACCGAGGCCGAAGCCCAGGTGCGCATGCGCCTGGACCCCGAAGGCCGGATCGTCCCCGTGGGCGACCGGCGTGCGCTGCCAGCCAGCGGCGAGGTGCGCGCGGGCGGCAGCACCAGCACCAGCACGACGCAGGCCAGCTCGGCGCCGCTGATCGCTATGCCCGTCGCTCTGGCGTCGCCCAGCAGCTTCGTTGGTGGCGCGTCGGGCAGCCAGGGCAGCACGCTCGGCGCGGCAACCGGCGGCGGTTCGGCGGATGGCGCATCCCCCGTGGGCAGCCTTTTCTCCGGCATGCGCGTGTCCCGCGGCATGGCGCAGCCGACCGCCGCGGTGGCGCCGCCGCAAGCCGTCCCCAGCCCCATCGACCTCGAAGCCTTGCTACCCCGCATCGAAAGCAACGCCCTCGGCTTCATCGACCTGCGCGATGGCGACACCTTGCCCTCGACCTCGCTCAACGTGCGCGTCAAGGGCGAAGCCGGCCTGGCGCTGCGCCTGAGCGTCAACGGCCAAGGCATCGAGGAGCGCCGCGTCGGCAAGAAGACCGAGCAGGCCAGCCGCCGGATCGGCGCCTGGGAATACATCGGCATCGTGCTGCGGCCCGGCGTCAACCGCTTGGTGCTCGAAGCCGTCGATCCGCTCGGCAACGTGCGCGGCGCGGCGCAGCAGATCAGCGTCACCGCGCCCGACAAGCTCGGCGCCATCCACATCGACGTGCCCGCCTCGGCGCAGGCCGACCTGCGCACGCCCGTCGTCGTGAAGGTACGCCTGACCGACGCGGCCAGCGTGCCCGTGACCGCGCGCACGCAGCTCACGCTCGAGACCGACCGTGGCCGCTGGCTCGACGAAGACCTCAACCCCGCCGAGCCCGGCACCCAGGTCTTCATGGACGGTGGCGTGGCCGACTTCCGCCTGCTGCCGCCCGGCGAACCCGGCGATGCCCGCCTGCGCGTGACGGCCGCGAGCTTCACGAGCGAGGCGCGGCTGGCGCTGCTGCCCGAGCTGCGCCCGATGATCGGCGTCGGCATCGTCGAAGGCGTGCTCGACTTCACCAAGCGCGGCCAGGTGCCGCTGGGTGCGATGCCCGCGGGCGCGGCCTTCGAGGCCGAGCTGTCCGGCCTGGCCGACGAGGGCAACGACAAGCGCCGTGCCGCCGCGCGCGCTGCCTTCTTCTTCAAGGGCGCCGTCAAGGGCGAGTACCTGCTCACCGCCACCTACGATTCCGACAAGACGCGCAAGGACCGCCTGTTCCGCGACATCCGCCCCGACGAGTTCTACCCCGTGTACGGCGACTCGTCCGCGAAGGGCTTCGACGCCCAGAGCACGCAGAAGCTCTACGTGCGCATCGACAAGA
>DATLIE010000098.1:0-2055 GCA_035539635.1 Burkholderiaceae bacterium
CGCGTAGAAGCCCTTGAGCGCGCCGTCCTCCGCGAGGTCGGGCACGAGGTGCGCCTGGAAGTGCATCAGGTGGCCCTTGATCTCGATGCGGTCCTCGATGACGATCTTCTGCCCCTCCACCAGGCGCGGCAGGTACGGCGCGTGCAGCGCGTACAGCGGGTCGCCGAGTGCGGTGCGCATCGTGTAGTCGCCGAGGCGGCCGCTGTCGAGCCCGAAGAGCTTGATGGCCGGGCCGTTCGCGAACTCGAGCCGCTCGGCCGCGTCGAAGTAGCCCACGAGGGCGGGGATGGTGTTCGTGATGTCGGTGAGGCGCCGCTCGATGGCCTCGCGCCGCGCCATCTCGGCCAGCAGCTGGGCGCGGCGGTCGTGCAAGGTCGAGGTCATCGCGTCGAACTGGCGCGAGACGCGGCCCAGCTCGTCCTCGCTGTCGAGGCCCACCTTCGCGTCGAAGTCGCCCCGCTCGACACGCCGGGCGGCCCGTTCGATGCGGTCGAGCGGCCCGAGCAGCCGGCGCACGATGACGAAGGTCTGGCCCACGAGCAGGCCCAGCACGGCCAGCAGCGAGGCGACGCCGATCCAGCGGAAGCGCATCGACGCCGCCTGCCCTTCGGCCGCGGTGTCGCGCGACCAGCGGTAGATGCTGTCGGCCAGGCTCTGCGTCTCGTTGATGAGCTGGTCGACGATGAAGTCGGAGCGGCGGGCGGTGAAGGGCGTTTCGGGTGCGTCCGGCAGTTCGGACAGCCGGTCGAACAGCATCGGCAGGCGCCGGGCCGCCTGGCGCATGGGTTCCAGGTCGGCGTCGCGCCCCGCCAGTTCCTGCAGCAGCGCCGTCTGGCGCTCGCGCCACTGCTGCGCCACGCGCGGCTCGAAGTAGCGCGGGTACTCCTGCGTGAGCAGCAGCAGGGCCGCGGCGTGGCGGGCCGCATTGCGGGCGCGGTCCTGCTCGGCCTCGGCTCGGTGGGCGGCCGAGACCGCGAGCCACGATGCGATGGCCACGGCCAGCACGACGACGAGCGCGAGGCCGGCGGTGACGCGGAGCTGGGTCTGGACGCGCATGCCGTCAGCGACTGATGCCCACGGCCTCGGGACGCACCTGCATCAGCGGTGCACGGTGCAGGTACGGCAGGAAGTTCGGCGCCGCGCGGCCCGTGACGTGGCCCTCGCGCAGCGCCCAGCGGGCCTCGCTCTCCAGGGTCTTGAGCAGCGACTGGTCGAGCGACAGGCGGTAGGTGAGGCCCGGCCACACCCAGCGCACGAAGTCGTCGTCGGTGGCCAGGCGCTGGCGCAGGATCAGCTTGGCCCGGCCCGGATCGTCGCGGATCAGCGTCTCGGCCCGGTCCACGGCGGTCAGCAGCTTGACGAGGTCGGCGTCGCGCGTGCCCACCAGCCGGCGGTGCACGACCAGGTTGAACACCGCACTGTAGGCGCCGGCGTTCGGCAGCGCGACGACCGAGGTCTTCAGGGCGCTGGCGAGCCGGTAGCCGTAGGGTTCCCACACCGAGACGGCGTCGACCCGCTTCGTCTGCAGGGCCTCCTGCATGGCCTCGGGCTGCATCGGCACCGGCTGGATGTCGCGCGGGTCCACGCCATGGACCATCAGCAGCGAGTCGAGGAAGTAGTGGCTGGACGTGCCGATCACGACCCCGATGCGCTTGCGCGCGAGGTCGCGGGGGCGCGCGATGCCGGCGTCCTGCCGCACGTACAGCTTGAGATCGTCCGTCGTGGTGGCGATGGTGCCGATGACGGCGAAGTCCGAACGCTGGAAGCTGTTGAACATCACCGGGGTGTCCCCGGCGGTGGCCACGTCGACCTGGCCGTCGAGCATCAGCTTCAGGCAGCGGTGGCCGCCCACGCATTCGGTGATGCGCACCTTGAGCCCCTCGTCCTGGAAGAACCCGGCGACGTCGGCCACGTACAGCGGCAGCGACAGCGGTGACTTCGACACCGCGAGGGTCAGCTCCTGCGCCGGCGCGGCCGCGGCCAGGGCTGCCAGCACCAACCCCATCGCGCTGCGGACCAGGGCGATGGCCGGGAGGTGGAACTTGCCGATCGGGC
>DATLIE010000099.1:0-15671 GCA_035539635.1 Burkholderiaceae bacterium
TCGTCGGCGCTGATCCCGCTGTTCCTGCTGATCTTCGGCGTGACCGACATCAACAAGATCGCCATCGCGGCGTTCGGTGCGCTGCTGATCGTCGTCTTCAACAGCGCCTACGGCGTGATGAACGCGCGCAAGCAGCGGGTGATGGCGGCCAAGGTCATGGGCGCGTCGAACTGGCAGATCTTCAAGGACGTGCTGATCTGGGAAAGCCTGCAGGCCACCTTCGTGGGCCTGCGCTCGGCGGTGTCGATGGCCCTCGTGATCGTCATCGTGGCCGAGATGTTCATCGGCTCGGACAACGGCCTCGGCCACCGCATCATCGACGCGCAGCAGGTGCTCAACGTCAAGAGCATGTACGCGGCCATCCTGTCGGCCGGTGCGCTCGGCTATGCCCTCAACGTGCTGTTCCTCGTGATCGAGCGGCGCATCGTCCACTGGAGCGGAAGGTAAGCAGGCCATGGAAGTGCTCAACGCCCCCGTCGTGGCCGACGTGCCGCAACGCCCCTTCGTGCCCGGCCCCGCCGGCACGCACCTCACCATCCGCGGCCTGACGAAGTACTTCGCCGGCTGGCCCCTCTACGAGAACTTCGACCTCGACATCCCGAAGGGCAAGATCGTCTCGGTCTTCGGCCCGAACGGCTGCGGCAAGTCGACCCTGATCAACATGATCGCCGGCCTGATTCCGATCGATTCCGGGCAGATCCTGTTCGACGGCAAGTCGCTCGCGCAGACCAAGATCGGCTACGTGTTCCAGAACTACCGCGAGGCGATGTTCCCGTGGATGCGCACCATCGACAACATCGCCTACCCGCTCAAGCTCGAAGGCAAGAGCAAGGCGGAAGTGGATCGCCGCATGGCCGAGCTGGTCGCGTCCTTCGACGTCAAGTTCGACCTGCACCGCTACCCCTACGAGCTGTCGGGCGGGCAGCAGCAGACGGCATCGATCATGCGCGCGCTCGCACCCAAGCCCGAAGTGCTATTCCTCGACGAGCCGTTCTCGGCGCTCGACTTCGAGATGACCCTCTTCATCCGCGAGAAGCTGCAGGAGGTGTTCATGCAGACCGGCACCACGATGATGCTGGTCTCGCACGACCTGGAAGAGGCCGTGTACCTGGCCGACCAGGTGCTGCTGCTGACCAAGCGGCCGACCAAGGTGGCCGAGATCCTGCGCTACGGCGATGCGCGCCCGCGCACCACGGCCACGCTGTCGGAGCCGAGCTTCATCGCCGCCAAGAAGCAAAGCCTCGAGATCTTCCAGCGCGAGGTGCGGCGGTGAATCCGGCCATGACGCCCGAGGCGCTCGAGGCCTACCTGGACGCCAGCGCCGCCGCGCTCGCGCTGCCGATCGCGCCCGAGCATCGACCCGGCGTGCTGCGCTACCTGGCGCTGGCGGCTGGCTTCGCGGCGCAGGTCGAGGCGGTGCCGCTGTCTCCGCACGACGAGCCGGCGGTGAACTACCTGCCGCCGGCATGAGCTCGGAAGCCCTCCTGCAACGCGACGCGACGGCGATCGCGGCGGCGGTGCAGGCCGGCACGGCGAGCGCGGGGGCGCTGGTCGAGGCCTGCCTCGCTCGCATCGCCGCCACCGAGCCGACGGTCAACGCCTTCACCGACGTGCTCGCAGCGCGGGCGCAGGCACGCGCCGCGGCCGTCGATGCGCTGCCCCTGGCCGCACGCACCGCGCTGCCGCTGGCCGGCGTGCCGTTCGCGGTGAAGAACCTGTTCGACATCGAAGGCCTGGCCACGCTCGCCGGCTCGAAGATCGAACGCGACTCGCTCCCTGCCGCGCACGACGCCGTGCTGGTGCAGCGCCTCGAGGCGGCCGGCGCGGTGCTGGTCGGTGCGCTGAACATGGACGAGTACGCCTACGGTTTCACCACCGAGAACAGCCACCACGGCGCCACGCGCAACCCGCACGACCCCACGCGCATCGCAGGCGGCTCGTCGGGCGGCTCGGCTGCCGCGGTGGCCGCGGGCCAGGTGCCGATCACGCTCGGCTCGGACACCAACGGCTCGATCCGAGTGCCGGCCTCGCTGTGCGGCGTGTTCGGCCTCAAGCCCACCTTCGGCCGCCTGCCGCGCACGGGCAGCTACCCCTTCGTTTCGAGCCTGGACCACCTGGGCCCGTTCGCGCGCTCGGTGGCCGACTTGGCGCTCGCCTACGACGCGATGCAGGGCCACGACGCGGCCGATGCCGGCTGCGTGGCGCGGCCGGTCGAGCCGGTGCGGCCCTTGCTCGCGCAGGGCCGCACCGGCCTGCGTGTCGCGGTGCTGGGCGAGCACTTCGACCGTTACGCCACGCCGGCCGCGCGGGCCGCGGTC
Source organism: Burkholderiaceae bacterium (assembly GCA_035539635.1). Lineage (GTDB taxonomy): Bacteria > Pseudomonadota > Gammaproteobacteria > Burkholderiales > Burkholderiaceae_C > CADEEN01. The sequence continues at coordinate 2,319 of DATLIE010000099.1, forward strand.
GGCCGGGTGGCCGAGGCGTTGGGCGCGCGCGGCACGGTCGAACTGCCGCTGGCCGAAGCCGGCCGCGCGGCGGCCTTTCTGATCTCCAACGCCGAAGGCGGGGCGCTGCACCTGCCGGACCTGCGCGCGCGGGTAAAGGACTTCGAGCCGCTGTCGCGCGATCGCTTCCTTGCCGGCGCACTGCTGCCCGCAGCCTGGGTCGCGCGCGCACAGCGCGTACGGCGTGCCTACGCGCTCGAAGCGAAACGCCTGTTCGAGCGTTTCGACATCCTGCTGGCACCGGCCACGCCGTGCGCCGCCACCCCGATCGGCAGCGAGTGGCTCGAGCTCGACGGCCAGCGCCTGCCGCTGCGGCCGAGCATGGGGCTGCTGACACAGCCGATCTCGTGCATCGGGCTGCCGGTGTGCGCGGTGCCGGTGTGGGGTGCCGATGCGCGGTTGCCGATCGGCGTGCAGCTGATCGGCGCGCCGTGGCGCGAGGACCATGTGCTGCGCGCCGCCGCTGCGCTCGAGGCGGTCGGGGTGGTGGGCGCGCCGGTGGCCACGCTGTCGTGAGCGCGGCGGCGCCTGTGGTCAACGACCCGGTGGTGCACGCCGAAGTCGAGGCCGTGTTCGCGCGCTACGAGGACGCGCTGGTGAACAACCGCGTCGAGGTGCTCGACGAGCTGTTCTGGCGCTCGCCACACACCGTGCGCTACGGGGCGACCGAGAACCTGGTGGGCTACGACGCCATCGCCGCGTTTCGCGCCGGGCGGTCGCCGGTGGGCCTGGCGCGTACGCTGTCGAACACCGTGATCACCACCTTCGGCCACGACTTCGCCACCACGATGACCGAGTTCCGGCGCGAGGGCGGCGCGGCGCTCGGGCGCCAGAGCCAGACCTGGGTGCGCCTGCCCGAGGGCTGGCGTGTCGTCGCGGCCCACGTCAGCCTGTTGCCGGCAGCGCCGACCTGACTAAGATCGCCGCGATGGGCGCACGCGAACCCCCGGGACGGAGCAATCTCGCCGATCAGACCTATGCGGCGCTGAAGGAGGAACTGCACACCTTCCGCCTGGTGCCGGGCGACCGCATCTCGGAGGCCGAGCTCGGTGCGCGCCTGGGCGTGAGCCGCACGCCGGTGCGCGAAGCGCTGTTCCGCCTGCGCAACGAAGGCTTCATCGACCTCGAGTCGAAGGCCGGCTGGTTCGTGCGCCCGATCGACTTCGACCGGCTCGAGCAGCTGTACGACCTGCGCGTGCTGCTTGAGCTGGCCAGCGTGGCGCGCCTGTGCGCGAGCGGCGAGCCCGTGCCAGAACTCGAGGCGCTGAAGGCGATCTGGCTCGTGCCGGCGGCCGAACGCCTGGCCGATGCGCAGCAGGTGGGCGAGCACGACGAACAGTTCCACGCCACGCTGGTGCGCGCCGCGGGCAACGCCGAGATCGCGCGCGTGCACTGGGACGTGACCGAGCGCATCCGCATCGTGCGGCGCCTGGACTTCACGCGTGGCGACCGCATCGACGCCACCTACGCCGAGCACGCGAAGATCCTGCGTGCGGTGATGCAGCGCAAGGTCGACCAGGCCCAGCTGCTGCTGAAGAGCCACATCGACCAGAGCAAGGCCGAGGTGCGCAAGATCACCCTGGCCACTCTGCACGAGGCGCGCTCACGAACCAGGCGCTAGCGTGGCGGCCCGCCGGGGCCGCCCGTGCGCCTCACGGAGACCCGATCAGCGCCTTTGCGATATCGAGCCCTTCGTCCCGTGTGGCGTCGAGGCGAGGCGGCCGGTGGGCGCGGCGGTACCAGTACCCGGCGTTCGCGAGGTCCCCCTCGATGCGGTGCAACCAGGCATGGACCCAGGCGCCTTCGGCGTCGTCCTGCGCCTGAGCCAGCTCATGCGCGGCAACCCACTCGCCGCGCAGGCCATGCCAGATCGCGCGCAGCATCGGCGTGGCAAACGGTGGCGGCGCATCGCGGTCGATGCTGAGCTCGAACACCTCGATCGGGCTGGCCATTGACTGGATCCGCAGTAGTGCCAACCGCAGTATCTCGTGAGTTGAAGCGGTCGATGAACGACAACCTACGTCGCCCTGGCACGGAGCCCACATGAAAGCGGGCTGCCGCGGCAGCCCGTTTCCTCGCGAGACGGTCCGGCGAAGGAGATCAGCGGGCGGCGGCCAGCGTCGCCGAGGCGACGCGCAGGCTCTGCGGCGCCGCACCCAGAGCGGTCTCGTACTCGCCGCTGAACGTCAGGCCCAGCCGGTTCGCCTCGACGGCCTCGGCACGCACCTGGGCGCGCGTCAGCGTCGATTCGGCAGCCGCCACTTGCGGCTCGTTCTGCTGGTCGGTGTGGCTGTAGACCTGGCGCGCGGCGATGACCGCCTCGGCGCGCACTTGCTCGCGGCTGACCTGCGACACGAAGGTGGACTGCAGCGGCGCGTGTGCCTCGTCGTTGAAGGACGCGGTGGTGGCGGCCCCGGCCAGCGGGGCGACGGTCAGGATGGCCGTCGCGAGGGCGGCTTGGAGGGAGACGGCGGTGAATGCACGGTTCATGAATGGCTCCTGAGACAAGGTTGGAAGGGGGACCTGCTGTTGCGCTTCGGCAGTAAGCGGTGGAAGGCGCGACAACATGGACGAGACTTTCGGCGCCGCGACAGCGCCGAGCCTTGCAGCCGGATTACGAATTCGTAATCCAGCCAAGGGCTGATTTCTGTCAGCATCTCGCCCTATGAAACTGCTGATCGTCGAGGACGACAGGCGTCTGTCCGACTACCTGGTGAAGGGACTGGGCGAGAACGGCCACGTCGTCGAGGTGGCCGCTGACGGCATCGAGGGCCGCCGCCTGGCCACCGGCGGCGAGTACGACCTCGTCCTGCTCGACGTGATGCTGCCGGGCGTGGACGGATTCGGTGTGCTCAAGGCGCTGCGCGGCGCCCACGGCGCTTCGGCGCGCACGCCGGTGCTGATGCTGACGGCACGCGACAAGGTCGAGGACCGTGTGCGTGGCCTCGAAGACGGTGCCGACGACTACCTGGTGAAGCCCTTCGCCTTCTCGGAACTGCTGGCGCGCATCGGGGCGCTGTCTCGGCGCGGGCCGGCCAACGGCGCGGTGGCGCAGGCCACGGTGCTGCGCGTGGCCGACCTGGAGGTCGACCTGGTGGCTCGCCGCGCGCAGCGCGCGGACCAGAGGCTGGACCTGACGGCCAAGGAGTTCGCGTTGCTGGCGCTGCTGCTGCGCCGGCGCGGCCAGATCCTGTCGCGCACGACGATCGCCGAGCAGGTGTGGGACATGCACTACGACAGCAACACCAATGTCGTGGAAGTGGCGGTGCGCCGCCTGCGCGCCAAGCTCGACGACACGTTCGAGCTCAAGCTGCTGCACACGGAGCGCGGCATGGGCTACGTGCTGGAGGACCGCTCGTGAATCGCGCCACAGGCCGGGCGGGCCACTCGATCAGCCAGCGTCTGTCGCTGCAGATCGCGCTGTTGACGATGGTGGTGCTGGGCGCCATCTTCACCGCGTTGTGGTTCTCCGTGGCCATGTTGATGAAGGAGCGCTCGCGCGACGAGATCGAGTTTCGTGCGGAGGTCCTGACCCAGGCCGTCGCCGGGGCGGCCAAGGCGGGGGGCGAGGCCGCGATCCTGAGCAAGATGGAGTCGATGGCGTCGATGCGCGCGGGCACGCGGCTCGAACTGCGCCGGGCCGACGGATCGCTGCTGTACGTCGATGCCGACGTGGCGGCGCACCGCCAGTCGCCGGCGCACGCGGTCGAACAGCGCTTCCGCATCGAGGCACCTGGCCTGGCCGGCGGCTTCGTCAGCGCCCAGATGGTCTGCGACGTCGAGCAGAACGTGCGCCTGGGCCGACGCTGGGCCTTGATCCTTTTCATCGCCACGTTGGTCAGCGGCGCCATCGTCGCGGCCGGGGCCTGGTGGCGGGCGCGGCGGCTGCTGCAACCGCTGCGCGAACTGGCCTCGCAGACGCGCGCGATATCGCCGCGGCGGCTCGATCAGCGCTTGGCGCTGGCCGATCCCGCCGAGGAACTGCAGCCCTGGATCACGCAGTTCAACGCGCTGATGACGCGCGTGGAGCAGGCGTATGCGCAACTCGAGGGTTTCAATGCGGACGTCGCGCACGAACTGCGCACGCCGATCGCCGCACTGATGGGCCACGTCGAGGTGGCGCTGTCGCGCGAGCGGCCGGCAGTCGAACTGCGGGAGACGATGGCCCTTTCGCTCGAGGAGCTGCAGCAGATGTCGGCCTTGGTTGACGACATGCTGTTCCTGTCCCACGCCGACCGCGGTGCGCGCGCTCGTCGCAGCGCGCCACGCAGCCTGCGCCCGCTGGCCGAGCAGGTGGTCGAGTACCACGAGGGCGTCTTGGACGAGGCGGGCGTGCGCGCCGAAGTGGTCGGCCAGGCACAGTTGGCGGTGGACGAGGCGCTGGTGCGGCGGGCACTGTCGAACCTGCTGGCCAATGCGGCGCGCTATGCCGAGCGCGGTTCGACGGTGCGCGTGAGCATCGACATGCCGGCCGTCGCGAGCGATTGCGACCCGCGGGTGCGCATCGCGGTCGAGAACCGCGGCGCGACGATCGACGCGGCGCTTCTGCCACGACTGTTCGACCGATTCTTCCGCGCCGAACTCGCTCGCACCGCCTGCCAACAGCACCACCATGGCCTCGGATTGGCGATCGTGGCAGCGGTGGCGCGCATGCACGGCGGCAGCCCCTTCGCCGAGTCGAGTGAGGGCGTCACGTGCATCGGCTTCGAACTGTGCGGCGAGGCCGTGTCGTCCTCGTCACCGCCAGGCAGGGGTGCAGGCGCCGTGCACGACGACGGCGGCGGCGCGGCACCCCAGGCCCGCTTTGCGGGCGTGCCGGGCGCATAGGGGCATGGGGCTGTCAGCAGTTCACGAACGGGCCAGCGCCTGCGGTCCGGTGGACTCACAGGCGGCTGTGACGATCCGTCGTTAGCGAAGCGATCACCGTCTCGGCGTCGGGCATCGCGCGGATCTGAGCGCGCAGGACTTGTGCCGCGCTGGCGAAGCGGCTCTCGGTCAGCAAACGTTGGACGCTGTCGCTGATGGCCTTCGACGTAGCGTCTTCTGGCAGGAGTGCGAGGGCCGCGCCCGTGCGCGCGCCCAACTCGGCATTGCGGAACTGGTCTGCACCTTGCGGCAGCATCAGCTGGGGCAACCCGAGCGACATCGCGCCGAGCATCACACCCGAGCCGCCCTGCGACACCACCGCGCTGCAACGCCCCAAGACGCTGGCCAGCGGGACGAGCCGTTCGACCAGCACGTGGTTGCCGTACCCTTCAAAGAGCGAGGGGTCGCCCTGCGGCCCGACCGCGACGATCAAGTTGACCGCGAGGTCATTCAGGCCCTCGATCGCGGCCATGAGCGCGGCGGTGTTGCCGCTGTAGACGGTCCCGAGCGTCACAAGCACCGAGCGCGCGTACGGCAGGCGCTCGATGCGGCCCATGAGCGTCCGGTCGTCCGCGCCGCCGGGCGCCATCGGTCGCACCGGCAGAACATCGGGCCAAGGCGACTCTTCGACGGGGCTCAACCCGGGTGGGCAGACGTGCAGATAGGTTGCGCCGCGCCAAGCGGCGACGACCTCGGCCGCCGTCTCCAGTGGCGTGAGGCGACCAATCGCCGCAGCAAACCACGCCGACAGCCGCGCCGGCGGAACCGGGCCGAGCCCATGGACGATCGACCGTGCGCCGATGCGCGCAGCGACAACCGGCCCGGCGAGTTCGGTCTCTTCGTGAACGACCAGTTCAGGGCGCCATGTGGCGCAGCGTGGCACCAGATCGGCGATGCGCGCTCGTGCGCTCGCCTCGAAGTAGTCCAGCCACGACGCCTGTTGGTTGCCGCCGGCCTGCGCGTGAGTCATGCCAGTCGACCATGTGGTCAGGCCATCGCGCTGCGCCAGGGCTGCGATGTCAGCACCGGTGGCGACGACGACGGCATGTCCATTGGCGTGGGCCGCACGCGCAAGCGGCAGCATGGGGTTCAGGTGGCCATGGAGTGGGTTGCAGACGAACAGGATGCGCATGGGCCAAGATGGAACTCAGGATGCGCCACTCTGACCGCGCCCCACGGCCGGGTCTTGAAGGTTCGCGACACCTCCAAGGCCAGTTGGCAGCCCGGAGCCCGTTGCCTGCCCTCATCTTGGCGAGTATCGTGAGCCGCACCGATCACGAAGGCCCTGTGACAGATCAGGCAACACGAGTGCGGGCCGGGAACCATGATCCACAACCGCAAATGAGGGTGAAATTGATGCGACACATGCTGAGTACGCCGCCAAAGCCTTCCAAGGAGCCGGCGAAGAAGAAGGAACCGGCCAAGCGACCGATGCCAAGGAAGCCTTGGCACTGAGAGTGAAGTCAATGGGCGCCTTCGCATCGACCCCACACGCGCCCTACTGGCGGTCGTGCGGGGCGCCGTACTCGCCGGAATGTCCACTTGCAGCGGGACTTGCTGGCGGTGGGGCGAGTCTCCGGCGAACCCGTCTCAGAGACGGCCCCCGGTATCAGGGAAGGTTTCAGGGACTTCATGCGCCCCCGACTCCCGGGGCTGCGCCCGCGCTTCCCCTGTGAACGTTCGACAAAGTTGCCTGCCGGTGCGTGCACGGAACAGGGAACATTGGTGGCGATAACAGGGAACCTGGATGGTTCATGAGGCGAGCCTTCGCTGATGTGCCACGCAGTCCGATACGGCCGTGACCCAGGCGCGCTTTCGGCGTCATCCTGCGCTGGAGTGAGCTCGTGGGCGGCATCACACTCGCATCGCAGGCGGTCTAGGTCTGCAACCGGCCACAAGCAGCGGCATGAGCAAGTCGAATGCCTGTCGGTCTGGCTTCCGCTTCACAGTTTGATGTGCCAAACGTCGGGGCTTCCGATACGGACGCACCACGACAACCCCGTGCACTGCGTCGGATCATGACAGCGGGGGCGGTGTTGAACGCGTAGCCTCGTGCTCTTTCACGGAGGCACGACAGTGTTGGAAGACAGACTGGCGCAACCGCGCATCGCCTTGGTCCTGGGCAGCGGCGGCGTGCGCAGCATCGCTGCGCTTGGCATCGCCGAAGTGCTGGCGGGCGAGGGCATACGACCCGACCTGATTGTCGGGTGCAGTTCCGGGGCCCTGATCGGCGCAACCCTCGCGCTGGGCCTGTCGAGCAAAGAGGCGCTGCGCACAGCCACGTCGTTGTGGTCGGCCGAGCTCACGCAGCAGCATCGCTGGCGGGCGTACCCGCAGTTGCTGGCGCCCAGGTGGTTCGGCTTCGACGCAGGTTTCGCGTTGCGCGACGATCAGCGCATTGAGCAACGCATCAGGAGCGCTTTCGGCGCCTGGCGGCTCGAGGATCTGCCCACGCCCCTGCGGGTGGTTGCCACCGAGGCCAGGAGCGGTGAACGGGTGGTGCTGCGCGATGGCGAACTGACGACGGCGCTGCGTGCCAGCATCGCGCTGCCGCTGATCTTCCCGAGCATCGAGGTCGGCGGGCGCCGGCTCGTCGACGGTGTGGTGTCGGATCCGCTGCCAGTGGCCGTTGCGTCCGATGCCGCCGTCGTGCTGACGCTGGGTTTCAAGGGCGTGATGCCCCGGCGCGTGGATCGGGCGTCACGCCTCGTGGCCCAGGCCAGCACCGCGCTGATAAACAACCTGCAGCAGGCTCGCATCGATGCCGCGCGCAGCGCGGGGCAACGTGTGTTCGAGATCGAGCTCGGCCTGGAGAGACATGTCGGGTTGTGGGAGACTGGTGCGATGCCGTATCTGTTTGAAGCCGGGCGCAGTGCCGCGCGGGCGCAACTGGCGCACATCACAGTGCTGCTGCGCGATGCCCTTCCGCCGACGCCGGACGTCGGTTCGCTGGCGGCCTGATGCACACCGACGTCGCGCCGTCTTTCGTCCGTCGCACGCTGTTCGTCGGCGAGTGGCTACAGATCGGTCACATCGCCGTGCGTCCCGAGTCGAGCGAGTGCGGAGACGTGGAGACCTCCGAGCTCAACGTCCTGGCTCTGCCGCTGGCGGGCATGTTCGCCAAACACGACGGGCCGCGGCGACATGCGATCGCCACGCCCAGCCATGCGCTGCTCATCTCGGCGGGCAAACCCTACCGGCTCAGCTTTCCCGGATGCATCGGCGACCGCTGCCTGGCGCTGCGCTTGACCAGCGACGCGCTGGCGCATGTGATGCCCGACGCCATGGCAGGAGGTGGCTTCGATGAGGCGCGCTTCGCCAGCCAGGCGTTGCTGCCACCCGAACTGATGCTGGCACGCAGTCAGCTGTGGCGGGATCTGGCAAGCGGCGAGGTCGATGCGCTCGAGGCCGAAGAACGCGGGATCTCACTGCTCGAGGCGGCGCTGGGTGCGGCGCGAGGCCAGCTGGCCGCGCCCCGCCGCAGCCGCTCTGCCAGGCCCCGTGGGCGCGCGCGCCGCGTGGCGCGCACGGTCGAGGCTGTCTGCGCCCAACCGCACCACAAGTGGACCTTGGGCGAGCTGGCCAGGCTCGCAAGCCTGTCTCCCGGCCACTTGGCGCATGTGTTTCGTGCCGAGATGGGGATCTCGGCGTACAGCTTCGTGGTCCGCTCGCGGCTGGCAGGTGCGCTCGACGCGGTGCTCGAGACCGACGTCGGACTCACCGAAGTCGCCATGGACGCCGGTTTCGCGAGCCACAGTCACTTCACGGCGAAGTTTCGTCAGTTCTTCGGGCGCACGCCGCAGGAGCTGCGACGCGGCGTGCGCAGTGCAGGGGTGCGCAGCGCCGGGGTGCGCGAACTGCGCAGGATCGTGGCAGCGCCGGAGCCGGTTGCCGCGTAGCCTCTTCTCCTCACGCATGAGGAGATTGCCTTGGCCCTGTCATCCCTTTCCACGTTGTTCGTACTGTCGACGCTCGTCGGTGGTGCCGCCCAGCCGGTGCCCGCGCACGATGTGGCCGAAGCGCAGCTGCGCGCCATCAACCATCGCTTCACCAGCGCCACCGTCGACGTCCACGGCGACTTGATGGAGGCGCTGACCCACGAGGACTTCCTGCTGACGGACAGCGACGGCTCGTGGCACGGTCGCGCCGAGTTCGTCGCGCACATGCGCCGGCAACCGCCACTGCCTGCGGCATCGAACGAGGGCATGCAGGTGCGTCTGCTGGGTCCCGTGGCGGTGGTACACGGGATGTTCGCGGCGCTCGATGGTGCGGGCAGGATTGCGCGCGTGCGCTACACCGACGTACACGTCTGGAGCGACACGGCCTGGCGGCTGGTGAGTGTGCAGAACACACCGCTCGCGGACGATGCCGCGGTGCGGCCGCGCAGCGGTATCCCACCCAGCCATGCGGCCTGGACCGGACGGGATCCGTCCGACGACGACACGAGCGTGCTGCTGGCGCTGAACCAGGGCTACGTGAAGGCGTTTCGCGATGCCGATGTGTCCTGGTACGACGCCCACCTGGCCGCGGACTACGTCATGGTGTCCGGCGACGGCGCCCTGTGGGACCGCGCGGGGGCGCTGTCGCGCTTCTCGCAACCGACCTTCGCCACCGCGATGCGCTCGTTTCCGGTCGACAAGGTGACGGTGCGGCGCTTCCACGACGTGGCGCTCATTCACGCCGAGAACGCGTACGAACTCAAGGACGGTCGCAAGGGCGTGAGCCGTTACACCGACATCTGGCAGAAGCGGGACGGTCGCTGGCTCTGTATCGCCGCGCACATCAGCGTGCAGACGCCGGCACAGTGACGGATGCGCGGCGACGCCGCCGACGCATCGCGGGCCACTTACCGTGGTGTCCTTCAACAGCAGGACTAGCTGGCGGAGAGGCCGGCCAGAAGCGGGACTGCCGAAGGGCTGCCGTCGAGCGGCACGACAATCATGGTGTGCCGGCGCGTCCATGTGATTGCTCGCCCACGGCTCCTGTCGATGGGGCACTTCGCGGCCGATGGGGGGACGCTCCACCTGGCCGGACTCGACGACATCTTTGCGGAATGCCCGTCGGCCTGAACCCCCAGCGCCGGCCAGCCCCCTGCACTTCCCGGGCGGCGGAGCGTTCCGAGTCGGCAGCAGTTCCCACGGCGGCCTACTTCGCGCACGATCGCACCCGTGTCCAGTAGCGGGGGTTGCCATGGATCGATCCGAACCCGGTGACGGGCAAGTCCGGCTGCCAGACGCCAATGAATGGGTGCAGGCCGTCTTCGACGAGGCCGCCGACGCGTTGTTTGTCCACGACGAGGCCGGCCTGATCGTCGACGCCAACCCGCATGCCTGCGAGAGCCTCGGTTGCACGCGCACCGAGCTCATCGGCAGGCCGATCGGCGTGGTCGATGCCGCGCTGCAGGACGCGGGCAGCCGGCTCCAGGCCGGGCAGACGTTGACTTTCGATTCGCTGCACCGGCGCAACGACGGCAGCACGTACCCGGTCGAAGTGCGCGTGCGGGCGTTCACGCACGGCGGGCGGCGGCTCGCGCTGGCGCTGGCGCGCGACATCGGCGAGCGCCAGCGCGCCGAGCAGGCGCTGCGCGACAGCGAGGCGCGCTTTCGCACGCTGGTGCAGCTTTCGTTCGACGTGTACTGGGAATCCGACGCCCAGCACCGCTTCACGCGCCAGGACTTCGCCGAGGGCCTGGCGAACGCGCCCGCGCGCGGCTCCGAGCTCGGCAAGACGCGCTGGGAGGTACCCTACGTCGCCCCCGACGAAGAAGCCTGGCGCATGCACCGCGCCGCGCTCGATGCCCACCGGCCGTTCCGCGATTTCGAGGTCGCGCGCCAGACGCCGGACGGCGGCACGCGCCACATCTCGGTGTCGGGGTGGCCGGTGTTTGACCCGGCGGGACACTTCGTCGGCTACCGCGGCGTCGGGCGCGACATCACCGAGCGCAAGCTTGCCGAGGCGCAGCGCCTGGCGCACATGTCGTTCCTGGAATCGATGGACCGCATCCACCGTGCCATCCAGGGCACGAGCGACGTCGGGCCGATGGCGAGCGACGTGCTGGAGGCGATACTGGGCATCTTCGGTTGCGACAGCGCCTGGCTGCTCCATCCCTGCGACGCCGACGCGACCGCGTGGCGCGCGGTCATGGAGCGAACGCGGCGCGGGGTCCCGGGCTTGTTCGCGTCCGGGCAGGAACAGCCGCTGCAAGCCGGCCTGGCCGAGCACATGCAGTTCGCCCGCGGCGGCAATGGCGCCCTCGCGTTCGGCCCCGAGCACGGGCAGCAGGTGCCGCCCGAGGCCGCGCGCCAAGGCGTGCGCTCGATGCTGATGATGGCGCTGTACCCGAAGGGCGACGCGCCCTACCTCGTCGGCATGCACCAGTGCGACCGGGTGCGCCGATGGAGCGCGAGCGAAACCCGCCTGTTCGAGGAGATCGGCCACCGCCTGGCGGACGCGCTGACCGGAGTGCTGCTGCTGCGCAGCCTGCGCGAGCGCGAGGAGGAGCTGGTGCGCCACCGTACCCAGCTGGAAGTCCTGGTGCAGGCGCGCACCGCCGAGCTGCGCGAAGCCAAGGAACGCGCCGAGGTGGCCAATCGCGCCAAAAGCGAGTTCCTCACCCGCATGAGCCATGAACTGCGCACGCCGCTGAACGCCATCCTCGGTTACGCGCAGCTGCTGCAGATGAGCAGCGAGCTGAGCGTGCGCGACCGCAAGGGCGTCGACACCATCTACGCCAGCGGCGAACACCTGCTGGCGCTGATCGTCGACATCCTCGAGTTCGCACGCATCGAGGCCGGCAAGGTCGAGCTCAGCCCGGGACCGACCGAGCTGCTGCCGTTCGTGTACGGCATCGCCGACATCGTGCGCCTAAAGGCCGAAACCAAGGGGCTCGCCTTCTTGCTGCACCTGGGCCCTGACCTGCCGCAGCGCGTCGTCGTCGACGACAAGCAGTTGCGCCAGGTGCTCATCAACCTGCTCGGCAACGCGGTGAAGTTCACCGATCGCGGCGAGGTCTCCCTGGCGCTGCGCCGGGTGGCGGTCGGGACCGACTGGGTGCACCTGCGCTTCGAGGTACGCGACACCGGCATCGGCATCGCGGCGGCCGACCTGGCGCGTGCGTTCCAGCCCTTTGAGCAGGTGAGCGACAAGCAGCGCCAGGCACATGGCACCGGCCTCGGGCTGGCGATCAGCCGCCAGCTGGTCGGCCTGATGGGCGGCGAGATCGAAGTCCAGAGCACACCGGGCCAGGGCAGCGTGTTCGGCTTCGGCGTCGTGCTGCCGCTGACGCTGGCCATGGCGCCGGTGGCCACGGCGCGCGCGCCGGTGGGCTACGAGGGCCCGCGCCGCCGCGTGCTGGTGGTCGACGACGTGGCGGGCAACCGCAGCATGCTCGGCGCGCTAGTGGGCGCGCTCGGCTTCGACGTCGTCGAGGCGGCCGACGGCCAGCAGGCACTGGAGCTGGTGCATGCGCAAGCGCCGCACATCGTGCTGATGGACGCCGCGATGCCGGTCATGGACGGCATCGAGGCCACGCGCCGGCTGCGCGCCGACGAGCGCTGGCGCGATCTGCCCATCCTCATCGTCTCGGCCGCCGTCTCCGAGACCGACCGGCGACGCTGCCGCGATGCCGGCGCCAGCGGCTTCATCGCCAAGCCGGTCCAGCGCGACCAGCTGCTCCAGGCGTTGCGGCAGTGGCTTGGCGTGCAGTGGCGGGATGCGTAGAGGCGGCGCGCGAGCTCACCTTTGTCGGCCTGGAACTCCCCTGAACTGCACGCGCCGGTTGCGGCCGTCGAAGGGGTCGGCTCCGAGGGCTGCCCGCAGATGTGTGCTCTCCGCTGCGGGAGTGCCTAGCAGTCCGACCGGCAGCTTCGGGGCGGCGAAATCAGGACAGTAGACGTCGGTTCCGGGTCGATAGCGGTCTGCCTTGAGTTGTGTTGCAGCGCAACGTGCGGACAGTGGCTTCTTCGCGACTGCCGCCAAACTCTCGCTGAATGACTTGATGCCGTGCGCCAGAAGAGCGTCACTGGTGCTGCCGCAGCGACCCGCGGTGTCTCCAGGAGATGCACATGCCCAACCCATCGAAGACCCGCAAGCCCAAGGTCGGCCGGCCGCGTGCCGCGACCAAGAAGCCCATCGCATCGAAGGCCGCGGCCCATCGCTCAGGCCGCACCGCCAAGACGGTATCGACCAGCAAGGCAGTCAGCCCCGTCGCCACTGCGAAGGACGACACCAAGCAGGCCCGCATGATCACGATGCTGCGCACAGACACCGGCGCCAGCATCGATCTGATGGCGCAGTGGGCAACAGAGAAAAGGAGCCGCCGCAGGGCGAAGCTCGGCGCAACAGGGCAAACAGAGAAAGCTGCATACCGCGCAGCCCCGCATGGTGCGGGCCTCACGGCCCACTTGCCGTGGTGTCCTTCAACAGCAGGACTAGCTGGCGGAAAGGGAG
>DATLIE010000100.1:0-14850 GCA_035539635.1 Burkholderiaceae bacterium
CGGCAGCAGTCCATCGCCGTGTTGCCGCCGCCCAGCACGATCACGCGCTTGCCGACCTTGGTGACATGGCCGAAGTACACCGAGGCCAGCCAGTCGAGGCCGAGGTGGATCTGTGCCGCCGCCTCCCGGCGCCCCGGCACGTCGAGGTCGCGCCCGCGCGGCGCGCCGCTGCCGACGAAGATGGCGTCGTAACCTTCGCTCAGCAAGGCCTTCATCGAGTCGATGCGCCGGCCGCCGACGAACTGCACGTTGTCGCGCAGGATGTAGCCCACCTCCTCGTCGATCACGCTCTCGGGCAGCCGGAAGCGCGGCACTTGCGTGCGCATGAAGCCGCCCGCCTTGGGGTCGGCGTCGAACACCGTCACCTCGTACCCCAGCGGCGCCAGGTCGCGCGCCACCGTCAGCGACGACGGGCCGGCGCCGACGCAGGCGACGCGCTTGCCGTTCTTCGGCCGCGCCTGGGGCAGGCGCGCCGAGATGTCCTCCTTGTGGTCGGCCGCCACGCGCTTGAGGCGGCAGATCGCCACCGGCTCCGGCTTCTCGGCGTTCGCCTCCTCGACCCGACCGCGCCGGCAGGCCGGCTCGCAGGGTCGGTCGCAGGTGCGCCCGAGGATGCCCGGGAACACGTTGGACACCCAGTTGACCATGTAGGCGTCGCCGTAGCGGCCCTGGGCGATCAAGCGGATGTATTCGGGAACCGGGGTGTGGGCCGGGCAAGCCCACTGGCAATCGACGACCTTGTGAAAGTAGTTCCCGAGCTCCGCCGGGGCCGACTGGGTGGGCTGCAGCAAGGTCGCCGTCTCCTCGCGGGAACTGGCATCCCGCTCGCCGGTCAGTCTAGGCGCGGGCCCTGGGAAAGCGTACAGGGCAAGCCATTAGCCACAACGGGGGGTCGGAAGCGCCACGCCGGGCCGGCTTCACACAGCTTTACCAAGCCTCGCGTCGGCGCCGGTGCGACATCCGCGCGGCCGGTGCGTTATCGATGCACGGCCCGGTGTACGGGGCTGCATGGAGACACTGAAGATGAGCAACAAGACCCCCTGGATCGCCGCCGCCGCGCTGGCCGCGGCCGGGTTGCTGGGAACGGGCGCTGCCCAGGCCCGCAGCGACGTGCAATGGTCGATCTCGATCGGCGTGCCTGGCGTGGCCGTGGTCCCGGGCTATCCGGCGTACCCGGTCTATGGCGCCCCGGTCTACCACGCCCCGGCGCCGGTCTACGGCGTGCCGGTCTATCGGCCCTACCCCGTCTACCGCCCGGTGCCGGTGTATCGCGGACACCCGCACTCGACCCATTGGTACGGCGACCGCGACCACGACGGCATCCCGAACCATCGTGATCGCTACGACAGCCGCTCGTGGGACCGCGACGGTGACGGCATCCCGAACCGCCGCGACCCGCGTTACGACCCGCGCGGCGATCGCGACCGTGACGGCATCCCGAACTACCGCGACCGCAACGACCGCAGCGACGACCGCTGGCGCCGCTGATCCGGCTCAGCCGAAGCTGAGCTTCTGGGCGATCACGAGGTCGTTCCAGCGCCGCGCTTCGGCCGCCATGAAGGCCTCGAATTCGGCCGGCGTCGAGCCGATCCATTCGAGGCCTTGTTGCGCCAGCGTCGTGCGCACGGCCGGCTGTGACAGCGACTGCGTCACCGCGGCATGCAGCGCCGCCTGGCGCTCCGCGCCGACGCGGGCCGGCGCCAGCGCACCGATCCAGGTCGAGACGTCGAAGTCCTTCACCCCGGCCTCCTGCAGCGTCGGCAGTTCGGGCGCCACTGAGTAGCGTTTCGCCGACGTCACGCCCAGCACCTTGACGCGCCCGCTCTTCACGTGCGGGCCGATCGCGACCCAGGAGCCCATGAACAGCTGCACCTCGTCGTTCATCACCGCCTGCAGCGCCGGCACGCCGCCGCGGTAGGGGATGTGCACGATGTGCGTGCCGGTGCGCATCTTGAACAGCTCGGCCGCCAGGTGGTTCAAGGTGCCCAGGCCCGCCGAGGAGACGTTCAGCGCGCCCGGCTTCCTCTTCGCCAGCGCCACGAACTCAGGCACGCTGTTTACCGGCAGGCTGGCCGGCACCGCGAACACGAGCGGAAAGCTCAGCAGGCGCGAGATCGGCGTGAAGTCGCGCAGCGTGTACGGCAGGTTCTGGTAGACGAGCGGGTTGGTGACATGCGAGTCGAACACCAGCATCAGCGTGTTCGGGTCGGCGGCCTGGCGCGCGACGGCGGCCGCGGCGATCGAGCCGGAAGCGCCGGGCTGGTTCTGCACCACCACGTTCTGCTTCAGCGTCTTCGGCAGGTGCTCGCCGAGCAGGCGCGCGGTCAGGTCCACCGAGCCGCCGGGCGGCACCGGCACGACCAGATTCAGGGGCGGTGCCGCGCCCGGCATCCCCGCCGACTGGCCCCATGCCAAGGCCGGCAGCGTCGCCAGCGATCCCAGAACCCAATGCCTGCGCCTCATCACACTCCTCCTGCAGCGGTGCGGAGTGTGCCTCAGGCGCATGACAGCGCGGCGTCAGGGCGGCATCGGGGTCATGTCTCGGCGGCCGGCTCGATGCGACTGGATGGCCCGCCCGCCTCGGGCGCCGACCGGGAATACAGGCTGGCCAGGTCGGAGCGCAGGCGCTGCGCGCTGAAACGCTGACGGGCCACGGTGCGCGCGGCATCGCCCAGGCGCTGGCGCAGGGCTTCATCGTCGATCAGGGCACCCAGCATCAGCGCGGCCTCCTCGGCACTGCGAAAGAGCAGGCCCGTGTGGCCGTCCTCGATCAGGCTGCGGTGCACCGGGCCGTCGGCGGCCAGGCAGGGCACGCCGCAGGCCATGGCCTGCGCCAGACGCACGGGAAACTGGGTCTCGCTGCCGCCGGCCAGGTAGACCCAGGCCCGCTGCAGGCGCGGCAGCGGGTCGTCCGCGCAGACGTCGACGCCCGCCGCCTGCAGCCGCGACGCGCTCTCGGGCCCGACCGCGCCGCACCAGCGGAACTTCAACTGCAGCTCGGCCGCGCCGAAGGCCACCGCAGCCCGGCAGGCGATGTCGACCGCCGTCGGGTCGTCATGATGGGTGCCCGACACCACGACCGCCTGCGACGCCGTGCGCCGCGGCGCCCACAGGTACTCGTCGGCCACCACGCCTTCGACCAGCGGCGAGTCCAGCCCGTCGTGCTGCAGCGCCAGTGCGTCGAAGAAGCTGCTGGCCACCGGGATCGGCGCAGTGGGCGTCCAGCGCTGCACGCGCAGCAGCGTGGCGGTCAGGTGGGCCAGCCGGCCGCCGTGCGGCGTCACGAACACGTTGCGCGAGGCGTAGTCCAGGCCCATGCCGCTCAGCCAGGCCACGCTGCCGTGGAAGTGGACCGTGTGCGGCTGCTGCGCTTGCAGGCACTCGCGCAGCGCCTCGCGCAGCGGGCGCCACGGTGGCCACAGGCGCCCCGATGCCGGCACACGTACGACGCGCACCGCGTCATGCAACTGGGCGAAGCGCGACGCATGTTCCGGCCGGTCGAGCAGCACCAGCGTCTGCGCCATGCCGGCCTCGTGCAGTGTCGCCAGCGCCGGCCCGAGCACGCTGAGCACCGGCTCGCTCAGGGCGTCGGCCACGTGCAGCGCACCGCCGCGGCCCACGGGCAGGTCGTGCGGTGTCATCGTCAACCTCTGCGTCGGTTCAGCGCGCGCCATCGTGGCCGAGGACCACCTTGACGGTGCGCAACAGGATCTGCACGTCGCCGACCAGCGTGCGCTGCTCGACGTAACTTCGGTCGAGCTGCACCCGCTGCGGGTAGCTGACGTCGCTGCGCCCGCTGACCTGCCACAGGCCGGTCATGCCCGGCCGCACGTTCAGGTAGTGCCAGCGCGCCGCCCCGTAGCGCTCGAGCTCGGGCACGGTGATCGGGCGCGGGCCCACGAGGGCCATGTCCCCGCGCAGCACGTTGAACAGCTGCGGCAACTCGTCGAGGCTGGAGCGGCGCAGGAAACGGCCGACCGGCGTGACGCGCGGGTCGTCGTCGAGCTTCTGCTCGCGCTCCCACTGCGCGCGCGCGGCCGGGTCCTCGCGCAACAGCCGCTCGAGCGCCGGCTGCGCGTCGAGCACCATGGTGCGGAACTTGAGGCAGCGGAAGAGCCGCCCGCCGCGGCCGACGCGCCAGCCGCCGTACAGCACCGGCGAGCCGTCGACGCGCCAGATGCGCCACGCCACCCACAGCATCAGTGGCGCGAACACGATCAGCAACAAGGCGGCAGCGATGCGCTGGGCCAGGACGCCGAGCATGGCGGCGGCGGGCCCGCTGCGCTCGGCCAGTTGCAACTGCACCGCGCGCCCGTCGAGGACGAAGGTCTGTGCGTTCATGAATGCTCCCAACGGGTGTTACGCCGACACCATCGCGCACGTGACGCACTTCGCATGCAACAACGTGTCGCGAGTCCGAGAATGCTTGACAGCCACTTCCGTCGGCGCGTGCGGTCATCGCCGGGTGTGGAACACGCACACCGTGCGCGACTGTGGCGCAAGCCGCACCGCGACAGCGCATCACGACACCGAGTTGGGACGCTGGACGCGAGGTCGCCGCGTCAGCGTCGTCTCCAAGCCCGTCCGCTTTGCTTTCGATTGCGGCCTTCTCGTTACCTGAGTGAGCTTCGGTTCGTCCGGGTTACGCCGATTCACATTGACTTGCGCGTCGTCTCGAACGGCCCGCGCAAGACCCCGCACCGAGAGTTCCATGCGAGCGTTGTCTGCCCTGCTGCTATCCGTCTTCCTGGCCGCCTGCGGCGGCGGCTCCCAACCCGACCCGGTCGACGCTGCCCCCGAGAATGAGACTGCGGCGCCCGACGACGGCCCCGAATCGGCCGCGGGCCTGGTGCCGGTGGCTGCGTTGGCCAGCTACACCCTCGACCCCACCGAACTGGTCATCGACCCGCGCTTCGATCAGCGCCTGGTGCACTGGAGCGCGGTCTCGGGCCACGCCAGCATCGTGCCAAGCGAGCTGCGCAGCGGCGGCCTCGCGCTTGACGCCACGGGGCCGGTGACCCAGGCCTTCGACGCCACGCGGCTGCAGCCCGGGCGCGCCTACACGCTGAGGGTGATGGCGCGCGTGCGCGCGGCGGGACAGGGCCGCATCGCGCTGCGCTTTCGCGAGGCCGCCGGTGGCAGCTACCGCACCTACGCCTGCAGCGTGACGAGCACGAGCTACCGCGAGTGCCGCGTCGACTTCACGGTGCCGGCCTACGCCCAGCGAGCCGACCTGGCCCTGCAGCCGCAGGGTGTCACGCTGCGCGTCGACCGCGCGTCGCTGACGATGCGCAGCCCGATCGTGCAGACCGAGTCGGTCGACACCCTGGTCGGCTCCACCGTGCCGGCGGGTTACGAGCTGGTCTTCAACGACGAGTTCACCGGCAGCGCGCTGAAGCGCTCCAAGTGGTTCACGCGCTACATCAACGACAACGAGACGGCGGACCGCCTGAACGACGAGAAGCAGCGCTACCGCGACAACGCCAACCACCTGCTGGGCAACGGCCTGCTCAGCCTGACCGCGCGCAAGGTGCGCAGCGACGACCCCGCCGGCATCAACTACGAGTCCGGCATGCTGCGCTCGGACTTCACCTTCCGCTACGGTTATGTCGAGGCGCGCGTGCGCATGCCCGGCGGCCGCGGCGTGTGGCCCGCGTTCTGGCTCGCGTCGGACGCGGACGGCCAGGGCCGCATCGGCTGGCCGCCCGAGATCGACATCTTCGAGGTCGTCAACAACGGCGTCGAGGACACGATGGACATGCTGCACACGGGCGTCATCGTGCCCGCGGGTGCGGCTCCGGCGCCGCACCTGTATGCCGACCCGGCCTACAACCCGACCTGGACCTACTGGCGCGCGCCGTACCGGTTCAACGACGGCTGGCACACGGTGGCCATCGAGTGGACGCCCGATCGCGTCACCACCTTCGTCGACGGCAAGCGCCTCGTGACGCGCGCCTACACCTGGACGCGCAGCGACGGCACGCCCGCCGGTCCCGCGCACCTGCTGCTGAACCTGGCCGTCGGCGGGTCATGGGCGGGTCGCCACGGGATCGACGACAGCGCGTTCCCGCAGGCGCTGCAGGTCAATTGGGTGCGTGTGTATCAGAAGAGCAACGCGATGTGAGACTCGCACGCTGAGGAAAGCGGGGGCTAAAACTGGCCCGCGGCTTGCCATGATGGCTCATCTGCACATTTGGAAGCCGACATGATCAGCCTCGTTGTCCCCACCCACAACCGCGCGCACACGCTGCGCCGTGTCGCCCCCAGCTACTTCACCCAGGACGGCGTGGATGAGGTCGTGTTCGTCGACGACGGCGGGCAGGACGACACGGCGGACGTGATCGCGCGAATCGCGTCGATGCACCCCGAGGTCCGCTGGCAGCTGTTGCGCAACGAGCAGCGGCAGGGTGCCGCCCAGGCGCGCAACATCGGCGTGCAGGCGTGCCGCAACGAATATGTGCTGTTCTGCGACGACGACGAGTACCTCGAGCCCGGCTACGCGCGCATCTGCCTGGCCAAGCTGACGCAGTACGGCGCCGGCGCCGTGTCGGGCCGGCGCGTCTACATGAACGACGACGAGACGCCCGAGCAGGCGGTGCGGCGCTTCGGCGAGGGCCTGCGCAGCTCGGCGCCCTTTCGGCGCCTGGCGTGCGAGTACGTCAACGGTGCACGCTTTACCGGCGACCTGCAGCTGCCAATCACCAATGCGGTGATCCTGACGCGCCGCGCGCTGCTCATCATGCACCCCTTCGATCCGTCCTACATCCAGGGCAACGGTTACCGCGAAGAGAGCGACTTCCAGATGAACCTGTACGTGCACGGGCACGACATCTGGGTCACCAACGACACCCACAGCATCCACCTGCCGGCCTCGGTGGTGCGCAACACGGGGTCGCGCAACTCGCCGTGGTTCCGCATCTACTGGCAGAACCGCTACACGCGACACTTCTTCGGCAAGTACTACGCGGCCTACGCGCGCCGCCTCGGCCTGTCGTCGCCGCGCAGCGTCGCGCTCGCGGCGTTCTTCGTCTTCAGCCTCTACAAGGAGTTCCTGCACCCGACGCTGCGCCGCCTGGCGTTGTCGTTGCGGGCACGCCCGCCTGAAATTGCCGCCGTGCGCTGAGGGCGCATGGCCGAGACCTCCTCCTCCCCCCCGCGCTCGCTGCTGTGGGTGGGGCTCGAAGCACTGACGCTGGCGACCGTCTCGTTCCTGGTGCTGGCGGCGCTGGCGCGCAGCCTCGATCCGGAAACCTTCGGCCGCGCCGCGACTGCGCTGGCGCTGGTGCAGATTGCCTGCAGCATCGTCGAGGCCCTGTTCCACGACGCCATCGTGCAGCGCAACGCCCTCGACGCACCGCAGCGCGCCGCGGCGCACACGTGGAGTGCGCTGCTGGCCGCCGTCACGACGGGCGCCTTGCTGGCCTGGGGCCTGGCTCCCGACGGCACGCTGGCGCTGTCCGAGGTGGCCGGCATGGCGGCCCTGATGGCACCGTCGATCCTGCTCTCGGGCATGACCGCCGTGCCCCTTGCGATGCTGCGGCGGCGGCTGGCGATGCGCGAAACCGCGCTGCTGCTGGCGACCGCGCGCGTGACGTCGGGCGCCGTCGCGATCGCCCTGCTGGCGGGCGGCGCCGGCGTCTGGGGGCTGATCGCGCACCAGAACCTGTCGGCGCTGGTGCTCCTGCTCGCACTCGAACTGCGCGGCCACGCGGCGCTGCGCGGCTTCGGACGTCCCGCGCCGGCGCGCGCGCTGTGGCGCTTTGCCATCGCCAACTCGGTGCATGGCGTGCTGTCGAGCAATCGCGCCCGACTGTTCCAGTTGCTGAGCGCGCTGGTGATGCCGGCGCGCATCGTGGGCGAGCTCGCACTGGCACTGCGCCTGGTCGAGATGCTGGCGGCCGTGATCGTGACCGGCGTCGCCCGGGCGGCGCTGGTGCACCTGTCGGCACGGGCCCACGCCGGGCAGGCGCTGGCCGACGAGTTTCTCGCGCTGACGCGCCGCTTCTCGGCGCTGGCCACGCCGGCCTTCGTGCTGGTCGCGGCCCTGGCGCTGCCGCTGGTGCAGGTGGTCGGTGACCGCGCATGGGTCGACGCCGCCGGCCTCGTCGCGGCCTTCGCGGTGGCGCAGGCCCTGCGCTGCCCGGTCCACCTGAGCTCGACCCTGTTCGCCGCGCAGGGGCGGCCGCAGGTCAACCTGCTGATCATCACGGTCGAGCTCGTGAGCCTGGTGCTGCTGACGCTGCTGCTGCGCGACCCGCTGGCCTGGGTGTGGCGGCTCGCGATCACGCTGCCGCTGGTGCTGTGGCTGCAGCAACGCCTGTTCGGCGTGACGCCGGGCGCCGTGCTGCGCGCCGTCGCCGAGACCGCGGTCGCCGCCGCCGCCACGGGGCTGCTGCTGAGCCCGTTGACGGCCGCCTTCGCCGGCTGGCCGCCGCTGCTGCAACTCGTGGCCGGCACGGTCGCGGGCATCGCGCTGTACGCGGTGCTGCTGTCGCTGGCCTGGCGCGGCCTGTGGCAGGACCTGCGCGCGCTGGCACACCTTTAGAGACCTCGGGACCCTATGCAGATCCATCGACTTCAACACGTCAACGGCAACTTCGGCGACACCCTCAACGACTGGTTGTGGCAGGACCTTCTGCCCGGTGTGTTCGACGAGGACCCCGAGGTGCGCTTCGTCGGCATCGGCACCATCCTCGACCGCCACCTGCCGCCCGCGCCGCTGACCGTGGTGCTCGGCGCCGGCACCGGCTACGCGCCGCCACCGCCGACCGTGCACGACGCGCGCTGGTGCGTCTATGGCGTGCGCGGGCCGCTCACCGCGCGCGTGCTCGGCCTGTCGCCCCGTGCGGCGCTGACCGATCCGGCGATCCTGCTGGCGGTCCACCCGGCCTTCACCGACGTGCCCCAGGGCGGTGGCGTGGTCTTCGTGCCGCACTGGAAGTCGGTGCGCTATGGCCAGTGGCGCGAGGCTTGCGCGCTGGCGGGCATCGAGTTCGTCGACCCGTGCGACGACGCCCACTCGGTCATCCGCCGCATCGCCGGCGCGCGCAAGGTGATCGCCGAATCGATGCACGCGGCCATCGTCGCGGACGCCTTCCGCGTGCCCTGGGTGCCGGTGCTGCTGTCGCGCGAGGTGGCGCCGTTCAAGTGGGCGGACTGGGCGGCCACGCTCGGTCTCGTCTACGAACCGGTGCCGCTCGGCCCGAGTTCGCCCGTCGAGCGCCTGCGCGAGCGCGTGCTGCGCCACAGCGCCTTCGCCTATGTCGGCCGCACGCCGGTCGAAGGCACGGCGCTGCGCTGGAGCGACGACGAGCTGTTGCGCGATCACGCGCGCGCCACCGAACGCATCACCGACCCGGTGCAGCTGCACGCCAGCACCGTGGCCGAGATCCTGCTCAAGCGGGCCGCGCGCTGGAGCGGCCCGGTGCATGCCCGGCTGGCCCCGGGCTCGCTGGCGCGTCAACGCGAGGCCGCCGCGCAGCAGCTCGACTTCCTCGCCCATGGCGACGGCCAGCTCAGCGAACCCGCCGCGCACCAGCGCGCGCTGACGCGCTGCGCCGAGGCGCTGCAGATGATGGCGCGCGACCACCGGGCCGGACGCCTGCGTCCTCGCGCGGACGACGTGCCTCTTTCCACCCCTTCGAGATCGATGTCATGAACTTTCGTTGCCTCTGGCTGGCCCGCGAGCTGCCCTTTCCCGAGGACAGCGGCGACCGTGTCTACTCGGCCCGCCTCGCCCTCGCGCTGGCCGCGGCCGGTGCCGACGTCACCTTCGCGGGCCTGGCCGCCGGCCCGGTGCCGCCGGAGCATGCCAACGCCCTGCGCTGGCACGCGATCGGTGGCGGCCCGCGCCCGGTCTGGCGCGCGCTGCTCAGTGCCGAGCCGCTGCAGTCGGCGCTGCGCGCAACGCCCGCGTACGCGCGCGTCGTGCGCTCGCTGCTGAAGGAGCGCTGGGATGCGATCGTGCTCGAGCACTACGGCAGCGCCTGGCTGCTGCCGCTGATGCGCAATGCCCTGGCCGGCATCGGACAACGGCCGGTGCTGGTGCACGTGTCGCACAACCACGAGACCTCGCTGTGGCGCGACATGGCCGAGCGCGCGGGCGGGCCCGCCTGGCAGCGCCTGGGGCTGTGGCAGAACGCGCTCAAGGCCGCACGCTCGGAACAGCGCCTGGTGCGCTCGGTCGACCTGCTGAGCTGCATCACCGCGCAGGACGCCGAGGCCTACGCCGCCAACGGCGTGCGCACGCCCAGCATCGTGCTGACCCCCGGCTACGCCGGCCCGCGCACCGCCGCGCGCACGCTCAACACGTACACGCCGCGCCGCGTGATCCTGGTCGGCGCCTACCGCTGGGTGGTCAAGCAGGACAACCTGCGCGCGCTGCTCAAGCACGCCAGCGACGCCTTTGCGCGCCACGGCGTGGTGCTCGACATCGTCGGTGACATGCCCGAGGCCCTGCGCCAGGAGATCGGCACGCACCCCGCCGTGCGCGTGCATGGCTTCGTGGACGACCTTGCCCCCTTGCTGAGGGACGCGCGCATCGCGCTGGTGCCGGAAGCGATCGGCGGCGGCTTCAAGCTCAAGCTGCTCGACTACGTGTTCCACCGTGTGCCGGTGGCCACGCTGCAGGCCTCCACCGCCGGGCTGCCGCCGGCCCTCTCGAACGCCATGCTGTGTTGCCCCGACCTGCCCTCGCTGGTCGGCACGGTGCTGAACCACATCGACGACGTGGCGCTGCTCGACCGCCTGCAGCGCGAGGCCTACGTCGCCGCCGACGCCGCCTTCGACTGGAACGACCGCGGCCGCGCCCTGCTCACGGCGATGCGCTCTCAGGCCTTCGCGGGCGCAGGCGCCGCGGCGGACGTGGCCGGCGCCGGCCAGCCGCACAACAGCAGGTACAGCAGCGCGCAGTACTCGGGCGACAGCAGGTGGCCGCCCATCACCAGCCAGCCCGAAAGCAGCACCACGCGCAGCGGCAGCGGTGCGGGCGCGCGCGTGACGGCGTAGACGATCAGCGCCAGCGTCGCCAGCAGGCCGAGCAGGCCGTACTCGTACAGCAGCTTGGCCCAGGTCGGATCGAACGAGTGCAGGCCGCGCCCGCTGCGCTGGATCGTCCCGGGGCCCTGCCCGACCCAGGTCGACCAGGGCAGGCTGTCGATCTCCTCGACCATGCGCACGACCGGCGCGACGTAGCGCGCGTACGCACTGCTGCGCGGCGAGCTGAACTCGGACGCGCGCTCGAGCGTGAACTGCAGGTTCAGCACGTCGCCGAGCAGCCACAGCGCCGCCATGCCGACCAGCGCCGCCGCCACGATCGTGACCAGGGTGCGGCGGCCGAGCGGGAACAGCAGGCCGAGCGCCAGTGCCAGCAGGCCGGTGCCGGAGTACGACAACAGCAGCGCGACGGAGAACACGAGCATGCGCGACAGGCGCCGCGCGCCGTTGAGCTCCAGCACCAGCGCCAGGGCCATCAGGAACGAGAAGTGCGACGGTTCGCGCAGGAAGAAGCCGTTGGACTTGTACAGGTCGCCCACCGGGATCACGGTGTTGAAGCCCACCGCGCCCTGCAGGCGCCACGGCAGGTGCTGGTGGAAGTTGAACAGCCACTCGTCGTGGATGAAGAACTGGGCGTAGAACTGCACGATGCCGGCGACGGCACAGAACAGCGCGACGTTGCCGAACACGCGCACGGTCCAGCGCCAGCTGGCCCCGGTGTCGCCCGGCAGCGCCAGCACGAAGGCGAGCGGCAGGTAGGTCATCGCCAGCAGCACCAGCGAATTTGCCGACACCGGCGCGATGCCGAAGTTCAGGTTGACCATCAGGCTCACCGTCGCGGCCGACAGCACCATGCCGTACAGGACCAGGGCCCGGACATCCACCCGCGCCATGCCGCGCCACAGCCACACGGCCAGCACCACGTAGAGCGCCACGAAGCTGGTGTCGAGCGGGAACCCGCCCACCAGGCGCAGCGCGAAGCGCGAGAACACCGTCGTCGACAGGATCAGGCACAGCAGGCCCCAGCGCAGCGCGCGCGGCGGCAGGTCGACGTCGATCGGCGTCGCGTCGGTGACGCGCCCGCGCAGGGTGCCGGCGAGGCTGGCGTTCACGGCGCGGCCTGCCAGACGCGGATGTGCGACAACCTCAGCCGGGCCGGGAAGGCCGCCGCATCCTGCGGCGGGCCGGGCCAGCGGCCGCCGACGGCCAGGTTCACCAGCACATGCGCCGCACCGCCGTCGCTGCCGTCGTTGTGCTGCCACGTGAACTGGCGGTCGGCCACCAGCGTGTCGTCGACGAAGTGGCGCACCCGATCGGCCTGCCAATCGACGGCGAAGGTGTGGAAGGCGTCGGCGAAGTCGAACCCGGGGCGCCATGCGCCGAAGCGGTCGAGTCGGCTCTCGTGCACGGCCGCGGTCTTGGTCGCGCGGCCATGCAGGAAGTGAAAGCTCTGTCGCGTGCCGACGCGGCCGTCGTCGACGATCTCGACGATGTCGATCTCGGGCGGCCACTTGCCGTCTTCCGGGTTGAGCCAGAACGCCGGCCACAGCCCGCGTCCCGACGGCACGCGCATGCGCGCCTCGAAGTAGCCGTGCTTGCCGCTCCAGCGCGAGCGCAGCATGCCGCTCTCGATGCCGCCTGGCGCGAGCTCGCCGCGCACGCGCGCCACGAGCGCCAGGCCCCCGTCCTCGAAGCGGTGGTTGTCGTTGTCGCGGTAGCGCTGCCACTCGTCCTTGAGGTGGTCGAGCCGGCCGCCGTCGTAGATGTAGCGGGTGTGGAACTCCTGGCGCAGTGTGGTCTCGTCGTTGACGGTGTCCGCGAAGTCCCAGTTCTTGACGAGGCGCCAGCCGCGACCGGCGATCGCCACCGGCTCGATCACCTTGCGCGTCTGGCCACCCGCGCTGCAGGACAGGGCACCGAGGCCGGCGGCGATCGCGGTGCGCCGCCTCACCTGTCGGTCCCCGCAGCGAGCGGCGTTCGCAATGCCGACCCCAGCGGCGCGGCCATCGGCGCGCGCCAGCGCGGTTGCGGGCTGCCGCGCAACGCGGCCACGAAGCCCGCTGCCCAGGCCGCGTGCATCACCGCCGCCGCCACACCGGCGAGCAGCGCGCAGGCGCTGCGGTGGCGCCACGCCAGCCCGATGGAAGTGGCCGCGAGCACGGCCAGGTAGCTCGCCGGCCACACCAGCAGCGCCGGCCACCACGGTGCCGCGAGCAGCGCGCCGAGCGTGACGGCGAAGTGCGCGGGCACCGCCAACTGGCGCAGCCGCGCCGACGACGGGTGGCGGCGCAGCGTGCACGAGCGGCCCCAGCCGTAGTCGAAGTACTGCTTCGCGAGCGAGCGCGGCGTCGCGCGAGGGTGGTAGGCGACGCGCACTGTGGCGTCGAGGTAGATGCGCGCACCGAGCGCCCGCTGGCGGCAGTCGAACTCGCCGTCCTCGTTGCTGCGCAGCGAGGCGTCGTAGCCGCCGGCGCGACGGAAGGTGTCGAGGCGGAAGGCCGCATGGTGTCCATGGTCGACGAAGCCGCTGCGGCGGCCGCCGCGGTGGGCGGCGCCGCCCGAGCCGACCGGCGTGTCGCTGACCCAGGCCACGGCCCGCTGGAAGCAGCCCTCGCCGTGCGAGTCCATCGGCACGACGACGGCATCGGCGCCGGTGCGCTCGAGCGTGTCCAGCAGGCTCGCGCAGAAGCCGGGCGGGTACTGGGCATGCGCATCGGCGCGGATCAGCACGTCGGCGTCGCCGCCATGCGCCAGCACGGCCCGGTTCACGCCCGGCCCCTGCCGGCGATCCGGGTTGTGCAACAGGCGCAGGTCGCTGCGCTGCGCCGCCAGCGCACGCACCATCTCGCGCGTGCCGTCGGTGCTGCCGCCGTCGGCGACGATGAAACGCAGCGCGACGTCGGCCGGCGGATCGACGCTCAGCGACTCGAGCACGGCGGCGATCGTGCGCACCTCGTTGAGCGTGGGAACGACAACGAGCGCCGTGCGCATCCCGACGCGCCTCAGTGTTCGTTGACCATCACGCCCGCGACCTTCGCGCTGGTACGACCGAGGTCGGTCAGCAGGCGCTGCAGCGCGCTCATGCGCGTCAGGCGGCGGCGTCCGATCACCAGCGCCGCGCCGCTCTTGTCGGCGATCACGCGTGCGTCGGCCCCATGCGCGGCGGCCGGCGTGTCGACGATCACATGGTCGAAGCGCGTCAGCAGCTCGCGCATCAGCAGGCCGAACGCCGGGCGCTGCACGAGCTCGAGCGGGTTCGGCGGCAACGCGCCGACGGGCAGCACATGCAGGCTGGGCAGGCCGTCGACGCGCCGGATCACGTTCGGCTCCGGACGGCCCGACAGCACGCTGCTCAGGCCCGGGCCTTCGTCGAGCGCGAACAGCCGGTGCAGGCGCGGCGTGCGCATGTCCGCATCGACGAGCAGCGTGTTGACGCCCAGCTGCCCATAGGCCACCGCCAGGTTGGCGGCGAAGTAGGACTTGCCGTCGCCGACGTCGGCACTCATGACGGCCAGCGCGCGCGCCGGATCGTCGGGGCCTGGCTGCGTCTCCGCCATCAGGCGGCTGCGCATGTCGCGGAACACTTCGGCGTCGTCGCTGAACGGGTCCGCCGCGGCGACGAGCTCCGGGTCGAGGTTGCTCTTGCGCTCGGGGGCGTACGGGTAATGGAACTGCTTGGACAGCGCCCACAGCACATCGTCGCCGGTGGCGAAGCCGAGCGCGATGGCCGCCTCGCCGAAGCGCATGCCGTGGCGCCGCTGGAAGCGCAGCACCTCGCCGACCTGCTCCTCGCTCAACCCACGCTTGACGCGCAGGTGGTGTCCGATCTGCAGGTCGACCACGCCGTCGGCGCGC
>DATLIE010000101.1:0-6225 GCA_035539635.1 Burkholderiaceae bacterium
GTGAGCTCGCGCGCCGCGTCGGCGCCCAGTTCGTCCAGCCGCGACTGCGCGCTGCCGAGCCCCGCCTCGTCCAGCGGCAGCTCGACGCTCGCCTCGCGCATCGCGATCTGGTCCGCCAGGCCCATGCCGTAGGCGGAGAGCACCCCCGCCAGCGGGTGCACGAAAACGCGCCCCATGCCCAGCGCGTCGGCCACCAGGCAGGCATGCTGGCCACCGGCGCCGCCGAAGCATTGCAACGTGTATTGCGTGACGTCGTAGCCGCGCGCCACCGAGATGCGCTTGATCGCGTTGGCCATGTTCTGCACCGCGATCTGCAGGAAGCCCTCGGCCAGCGACTCGGGCGTCACGGGGCGGCCGGTGGCGTCGCGCACCTCGGCGGCCAGGGCTTCGAACTTCGCGGCGACGACCTCGCGGTCGAGCGGCTCGTTCGCCGCCGGGCCGAAGACCTTCGGGAAGTGCGCCGGCTGGATCTTGCCCAGCAGCACGTTGGCGTCGGTGGTGGCCAGCGGCCCGCCGCGCCGGTAGCTGGCCGGCCCGGGATTCGCGCCCGCGCTCTCCGGTCCGACGCGCAACCGCGCACCGTCGAAGCCGAGGATCGAGCCGCCACCGGCGGCGACGGTGTGGATGCTCATCATCGGCGCGCGCATGCGCACGCCGGCGACCTGGGTCTCGAAACTGCGCTCGAACCCGCCGGCCGGACCGTCGATGTAATGGCTGACGTCGGTGGAGGTGCCGCCCATGTCGAAGCCGATCACCTTGTCGTGCCCGCCCGCCACCGCGGTGCGCACCATGCCGACGATGCCGCCGGCCGGGCCCGACAGGATCGCGTCCTTGCCCTGGAAGCGGTGCGCCTCCGTCAGCCCGCCGCTGCTCTGCATGAAGAACAGGCGCACGCCGGGCATCTGGCCGGCCACCTGGTCGACGTAGCGGCGCAGGATCGGCGAGAGGTAGGCGTCGACCACCGTGGTGTCGCCGCGCGACACCAGCTTCATCAAGGGGCTGACCTCGTGGCTGGCGCTGACCTGCGTGAAGCCGAGCTCACGCGCTAAGCGCGCCGCGGCCTGCTCGTGTGCGCTGAAGCGGTAGCCGTGCATGAAGACGACGGCCACGCTGCGGATGCCGGCGTCGTGCGCGGCCCACAGGCGCTCGCGCAGGTGCGCCTCGTCCAGCGGCTGGAGCACGTCGCCATGCGCGCCGACACGTTCCTGGGCTTCGATCACGCGCTCGTACAGCAGCTCGGGCAGCACGATGTGACGCTCGAACAATTTCGGCCGCGCCTGGTAGGCGATGCGCAGCGCGTCGCGAAAGCCGCGCGTAGTGACCAGCAGCGTGCGGTCGCCCTTGCGCTCGAGCAGCGCGTTGGTGGCCACCGTGGTGCCCATCTTCACGCACTCGACGCGTTCGGGCGTGATCGGCTCGCAGGCTTGCAGGCCGAGCAGGCGGCGGATGCCCTCGACCGCCGCGTCGCGGTACTGCTCCGGGTTCTCGGAGAGCAGCTTGAGCGTCGCCAGGCCGCCGTCGGGCCGGCGCCCCACGATGTCGGTGAAGGTGCCGCCGCGGTCGATCCAGAACTGCCAGCGCTGCGAGGGGTGTGTCTTGTCCATGGGGTGTCCGGTGGGCAGTGCGATGCTACTGCCGCGAGTAGTAGGGGATCAGGAGCTGGTTGGCGGGTGCGCCGACCTCGCGCACCCACTCGATCGAGAAGCGTTCGCCCAGGCGCTTGATGTCGGCGAGCAGAGCCGCCGACGGCCGTTCGACCTTCATGCCGCGCTGGCGCAGCATCAGCACGGCCTCGTCGGCGACGCGCTCGCTGGCGGCCCAGGGCACGGCCATCAGCACGTGCAGGCCGGCGCCGGCGAACGCGGCCTCGATCAGCGGCCGTTGGTGCAACCACAGGCGCCGTGCGTCGGCGTAGCTGCGCACCATGAAGGGCAGGCTGTCGGCACCGGCCAACGGCCACTCGGCCGCCAGCCCCGTCATGATGGCCTCGCCGGCCTCGGCCTGGCCGCCGCGCACGGCCTTGGGAATGTCGGCCAGCCGGGCCAGCGTGTTGTTGGCGTGCAGCTCGATTGCGGAGCCGCCGGCGGCAGCGAGCTCGCGCGCGAACTGCGCCAGGTTCTGGCCGTGGAAGGAGTCGGCGCGGTAGCCGGTGGCCAGGCGCCAGGGTGCGGCGGCGCGCACCGGCAACAGGGGCGTCGGCGCCAGGGCGGCGAGCAGGGCACGGCGCTGCAGCATCGCGGCGGCCTACTTCTGCACGCCCATCACGGCGTCCGGCACGAAGGTCACGATCTGCGGGAACACGGTGATCAGCACGATGCACACCACCAAGCAGGCGAAGAACGGGATCGCGGCGCGCGCGATCAGGTTGCTGTCCTTGCCGGTCATGTTCTGCAGCACGAACAGGTTGAAGCCGACCGGCGGCGTGACCTCGGCGATCTCGACCAGCAGCACGACGAAGATGCCGAACCAGACCAGGTCGAAGCCGGCCTTCTGCACCATCGGCATCACCACCGCGGCGGTCAGCACGATCATGCTGATGCCGTCCAGCGCGGTGCCGAGCACCAGGTAGACGACGACCAGGATCGCGATCAGCGCGTAGGGCGACAGGTGCATCGCGTCGACCCACTCGGCCAGCTCGCGCGGGATGCCGGTGAAGGCCATCGTCTTGGTCAGGAAGGCCGCGCCGGCCAGCACGAAGGCGATCATGCAGCTGGTGCGCGCGGCGCCCATCAGGCTGTCGGTGAAAGCTCGCCAGGTCAGCGAGCGGCTCGCCGCGGCCAGCGCGAGCGCGCCGGTCACGCCGTAGGCGGCGCACTCGGTCGCGGTGGCCAGCCCCGAGATCAGCACCCAGCCGACGAACACGATCAGCCCGGCGCACGGGATCAGGTGGCGCGACTTGCGCAGCTTCTCGGCCAGCGTCGACGGCGCTTCGCGCGGCGGCATGCGTTCCGGGTGGGCACCGCTCCAGATCGCGATGTAGCCCGAGAACAGCAGCATCAACAGCAGCCCCGGCAGGAAGCCGGCGAGGAAGACGCGGATGATCGACGCGTCGGCCGCCACCGCGTAGACCACCATCGTGATCGAGGGCGGGATCAGGATGCCCAGCGTGCCGGCGGTGGCCAGCGACCCGAGCGCGATCTTCTCGTCGTAGCCGCGCTTCTGCAGCTCGGGCAGGGCGACCTTGGAGATCGTCGCGCAGGTCGCCGCCGACGAGCCCGAGACCGAGCCGAAGATGCCGCAGCCCAGCACCGTGGTGTGCAGCAGGCGCCCGGGCACACGGTTCAGCCACGGGCTCAGGCCTTCGAACATCTCTTCGCTCAGGCGGCTGCGGAACAGGATCTCGCCCATCCAGATGAACAGCGGCAGCGCCGCGAGCTCCCAGCTCGCGTTGCTCTCCCAGAACGCCGAGAACAGGTTCGGGCCTGGCGTCGTGCTGGTGAAGAAGGCCTGTCCGATCCAGCCGCACACGGCCAGCGTCATCGCGATCCAGAAGCCACCGGCCAGCAGCAGCAGCATCGCCGCCAGCAGCACGGCACCAACCCAGAGGGTGTCCATCGAAGTCTCCTGCCGCGCCGAGGCGGCGGTTCAGATGTCGGACGAGAAGTCGCCCTGCGCGTGGCGCTCTGCGACCAGGCGCACGTAGGTCGGCACCGAGCCGGCGGCCACCAGCAGCAGTTCGTCGAGCACGGCCACCAGCAGCAGCACGGCGCCGACGGCGAACGACAGCTGCGGGATCCACATCGGCAGCGCGAGCAGGCCCTGCGCCACTTCCTTGAACTGCCAGCTCTCGACCGTGAAGACGCAGGCCCACCAGGCGAGGTAGCCGCAGCTCACGGCTGCCAGCGCCAGCACCGCCAGTTCGGCGCGGCGCCGCGCTGTCGCGCCCAGGCGCTCCAGCAGCACCGCGACACGCACGAAGTCGCCGTGCTTGAAGGCGTGCGCCATCGTCAGGAACGCCGCCGCGGCGGCCAGCCAGGCCACGATGTCGTTGGCCGCGCCGGTCGACAGGCCGGCCAGGCGCATCAGGGTCTGCGCGACCATCAGCACCGCGATCAGCAGGATGGCCAAGGCCCCGAGCGCCGCGGCGCCAAGGTACAGCGCGTCGAGGCTGCGGCGCAACGCAGCCGCGACGGCGCTCGGCGCGACCAGCGGCGCGACCGGCTCGGTGGAGGTGGCGATGTGCACGATCGCGCCTACTTGCGGTAGGTGTCGATGACGGCCTGGCCTTCGGCGCCCGCGCTCTTGATCCAGTCGGCCGTCATCTGCGCGCCGATCGCCTTCAGTTCGCGCTTGAGGGTCTCGCTGCCGCGGTCGACCACCATGCCTTTGGTGCCCAGCTCCTTCAGGTACTCGTCGTCCTTCTGGTCGCTGATCTTCCAGCCGCGCTCGCCGGCCTGCGCGGCCACGTCGAGCACGGCGGCCTGGGTGGCCTTGTCGAGGGCTTCGAAGGACTGCTGGTTCACCACCACGGCATTGCGCGGCAGCCAGGCATTGACGTCGTAGTAGTACTTGACGTGCTCGTGCAGCTTGCTGTCCACGCCGCTCGCGCTGGAGGTCAGGAAGTTGTCGACCGCACCGGTGGCCAGTGCGGCCGGCAGCTCGGCGAGCTGGATCGTGATCGGTTGTGCGCCGACATGCTCGGCGATGCGCGAGGTGGCCGGGTTGTAGGCGCGCATCTTTGTGCCCTTCAGGTCGTTCAGCGAGGCCACCGGCTTCTTCGAGTAGAGCGACTGCCCGGGCCAGGGCACGGTGTAGAGCAGCTTGATGCCCTGGGCCGCGAACAGCTTCTCGAGCGGCGGCCGCGAGGCACCGTCGAGCTTGCGGGCCTCGGCGTAGGTGGTGGCCAGGAAGGGGATGGAGTCGATCCCGAACAGCGGGTGCTCGTTCGACGCACTGGACAGGATGAACTCGCCGATCGCCGTCTGGCCCGACTGCACCGCGCGCTTGATCTCGTTGGTCTTGAACAGCGAGGCGTTCGGATGCACCACGACCTTGAGCTTGCCGCCCGAGGCCTTGTCCACCTCCTGCGCGAACCATTGCAGGTTCTGCACCTGGAAGGTATTGGCACCGTAGCCCGAGGGCAGGTCCCACTTGGTCTGCGCCTGTGCCGGCGCGATCAGGCATGCAGCGGCGGCGGCCACGGCCGCGAAGACGGTCTTCATCGAGGATCCTCCTGGTTCAGAAAGCCGCCAGCTCGGTATTGAGCCGGTCGGTCACCAACATGCAGCCGGGCGCGTGCGTGATCGCCAGCGGCAGGCGTGCGTTCTCGAGGGCGGCCTGCGGCGTGACGCCACAGGCCCAGAACACCGGAATCTCGTCGTCGTGCACCGCGACCGCGTCACCGTAGTCGGGGCGCGAGAGGTCGGTGATGCCGATCAGCGACGGGTCGCCCAGGTGCACCGGCGCGCCATGCACCGCCGGGTAGCGCGAGGTGATCTGCACCGCGCGGATCGCGTGCGCGGCCGGCAGCGGGCGCATGGTCACCACCATCGGCCCGCCGAAGGGGCCGGCCGGCTCGGTGGCGATGTGGGTGCGGAACATCGCGACGTTGCGGCCTTCGTCGACATGGCGCAGGCGCAGGCCCTCGTCGATCAGCGCCTGCTCGAAGCTGAACGAGCAGCCGATCACGAAGCTGACGAAGTCGTCGCGCCAGAGTGCACCGATGTCGATCGGTTCGTCGACCAGTTGGCCATCGCGCCAGACGCGATAGCGCGGCAGGTCGCTGCGGATGTCGATGTCCGCGCCGAGTGCGGGCAGCGCCGGATCGCCCGGTTCGCCGACCGCCAGCAGCGGGCAGGGCTTGGGGTTGCGCTGGCAGTAGCGCAGGAAGTCGTCGGCCTGCGCGCGCGGCAGGATCACGACGTTGCCCTGCACGTGACGCTCGGCCAGACCGCCGGTGTGTCCGCTCCAGGCGCCCACGCGCGCGGCCTGGCGCACCTCGGCGGGGGTGCTCGACGCGGACAGGCCGGTCGACGCGGGCGTCGCGGGCTTGAACTGGCTCGCTGCGGAATCGGGCTTCGACATGGGGCGCGATTCTGGGAGCCGCCGGCCGGCGCCGGCAAACGAGAAGTTTTTCTATGCCTTGATCGATTTTCTCGATGAGGGCACGGCCAGGCGGTTGAACTCGAGCACCGACTCGATCAGCTGGCCGGCGGCCGGCGAGCCCGGGTCGTCGCGCCAGAGTGCACCGATGTCGATCGGTTCGTCGACCAGTTGGCCATCGCG
>DATLIE010000102.1:0-2857 GCA_035539635.1 Burkholderiaceae bacterium
AGGCCGGCAGGCAGAGTTCGCAGCCGGTGCACAGCGCCTCGATCACGGTGTGCATCTGCTTGGGCGCACCGACGATGCAGTCCACCGGACAGGCCTTGATGCACAGCGTGCAGCCGATGCACCAGGCCTCGTCGATGAACACGGTCTTGCGCGGGCCTTCGCTGCCGCAAACGGTGTCCAGCGGCACGATGTCGCGTCCGGTGATCGCGGCCAGGCGCGCCACGCCTTCGGCACCGCCGGGCGGGCAACGGTTGATGGCCTGCCCGTCGTCGGCGATCGCTCGCGCGTAGGCGGCGCAATCCGCATAGCCGCAGCGCGTGCACTGCGTCTGCGGCAGCGCGGCGTCGAGGCGCGCGGCGAGGGTGGCGTCGGTCACGCGCCGATTATCGGCGGCGTGCTCGCGTCGTCTTGGCCGCCTTGCGCGGGGCTTTCGTCGTCGACGTTGCGGCGGCCTTCGGCAGCGGGCCGGTGCCGAACCGGGCGATGAACTCGCGCACCTGCGGGTAGACCTGTTCGCGCCAGCGGCGGCCCGAGAAGATGCCGTAGTGGCCGGCGCCGACCACGTCGTAGTGGAACTGGCGCGCCTTCGGGACGCCGGTGCACAGGCCATGGGCCGCGCGCGTTTGGCCCGCGCCGGAGATGTCGTCGAGTTCGCCTTCCACGGTCAGCAGCGCGCTGGTCTCGATGTCCTGCGGCCTGACCAGTTCCCCCTTGACGCGCCACGTGCCGTTGACGAGCGCGAAGTCCTGGAACACGGTCTTTATCGTGTCCAGGTAGTACTCGGCCGGCATGTCGAGCACCGCGTTGTACTCGTCGTAGAACTGGCGGTGGCCTTCGGCGCTGTCCTCGTCGCCGCGCACCAGGTCGAGGAAGTAGTCGTAGTGCGAGCTCATGTGCCGGTCCGGGTTCATCGCCACGAAGCCGGTGTGCTGCAGGAAGCCGGGATAGACGCGTCGGCCGGCGCCCGGGTAGTTGGGCGGCACGCGGTAGATCACGTTGGCCTCGAACCACTCGTAGCTCTTGTTCATCGCCAGGTTGTTCACCGCGGTGGGCGACCTGCGGGCGTCGATCGGGCCGCCCATCATCGTCAGCGTGCGCGGCGTGAACTCGCCGCGGCTGGCCATCAGCGACACCGCGGCCAGCACCGGCACCGTGGGCTGGCACACCGAGATCACGTTGACCTCGGGGCCGATGTGACGAATGAACTCCTCGATGTAGCGCACGTAGTCGTCGAGGTGGAAGGTGCCGGCGTCGCCCGGCACCATGCGCGCGTCGGTCCAGTCGGTGATGAAGACCTTGTGGTGCGACAGCAGGCTCTTCACGGTGTCGCGCAGCAGGGTCGAGTGGTGGCCCGACAGCGGCGCCACCACCAGCACCGGTGGCTGCAGCTTCATGTCGCCGAGCGCGGTCGGGTCGTCGGTGAAGCGCTTGAAGCGCAGCAGGCGGCAGAAGGGTTTGTCGATCGCCACCTGCTGCTGCACCGCGACCTGCACGCCGTCGACCTCGGCGCCGGTGATCCCGAACTCGGGCTTCTCGTACTCCTTGGCCAGGCGGTGCAGCAGGTCGAAGCCGGCCGAGACGCGCTGCGACATCGGGGCGTGCGCGAAGGGCGACAGCGGGTGGTTGTACAGCTTGGACGACGCGCTGGCGAACTCGCTGAAGGGCGCAAGCATCGCGCGCTGGGTCTCGTAGAGCTGGTACAGCATGGCGGGGGATGCCCTCGAATGGTGCAATGCAACAATGCTGCCCCGGACGCAAGCCCCGGGACAGCGAGAAAACACGTACCGACAGCCGCCTTTTCTCGGGCAGCGGTCGCCAGCGTGACAGGCTTTGCTTACAGCACCTTGGCGATCGCCGCGACCACGGCGTCGATGTTCTTCGGGTTCAGTGCGGCGACGCAGATGCGCCCGGAGTCCACGCCGTAGATACCGAACTCGCTGCGCAGGCGCTGCATCTGGGCGGCGGACAGGCCCGAGTAGCTGAACATGCCCTGCTGGCGTGCGATGAACGAGAAGTCCTGCTTCACGCCGGCGGCGGTGAGCTTGTCGACCAGCGCCGTGCGCATGGTCTTGATGCGGCGGCGCATGCCGGCCAGCTCCTGCTCCCACTGCGCGCGCAGCGCGGGCGTGGCGAGCACGGTGGCGACGATCTGTGCGCCGTGGATCGGCGGGTTGGAGTAGTTGGTGCGGATCGCGATCTTCAGCTGCGACAGCACGCGCGCGGCCTCGTCGGCGCTTTCGCACACCTCCGACAGCGCGCCGACGCGCTCGCCGTAGAGCGAGAAGCTCTTGGAAAAGCTGGTCGAGACGAAAAAGTCCTGGTCCGAGGCGAGGAAGCTCTGCACCACCGCGCCGTCCTCGGCGATGCCGTGGCCGAAGCCCTGGTAGGCCATGTCGAGGAAGGGCACCAGACGGCGCGACTTCACGGTCTCGGTGACCTGGTCCCACTGCGCCGCGTCGAGATCGCAACCGGTCGGGTTGTGGCAGCAGGCGTGCAGCACGACGATCGTGCCGGGCGCGGCGGCCCGCAGCGCGGCCAGCATGCCGTCGAAGTTGACGCCGCGGCGGGCCGCGTCGTAGTAGGGGTAGGTCGAGACCGGGAAGCCGGCGTTGGTGAACAGCGCGCGGTGGTTTTCCCAGCTTGGGTCGCTGATCACCAACGCCGGCTTCCCGGTCTCGAGCTACCCCTACTACGCCGCGGCCCGCCGCGGCGTCGGCTTCGCCGGCATGCTGGCCGCGCTGCAGGCCACCGAGCCCGGCACGATCGTCGTGCTGCACGCCTGCTGCCACAACCCGACCGGTTGCGATCTCGACGCGGCGCAGTGGGACCAGGTCATCGAGACCGTGAAGTCGCGCGG
>DATLIE010000103.1:0-13010 GCA_035539635.1 Burkholderiaceae bacterium
CTGCTGAAGGTCACGGCCGCCGACGGCACCGTCGGCTGGGGCGAGACCTACGGCATCGTGGCGCCCGAGGCCGTCACCGCGATCGTCGACGACGTGCTCGGCCCGCTGGTGCTGGGCCGCGATGCGCGCGACGCCGAAGCCCTCCATGCCGAGCACTACGACCTGATGCGCGTGCGCGGCGGCTCCGGCGGGCTGTGGGGCGACGCGATGGCGGCGCTGGACATTGCGCTGTGGGACCTGCACGGCCGCGCCGTCGGCCAGCCGGTGGCCCAGCTGCTGGGCGGGGCGCGGCGCGAGCGCATCGCGGCCTATGCGTCGGGCCTGCCCGGCGCGACGCTGGACGAGCGGGTGGCGCTGGCGCAAGGGCTCGTCGCGCGCGGCTTCGACGCCGTCAAGTTCGCGGCCGTGGTCTCGCACGAAGGCATCGTCGAAGAGATGCGCGCGTTGCGCGAGGCGCTGAGGCCGGCGGCGCGCATCGCGATCGACCTGCACTGGAAGTTCGAGGCCGCCGAGGCGCTGGCGCTGATCGAGCACCTGCTGCCATGGCGGCCGCTCTTCGTCGAGGCGCCCTGTGCGCCGGAGGACCTGGACGGCCAGGCCGAAGTGGCTGCGGCCTCGCCGGTGCCGGTGGCGCTGGGCGAGGAGTGGCACAACGTGCACGAGGCGCGGCCGCGCTTTGCACGCCGCGCGATGGCGATCGTGCAGCCCGAGGTGGCGCACACCGGCCTGACCGCGATGCTGCAGATCGCGCGCCTGGCCCACGCGCAGGGCGTGCAGGTCATGCCGCACGCCACGGTCGGCCTGGGCATCTTCCTGGCGGCGAGCCTGCACGCGGCGGCGTCACTGCCCGAGCTGCCGCTGCACGAGTACCAGCACTCGGTGTTCGATCGCAACCTGGCCCATGTGCGCACGACGATGCGTTGCACCCAGGGCGCGTACACCTTGCCCGAGGGGCCGGGCCTGGGCGTCGAGCCGGCGGAGTCGCTGTGGGCGCATGCTCGACGCATCGGAGTCAGCGCATGAACCTGGCACGGCTGGTGGCGATCGACTGGGGCACGTCGAACCTGCGCGCCAGCCTGCTCGGCGACGACGCCACGGTGGTCGAGACGCGCTCGGGCACCGCCATCACGCCGCCGGCGGCCGAGCGCCGCTTCGAGGCCGCACTGCGTGCCCTGTGCGGCGACTGGGTCGACGCGGGCACGCCGCTGATCGCCAGCGGCATGATCGGCAGCCGCCAGGGCTGGCACGAAGCACCGTACGCCGCCTGCCCGGCA
Source organism: Burkholderiaceae bacterium (assembly GCA_035539635.1). GTDB lineage: Bacteria > Pseudomonadota > Gammaproteobacteria > Burkholderiales > Burkholderiaceae_C > CADEEN01. Next base: position 1,275 of record DATLIE010000103.1, read on the forward strand.
GGGCTGGCGCAGGCCGCCGCGCAGCTGGTGCGCGTCTCGCTCGACAGCGGTGCGGCGCTGCACATCGTGCCGGGGCTGCGCTGCATCGGCGCCGACGGCCAGCACGACGTGATGCGCGGCGAGGAGACGCAGCTCTGGGGCGCCGACCTCGCGCCGGGCAGCGTCGCGGTGCTGCCCGGCACTCACGCCAAGTGGGCCTGGCTCGGCGCGCAGGGCGACATCGCCAGCTTCCAGACCTACATGACCGGCGAGCTCTACGGGCTGTGCACCCGGCACGGCATCCTCGGCCGCCTGATGCGCTTCGACGATGCAGCGCCGCTGCAGCGCGACGCTTTCGTGCGCGGCGCGCGCCTGGGACTCGCCGAGCACGGCAACGCCACGCACGTGCTGTTCGCGGCGCGCACCGCGGGCCTGATGGGCGAGGTCGCACCCGAGGCCTTGCCCGACTTCCTGTCGGGCCTGCTGATCGGCATCGAGATCGGCAGCGCGACGCAGCGCACCCGGCCGCTCGCAGTCACGCTGATCGGCGACGAGGCGCTGTGCACGCGCTACGCCACCGCGCTGGACTGCGCGGGGATCCGATCCGCCACCGCGTCCGAGGCCGCGACGACACGCGGCCAGTGGCGCGTGGCGCAGGCCGCGGGCCTGATGAACGCACACCGATGACACCCACGACAAGGAGACGCACGATGATCCCCAGCAAGCGAACCCTGCTGCGTGCCGCGCTCGGCGCGGCGGCCGGCCTGGTGCTGGCCGCCGGCGCCGCGGCCCAGGCCGACTACCCGAACAAGCCGATCAAGTTCATCGTGCCGGTGCCGCCCGGCGGCGCGGCCGACGTGATGTCGCGCATGGTGGCGGAGCACCTGCAGACCAAGTGGGGCCAACCGGTGGTGGTCGAGAACCGGCCCGGCGCCGGATCGAGCCTGGGCATGGACGCGGTGGCCAAGGCCGCACCCGACGGCTACACGATCGGCATGGGCAACGTCGCGGCCAACGCGATCAACCCGGCGGTGCGGCCCGGCGGCTTTCCGTACCAGGCGGTGAAGGACTTCGCCGCGGTGTCGATGGTCGGCGTCACGCCGCTGATCCTGGTCGTCAACGCCGAGAAGGTGCCGGCGAAGACGCTGGCCGAGTTCGTCGCCTACCTGAAGGCCAACCCGGGCAAGGTGCCTTACGGGTCATCGGGTTCGGGCTCGTCGCTGCACGTGGGCATGGAACTGTTCCTGCAGAAGACCGGCACGACGGCGATCCACGTGCCGTACAAGGGCTCGGCACCGATGCTGACCGACCTGCTCTCGGGCCAGGTGGTCGCGTCGATGGACGCGGCCGCCACCTCGTGGCCGCATGTGCAGTCGGGCAAGCTGCGCGCGCTGGGCGTGTCCACCGCCGAGCGCGCATTCTTCGCGCCCGACCTGGCGCCAATCAAGGACGCAGTGCCCGGTTTCGACCTGAAGCCCTGGCATGGCGTCGTCGCGCCGGCGGGCACGCCGCCGGCCGTCGTCGCCAAGCTGTCCGACGAGATCCAGGCCTTCCTGCGCCAACCGGCCACCGAGGCCAAGCTGCGCGAGCGCGGCGTGGTGCGCGTCGGCTCGTCCGCCGCTGACTTCGCCAAGGCGATGAACGACGACTACGAGCTGTTCCGCAAGTTGGTGCAGGACGCGGGCATCAAGCCGGAGTAGGAGGCTGCGCCTCCAACTCCGGCTTGCGCGCCGAACGTACGGCTCCCCCGAGCCCCCTCCAAGAGGAGGGTTCCAGCTTGATGGACGAAGGCGGCTCGTCGGTCTGATTGGAGCCTCTCTCTCGGAGGGAGGCTGGAGGGAGCGCTCGAACATGCTGGCGCCCCTTCTCGGAGGGGGCTCGGGGCAGCGGGACGTTCGACCCACTACTAGGAGGCTGCGCGGCTCTGCCGCGCAGCCTCCTAGTAGTGAATTACGCCGGGCGTGCCGCCCCCGGCGCCGATGGACTCGCCGTGCAGCGGCGCGGCCAGCGGCGAGGCGAGGAAGGCCACGACGGCCGCGACGTCGCTGGCGTCGATCCAGCGCTGCAGCGCGTTGCGCCGTCCCATGCGCTCGGCCATCTCGTCCTCGCTGACGCCGGCGGCCGCGGCCTGCTTCGCGATCACGCCGGCCGTCTTCTCGGTGCGTGTCAGGCCCGGGTGCACGCAGGTGACCACGATGCCCTGCGGGCCGAGTTCGTCGGCCATGTTCTTGGCCAGCGCGGCCACCGCCACATTGCGGATGCTGCCGATCGTCGCGCCGGTGCTGCGCGCAGCCAGCCCGCTGATGTGCACGACGCGCCCGCCGCCCTGGCGCCGCATGTGCGGCACCGCGGCTTGCGCGCAGCGCAGGTAGCCCATCACCTTGACGTGGATGTCGGCGTCGAGGTCGGCCTGTGTGATCTCGGCGAAGGTCGGCGGCGGCTTCTGCCCGCCCGGCTGCGCCGCGGCGTTGACCAGGATGTCGATGCGTCCGAAGTCGGCTGCGATGCGCTCGAAGGCCTGCTTCACCGCCGCGTCGTCGCCGGTGTCGGCGGCGTAGGCGCGCACCGTGCGGCCGCTCTCGCGCGCGATCTCGTCGGCGCTGGCCTGCGCAGCCGCCAGGTCGCGCGCGATCAGCGCCACGTGCGCGCCTTCGGCAGCGAGCGCCCGCGCCACCGCCTTGCCGATGCCGCGGCTGCCGCCGGTGATGACGGCGGTGTGGTCCCGGATGCCGAGGTCCATCGTTCGATCCTTCGCCTTGGGGTGGAGGCCCCGATTGTGGGCCGCGGCCTCAGGTGCGCCAGACGCGCGGCGGCACCGGGGCCATCTGCCAAGCGATTTGGCGCCAGCGCGCACGCACGGTCGAGAACCAGGTGAACGCCGGCTCGACGCGGTGCGCGAGCACGCGCAGCAGCACCAGCTGCGGCGAGGGCGAGGTGGCGCCGCTCGGGCCATCGAAGGCCGCGCCGACGTCGCCTTCGCGCGCGGCCTCGAGCAGGGACTCGCGCAGCGCCGGCGCGATCGGCTCGGCGCTCGCGAACCAGAGCGTGCCCAGCACGCCATGGCCGGCCAGGCCGAGCGGGCTCGCGAAGAGGCGCGGGTCACGCGCGTCGAGGCGGCCGCGTTCGAGCCAGCGGCCGGGCTGCTCGAGGTGCTGCTCGAAGCAGCCGTCGTCGAAGGCCTCGCCGGCAGCCGGCAGGCCGAGCGCCAGCAGGTCCCAGCCGATCATCGACGCGCCGCGGTCGAGTTCGAAGCGCACCTGGTTGTGGGCGCGGCAACCGCGGTAGGCGATCGCCTCCAGCGGCAGCCACTCGAGCCGCGCGCCGTCGCCCACCTGCAGCCGCGCACGTTGCGCGCCCACCGCGCCGGCGCTGCGGTAGAAGCGGGTGGCGCCGGGCGTGGTGATCAGCGCCTGCGTGTCGGCGCCGAGCTGCACGTCGATGTCGAGCTCGTCGCCGCCGACGATGCCGCCGGGCGGGTGCACCAGCACGTGGTGGCACACACCCGGGCCTTCGGGGTACAGCGCCTGCAACACGCGCAGCGGGCCGTCGTGGCGGTCGTGCCCGACGCAGCGCCCCTCGCCGTCGCGCCGGTAGCGCAGTTCGAGCCGGCCGCGCCAGCTCACCGTGTGGCCCAGAAGTCGCGGTGCAGCGCGGCGATCTCGCCCTCGGCCGCGGCCACCGGACCCAGCACCTCGATCGCCTTCTGGCCGCGCGCGAACACCTCGCGGCAGGGCAGGTCGAGCGTCGGGTTCTCGGCGTGGTTGCCGGTCAGGTCGAGCAGGCGTCGCTCGCTCATGCCGTAGACGAGGCGACCGATGTGCGCCCAGTACTGCGTGCCGGCACACATCGCGCAAGGTTCGACCGTGGTGACCAGCGTGCAGCCCCACAGGCGCTCGGGTGCGAACTCGCGCGCCGCGCGGCGCGCAAGCAGCGACTCGGCATGTTCGACCGTGTCGACGTTGCCCTGTTCGAGCAGCACGGTCTGATCGTCGGTGTCGACCAGGATCGCGCCGAAAGGGTGGTGGCCGTCGGCCATCGCGGCGCGCGCCACCGTGCTGGCGCGCCGCAGGTGCTGGAGGGCTTGTTCGGGACTCAAGGGCGGGCGGTGTCGGGTGCGGGCACGGTACCACCAACCGGCCCGCACACTGCGCCGCTCCCGGCAGGTGACGCCTGCCGAACGTCAGCCGCGCCGCGCTGCTTCGATCGTGGCGATGTCGATCTTGCCCATCTCCATCATCGCTTCGAAGGCGCGCTTGGCCGCCGCGCGGTCGGGGTCGGCCAGCGCCGCGGTGAGGGCGCGCGGCGTGATCTGCCATGACAGGCCCCACTTGTCCTTGCACCAGCCGCAGGCGCTTTCCTGCCCGCCGTTCCCGACGATGGCGTTCCACAGCCGGTCGGTCTCGGCCTGATCGTCGGTCGCCACCTGGAACGAGAAGGCTTCGCTGTGCTTGAAGGTCGGCCCGCCGTTCAGTCCGATGCACGGGATGCCCATCACGCTGAACTCCACCACCAGCACGTCGCCTTGCTTGCCGGAGGGGTAGTCGCCGGGCGCGCGTTGGATCGCTCCCACCGCGCTGTCCGGAAAGGTCTTGGCGTAGAAGCGCGCGGCTTCTTCGGCGGTGCCGTCGTACCAGAGACAGAGGGTGTTCTTGCTTGGCATGGCGTTTCTCCAGTCAATGAGAGGTGTGCGCACCCGATGGGTACGCGCTACGCAGCGACCGTCCTGCTGAACACGACATGCAGGGCATGCGGTGTTCCCGGGGGCGGCGCTTCACCAGGACGACGAATGAGGCCAGGGCATTTCGACATGGGGGACTCCGCGGGTGGCTTGACGGCCGGCTCGCGGCCGGCCGCCCGACGGTCAGGCCGCCTGTGACCCGCGGTGCGCCCAGCCGGTGGTGCGTTTCTCGATCCACGAGAACAGCTCGTACATCGCCATCGCCATCACGCCGATGGTGACCAGCCCGGCGAAGGCCAGCGGCATGCGCTGCTGGCTGCCGGCGCTTTGCATCAGGTAGCCGATGCCCGAGTCGCCGGCGGTCATCTCGGCCAGCACGGTGCCGACGAAGGCGAGCGTGATCGCCACCTTGAGCGAGCCGTAGAAGTAGGGCATCGAGCGCGGCAGGCCGACCTTGATCAGCACGTCCCAGCGCTTGGCGCCGAGCACGCGCAGCACATCTTCCAACTCGGGCTCGAGGGTGGCCAAGCCGGTGGCGATGTTCACTGTGATCGGGAAGAACGAGATCAGGAAGGCGGTCAGGATCCCGGGCCCGAGGCCGATACCGAACCAGACGACGAGGATCGGCACGATGGCCGCCTTGGGCACCGCGTTGAAGGCCACCATCAACGGGTAGAGCGCGGTGTAAGCCAGGCGCGAACTGCCGATCAAGAAGCCGAGCATCACGCCGACCACGATCGACAGGCCGAAGCCGAGCATCGTGACCCAGAACGTCTTCCACGCCGCCTCGATCAGCGGCCCCTTGAAGGCGATGAACTCGTTGGCGATCTGCCACGGGCTCGGAAAGATGAACTCGGCGATGCTGAAGCCCGCCACGATGGCCTGCCACAGCAGCAGCACCGCCACCAGCACCACCAGCGGCGACCAGCGTTCCATCCGGCGGCTGATCTTCATGCTGCGGCCTTCCGCACCACGCCGATGTGCGCGCGCAGCTCATGCACGATGTCGGTGAAGATGGGCGTGTAGGTGATCTCGAGGTCGCGCGGCCGCGGCAGGTCGATCTTGCGCTGGACCACGAAGCGGCCCGGGCTCTTGCTCATCACGTACACCGTGTCGGCCAGGAACACGCTCTCGCGCAGGTCGTGCGTGACCAGGATGACGTTGAACTTCTTCGCCGCCTGCAAGTCGCGCAGGTTGCACCACAGCTCCTCGCGCGTGAAGGCGTCGAGCGCACCGAAGGGTTCGTCGAGCAGCAGCATCTTCGGCTCGTGCACCAGCGCGCGGCAGATGCTGGCGCGCTGCTGCATGCCGCCCGAAAGCTGCCAGGGAAACTTGTCCTCGTAGCCCGCGAGGCCCACGCTCTTGAGCAGCTCGCGCGCCTTCTCGGCGTACTCGGCACGCTTGCTCTTGAAGTTCGAGCGGTAGGGCTCGACGATCTCCAGCGGCAGCAGCACGTTGTCCAGCGTCGTGCGCCAGGGCAGCAGGCTCGGCGCCTGGAAGGCCATGCCGCTGATCTTCAAGGGGCCTGTCACCGGCTTGCCGCCGATGGCGATCGAGCCCTTGCTCGGCATCTTCAGGCCCGTCGCCAGCTTCATGAAGGTCGACTTGCCGCAGCCCGACGGCCCGACGATGGCGATGAACTCGCCTTCGTTCAGCTGCAGCGAGATGTCCTCGACGGCGAACTGCCCCTTCGCGAGCAGTTCGTCGTTGTAGGCGAGCCAGACGTTGCGGAAGTCGACGAAAGCCACGAACTACTTCTTCGCAGCGGGCAGGATGTTCAGCTCGGCCTTGGGCGGCAGGAAGGCGTCGGTCCACACCGCGGTGGCATCGACGCGCGTCTTGGTGGCGAACGCATCGCTCACCTGCGAGGCCATCAGCGCCAGGCGCCCCGGCACCGCGACGCCGAAGCCCTCGGCACGCGCGTCGGGGCTGGCCACCACGGCATCGATCGCCATGCGCAGGCGCCGCTTCTCGAGGTCGACGTTGATGATGCCGTCGCGCGCCTTCACGTACTCGATCGTCGGGTCGGGGTTGGCCATCACCTCCTTGGCCCCCTTCAGGAAGGCCGACAGGAAGGCCTTCACCGCTTGCGGGTTCTCCTTGATCATCTTCGGCGTCGCGATGATCACGTTGCCGTACAGCTTCACGCCGTGCGACGAGTACGGCAGGATCACCACGTCCTCGGCCTTCACCTGGCGCGCTTCGAGGTTGAGCAGCGAGGTGAACGAGAAGCCGGTGATCGCATCCACCTCGCCGCGCGCCAGCATGGTTTCGCGCAGCGGCGGGTCCATGCTGGTCCAGGTGACGTTCTGGATGTTGTTGGCCTTGGCGAAGATCGGCCAGCCGCGCCGGCCGGCGTCGAACACCGGAGCGCCGAGCTTCTTGCCGGCCAGGTCCGCCGGGCTCTTGATGCCGCTCTTCTTCAGCGCCAGCACCGCGGCCGGCGTGTTGTTGTAGACCATCATCACCGCCACCGGCTTGTTCGGTGCGTCGGGGTTGTTGGCGTGGAACTCCATCAGCGCCGCGAGATCCGCGAAGCCCATGTCGTAGGTGCCGCTGGCCACGCGCTGCACCGTGCCGCCCGAGCCGTTGCCGGCGTCGATGGTCACGTCCAGCCCCGCAGCCTTGTAGTAGCCCTTGGCCGACGAGGCCAGGAACAGCGCGGCCGGGCCTTCGAAGCGCCAGTCGAGCTGGAACTTGACCGGCGTCTGGGCCAGCGCGGCGGGGGCGGCGGCGAGCAGCGCCAGGCCGCAGAGCGCGAAGCGGGCCAGGACGCGGCGTGCGGGGAGGTCGGGTCGGTTCATCGTCGGGATCCTCGGGTCGAAGGTTGGATGGCTGGCGGGGTCGCGTGCGATTGTCGGCGCCCGGTCGCGCTCCACGCATCGGGGCGATTGCCAGCATCGCTGGCCGGGCGTTCGATGCAAATGCCGTGCCGCGGCCCCGCGTACACTGCGCCAGCGATTGTCGCTGCCACGCTGCCTTGCAATCCGTCAACCGCTTGTCCCTGCGGTTCGCCGTCGCGGCCACGGCGTTGGCACTGGTGCTGCTGGCGTTTCGCTGGCACAGCGCCGAACAGCAGCTTGGCGCGCTCCAGGGTGTGCTCGGCGCCGGCGCGCAGGCGCTGGCAAGACAGGCCGCGCGCCAGATCGACGACCGCACCGACGCCCCCGGCCACCAGGCACTGCTCGACCAGTGGTGCCGCGACGATCCGCGCCTGCTGACGGTCCAGCTGCTCGGGCCCGACAGCGCCGCCACGCTCGCCGCGCGCCCGGTCGGCGTGGCCGCCCCGACCGGCCTGCCGGCGCCCGACGCGGCGGCCGGGCTGCGCGGCGTGGCCGGCGGCTGGCTCGGGTTGCCGGCGTACTACGTGCTCGACCACCCGCTGCCCGGCCCGCGCATGCTGCGCCTGGTCTACGACGGCGCGCCGCTGGCGCAGGCCTGGTGGTCGATGGTGTGGCCGGCCCTGGTCGTGCTGGCGCTGATGGCGGTGCTGGTGGTGGCGCTGTTCCACTGGCTGCTGGCGCGGCCGCTCGGCTCGCTGCGCGAACTGACCGCCTTCGCGAAGGCGCTGCCGGAATCGGCCGGCGCGCGCCTGGCGGAACACGACTCGCACCTGGTCGAGATCGACGCCGCGCGCAAGGCCTTCAACCTGGCGGCCGAGCTGGTGGAGTCGCGGCGGCGTGAGCTGGCGGAGCAGCGCGCGCTGCTGCGCGCGGTGATCGACGCCATGCCCAGCGGCCTGACGCTGAAGTCGCTCGACGGCACCCTGGTGCTGATGAACGCCTACATGGCGGCGCGGCTCGGCCGCACGCCGACCGAACTGGAAGGGCGCTCGGTGGTCGACGTGGGCCGCCCCGACTACACCCAGCGCATGCGCGAACTCGATGCCCGGCTGCTCGCCGGCGGCGGCCGCTCGGTCGTGGTCGACACCGAAGGCGACCTGCTGCTCGACGACCGCACGCCGCACCTGGTCACCAAGACCCTGGTGCGCCTGCAGGGGCGCGAGCAGCCGCTGGTGCTGACGATCACGACCAACGTCGACGAGCTGCGCCGCTCGCAGCGCGCGGCCGACCATGCGCAGCGCCTGCTGCGCGCGGTGTTCGACGCCGACGAGACGCAGATGATGGTCAAGGACGAGGCGGGCCGCTTCGTGATGGTCAACAGCGGCCTGCTGCGCTACTGGCGCCTGGAGGAGTCGCAGGTGCTCGGCCGCGACTCGCGCACCGTGTTCGGCGACGCGCCGAGCCTGCGCGCCAGCCTCGAACTCGACCGTCGCGTCTGGGCCGGCGAGGGCCCGCTGGTGACCGAACAGGCGGTCGCCGGGCCCGACGGCGAGAGCCAGCTGATGGTGACGCGGCGCCTGGTCAACGTGTCCGACGGGCGCACGCTGCTGCTGGTGGTGGCGCGCGACATCAGTGCGCTGCGCAGGCAGGCGCGCGAGATCGAGCATCACGAGCGCCTGGTGCGCGAGGTGATCGACCTCGAGGACCACTACATCCTGGTCAAGGACGCGCAGCAGCGCTACGTGCTGGTCAACGACGCCTACGCGCGCGCCACGCGGCGGCGCAAGGACGAGCTGATCGGGCGCACGCCGCGCGAGGCCTTCGGCGACCACCCGGCGATCGCGGCGATCGGCGCGATCGAGGCGCGCGTGATCGAGGAGCGCGTGACCGTGGTGCGCGAGGAGCGCATCGACCTCGGCCTGGGCGACGGCGAGCGTGTGCTGCTCGCCGACCGGCGCCCGATCATGCTGGCCGACGGCAGCATCGGCGTGCTCGCGGTGATCCGCGACGTGAGCGACGAGCGCCAGCGCGAGGCTTCGCTGCGCAGCGCGATGCAGCGCGCGCAGGCGGCGGTGGAGGCGCGCAGCCGCTTCCTCGCCAACATCAGCCACGAAGTGCGCACGCCGATCAACGGCATGATGGGCCTCACGGACCTGGTGCTCGCCAGCGCGCTGACCCCGCAGCAGCGCGAGTGGCTGACGCTGGCGCGCGCCGCGGCCCAGGGCCTGCTCGAGATCGTCAACGACGTGCTCGACCTGTCGAAGATCGACGCCGGCGCGATGGGCATCGAGCGCACCGCATTCGACCTGCATGCGCTGCTGGTCGAGGCTTGCCGGCCGATGGCGCTGCGCGCGCGCGCCAAGGCGCTCGGCTTCACGCTGGTGATCGCGCCGGAGCTGCCCGAGCTGGTGCGCGGCGACCCGACGCGCCTGCGCCAGGTGCTGGGCAACCTGGTGGGCAACGCGGTCAAGTTCACGCAGGCCGGCAGCGTGACCGTGCGCGCTGGCGTGCAGGGCGGCGACGACGACGCGCCGCCGCGCCGAATCTCGATCGCTATCGAAGACACCGGGCCCGGCATTGCGCCGGACAAGCACGAGCAGGTGTTCGAGCCTTTCGTCCAGGCCGACGAGTCCACGACGCGCCGCTTCGGCGGCACCGGCCTCGGCCTGGCGATCTGCCGCCAGCTGGTCGCATTGATGGATGGGCGCATCGTGCTCGACAGCTCGCTCGGCCGCGGCAGCCGATTCACGGTGGACCTCCCGCTCGAGGCGGCGCCGCGCAGCGTGCCGATGCCCGCGCTGCAGGGCCGGCGCCTGGCCTGGATCGAGGCCGAGGGCGGCAGCTTCGAGATATGGCGGCCCTGGCTCGTGCTGTGGGGCATCGAGGCCGTGGTCGCGCGTCATCCGGCGCAGGCGCTCGGCCAGCGCGAGCTGCCGATCGACACGCTCGTGTTCGAGGGCGTGACCCACCCGACGCCGTACGACGCCGCGGTGCGCGAGTGGCGCGGCCGTGGCGAGCTGCGCCGCCTGATCGTGCTGCACGCCGTCGGCGCGGTGGACGCGATGATCGAGCGTCCCGCCGGCACCTTGCCATCGGCGCGCGGCCTGCCGGTGGCGCGCCTGACGCGCCCGCTCGCGCCGCGCGAGCTGCACGACGCGCTGTCGCGCAGGATCGAGGGCCGCTTCGACCCCGGCACGGTCGCGTCCCACGCGCTGCGGCGGCTCGACGGCCGGCATGTGCTGCTGGCCGAGGACAACGACGTCAACCTGCTGCTGGCGCAGACCATGCTGGCGCAGCTGGGGGCCGAGGTCACCAGCGTGCGCGACGGCGCGCAGGCGCTCGACCGGCTGCTCAACGCGCGCTACGACGTGGTGCTGATGGACATCCAGATGCCCGAGCTCGACGGCACCGACGTCGTGCGCCAGTGGCGCCGCATCGAGACCGAAGGCCAGGCGCCGCCGGCGGTGATCGTCGCATTGACCGCGCACGCGATGAGCGGCGACCGCGAGCGCTTCATCGCCGCCGGCTTCGACGGCTACCTGGGCAAGCCCTTCACGATCCAGGCACTGCTCGAAGCGATCGAGGCCGCCATCGCGCGGCCACTGGCCGCGCGCGGGACCGAGTAGCGCCGCTCAGGCGAGCAGGTCCGCCAGCGCGCGCGCCACCACCTTGGTGGCGCGGCGCAGGTCCTCCAGCACCAGGTGCTCGTCGGCGCGCTTGGCATTGCTCTCGAGCACGGTGCGCGGGCCGGCGCCGTAGATCACCGCCGGCACGCCGTGGGCGCCGTACAAGCGCACGTCGGTGTACAGCGGCGTGCCGACCACGGGCGGCGCCTCGCCGAACACGGCCGCGGCGTGGCGGCGGATCGCCTCGACCAGCGGCGCGTTGGCCGAGTGCGGCTGCAGCGAGTGCGCCAGCAGCAGGCGCCGGATCTCCACCTTGATGCGCGGGTCGTGCGCGGCCACGGCGCGCTCGATCAGCGCGCGCACCTCGGTCTCCACCTCGCCAGGGTTCTCCTCGGGGATCATGCGGCGGTCGAGCTTGAGCGTCACCTTGCCGGGCACGACGTTGGTGTTGCTGCCGCCGTCGATGCGGCCGACGTTCAGGTAGGGGTGCGTGATGCCCTCGACCTTGGAACGGCGCGTTCGCAGCTCGGCGTTGTGCGCGTAGAGCGCGGTCAGCAGCGCGTTGGCGGCCTGCAGCGCGTCGACGCCGGTCTCGGGGTAGGCGGCATGCGAAGCCAGCCCGTGCAATGTCACCTCGAGCTGCAGGCAGCCGTTGTGCGCGGTGACCACC
>DATLIE010000104.1:0-2756 GCA_035539635.1 Burkholderiaceae bacterium
CGGCATGGTCATCAAGGGCCAGCCGAGCACGCTGTCGGTGACGCTGGAGCAGATCGGCTACCACACGCGCAGCGTGGCGCGCGGCAACCGCGCCGCCTTCCTGATCGCCGACATGCCCTTCGGCAGCTACCAGGAGAACCCGGTGCAGGCTCTGCGCAACGCCGGCACGCTGCTGGCGGCCGGCGCGCAGATGGTCAAGCTCGAGGGCGGCGGCTGGACGCCCGAGACCGTGCGCTTCCTGGTCGAGCGCGGCGTGCCGGTGTGCGCCCACCTGGGCCTCACGCCGCAGAGCGTGCACGCGCTGGGCGGCTACCGCGTCCAGGGCAGGGACGCCGACAGCGCGGCCACGCTGCGCCGCCATGCCAGGGAGCTGAGCGAGGCCGGCGCCGCCATGATGGTGCTCGAGCTGATGCCGGCCGCCGTGGCGCGCGACGTCCAGGCCGACAACCCGCAGCTGATGACGATCGGCATCGGTGCCGGCGCCGGCACCGCCGGCCAGGTGCTGGTGCTGCACGACATGCTGCACGTCACGCGCGGCAAGCTGCCGCGCTTCGTGCGCAACTTCATGGAGGGCGCGTCCTCGATCGAGGACGCGGTGCGACGCTACGTCGCGGCCGTCAAGGACGGCAGCTTCCCCGACGACGCGGTGCACGCCTACTGAGCCGGCGCCGAGCCGAGCCGGCGCGCGCCGCAGCCCGATCCGTCCCCGCGCGGACCTTCGATCCCGACCTCGAATGCGCGTCGTCCACACCATCGCCGAACTCCGCCAGGCGCTCGCCGCCGTCAAGGCGCCCGCCTTCGTCCCGACCATGGGCAACCTGCACGAGGGGCACCTGTCGCTGGTGAAGCTGGCGCGCGAGCACGAGCATGCGCACGGCGGGCCGGTGGTGGCGAGCATCTTCGTCAACCGGCTGCAGTTCGCGCCGCACGAGGACTTCGACCGCTACCCGCGCACGCTGGAACACGACTGCGACCTGCTGCGCAGCGCCGGCTGCAACCTGGTCTTCGCACCGACCGAGGCCGAGCTCTATCCCGAGCCCCAGACCTACAAGGTGCTGCCGCCGCCGGAGCTGGCCGACATCCTCGAGGGTGCCTTCCGCCCCGGTTTCTTCACCGGCGTCTGCACGGTGGTCATGAAGCTGCTGCACTGCGTTCAGCCGCGCCTGGCGGTGTTCGGCAAGAAGGACTACCAGCAGCTGCTGACGATCCGCCGCATGGTGCAGCAGTTCGCGCTTCGCACCGAGGTGGTCGCCGGCGAGACCACGCGCGCCCGCGACGGCCTGGCCCTCAGCTCCCGCAACGGCTACCTGAGCGAGGCCGAACGCGCCGAGGCGCCGCAGCTCGCCGCCACGCTGCGCGACGTGCAGGCCGCGCTGAAGGCCGGCGACCGCGACGTGGCGGCCATCGAGGCGCAGGCCATGAGCCACCTGCGCCAGCGAGGCTGGGCGCCCGACTACGTCGCCCTGCGCCGCCGCCGCGACCTGCTGACACCGGACGCGGCGCAGCTCGAGGCGCGCGAGCCGCTGGTGGTGCTGGCGGCGGCGAAGCTGGGATCCACCAGGCTGATCGACAACCTGGAGCTCTAAAGCGTCGCGACTTGTCGCGCTGCGCATTCGTAGCAGCAGCGCATTCGTAGCAGCAGCGCTACGGATGCGCTGCTGCGAATGCAGCAGCGCATCGCGACAGGTACCCTCCGGGCGAGGCCTCTTGCCATGGCGGTCAGCGCTGCACAGCGACTCCGCTGCCACGCGGGCGCCTGGACGTGCCCCGCCACACGCTCCGCTCATAGCGGCCGCAGCGCCCGTACAGGTGCGGCGATTCTGAGCATCGCGGCAGGCGGGCCTCCGGCGTGGGCTCATGCTGGGGCGGTCGGCGCCGCGCGCCGACTCCGCTGCGATGCTCGGAGCGGGGTCGCGCCGCGCAACTCGCTACGCTCACTGCGCTCGAACATGGCGCGGCGAGTCGGATCACGAAGCGCGCTGCGCGCGCCGACCCCGCCCCTGGCCTTGCAGGCCGTGCCGGGCCTTGCGGCCCGGCCGTTCGCAAGGCACGAGCCGTCCCCCGGACGGCTCGTGTCCGTGCTCACCTTCTCGCCGCCCCAGAAATCGCCCCCGCCGGAGACCGCCTGCCCGGTAGCCACCGCTGAAGCGTGCGATGCCCGAATGCCAGCGCCGGTGCGAAGGTCGTTGCGATGCTGGGGCGATACGCGCCTCACTGGCGTTTGCCGCAGGGGGGTCGGCGCGCAGCGCCGACCGTCTCGCTGAAGCGCTGAGGACTGCCCGGGCGCGCCTTTGCCGCTCCCACGCTCCAGTTTCCCCCGCAGCCTCAGCAACCGCAGCGGTCAACCGGCAGCCGGGAAGCGCCAAACGCCACGGCAACGGCAACGGCCCACATCCGAGCGTTCCTGCGCGCTTCGCCCGCAAGCGCGACACAGCCCCGCGCCGCTGTCCGAGCCCGGGCATTAGCATCCGCCCCGGCGTCTGCCCTCGCGCCCTCCGCTCAACACCCCATGAAGACCTGGTTGCTCCGCGCCCTCCTCGGCATGACCTCACTGCTCGCCCCGCTCCTTGCCTCCGGCTCCCCGCCGCTGCCCGACCCCCCGGTGGCACCGCGCCAGCCGAAGGACGTCAGCGTCCACGGCGAGCGCCGCATCGACGACTACCACTGGCTGCGCGACCGCGACGACCCGCGCGTGCTCGACTACCTGAAGGCCGAGAACGCCTACACCGATGCCTGGCTGGCGCCGCGGGCCGCGT
>DATLIE010000105.1:0-7014 GCA_035539635.1 Burkholderiaceae bacterium
GCGGCCCGCCTCGGCTACGACCGGCTCTACGCCTTCGAGTGCTTCGCGCGTGCGCACGCCAGCCAGGACGCCGCCCTGCGGGCGCTCGCGCTCGAGCTGTTCGCGGCGTTCGAGGACACCCCGCGCTGAACTCTCCTCGGCCAGGCACGCTGCGCCTGGCCGGTCATGTCAAGGCAGCGACGCGAGGCTGCAGCCACAATCAGGCCCGACTTGACTCGACACCGGGAGACACTCGCATGGCCTTCATGCTCCTGATCCACGAACCCGTAGGCCAGCGCGCCGAGCGCGGCGAAGCGGCCGGCCGCGAGGCCTACCAGCAGATGCTCGACTTCACTGCCACGTTGCAGCAGCGCGGCGTGCTGATGGCCAGCAGCTCGCTGCAGTCGCTGGACCATGCCACGCGCGTGCGGGTGCACAGCGGCGCCGCGCGCCTGCTCGATGGCCCTTTCGCCGAAGCGAAGGAAATGGTCGGCGGCTTCTTCCTGCTCGACGTTGCGACGCGCGACGAGGCGCTGGCGATCGCCAAGAGCTGCCCGGCCGCTGCCTGGTGCACGGTCGAGGTCCGCGAGACCGGCCCCTGTTACATCCGCTAGTGTCGATCGGGGCGCCCGCCAGCCGTCGTGGAACGAGAGCCGCCGGCTCGACTGGAGACACACGATGCGATTCATGATCCTGGTGAAGGCCACCGCCGACAGCGAAGCCGGCAAGATGCCGCCCGAGAGCCTGTTCGCCGAGATGGGCGCCTACCACGAGGAACTGGCCAAGGCCGGCGTGCTGCTCGACGGCAACGGCCTGCGGCCCACGGCGGCCGGCTTTCGCATCCACTACGACGGCAAGCAGCGCCGCGTGGTCGACGGTCCTTTCGCCGAGACCAAGGAGATCGTCGCCGGCTACACGATGATCCAGGTGCGTTCGCGCGAGGAAGCGCTGGAGTGGGCGCGCCGCTTTCCGAACCCGTCGATCGACGGTGGCGTGGCGCAGATCGAGGTGCGCCAGATGTTCGAGCTGGACGACTTCGCGGCGCCCGGCGACAGCCATGCGCTGGACCGCATGCGCGAACTCGACATCGGCCAGGCCGGCAAGCGTTGAGGAGGCCGCCATGCACCAGCAGATCTTCGTCAACCTGGCCTGCCGCGACCTGAAGCGCTCGAAGGCCTTCTTCGAATCGCTCGGTTTCACCTTCAACCCGACTTTCACCAACGACAGCGGCGCCTGCATGGTGATCGGCGAGAACATCTTCGCGATGCTGCTGGCCGAGGAGTTCTTCCGCAGCTTCACGCGCAAGGCGATCGCCGACGCCACGAAGACCACCGAGGTGCTGACCTGCCTGTCGTGCGGCAGCCGCGACGAGGTCGACACGCTGGTGGCCAAGGCACGTGCCGCGGGTGGCGCGGTGCCGCGCGAGCCGCAGGACCACGGCTTCATGTACGCGCATGGCTTCGAGGACCTGGATGGCCACATCTGGGAACTGGTCCACATGACCGGCGAGCCGCCGAACGCCTGACATGAGCCGGGAGGTCCACGGTGCCATCGACGCCGTCTGGCGGCTCGAGCGGCCGAAGATCATCGCGGTCGTCGCCCGCATGGTGCGCGACGTCGGCCTGGCCGAGGACCTGGCGCAGGACGCGCTGGTGGCCGCGCTCGAGCATTGGCCCACCGAGGGCGTGCCCGACAAACCCGCCGCCTGGCTGATGGCCACCGCCAAGCACCGCGCGCTCGACCGCCTGCGCCAGGCTTCGCTGCATGCGCGCAAGCAGGAAGAGCTGGGCGCCGACGCCGACGCGCGGGGCGACCACGTGGTGCCCGACCTCGTCGAGGCCCTCCAAGCGGCCGAGGGCGACGACATCGGCGACGATCTGCTGCGCCTGGTGTTCACCGCCTGCCACCCGGTGCTCTCGCCCGACGCGCGCGTGGCGTTGACGCTCAAGCTGCTGTGCGGCCTGACGACGGACGAGATCGCGCGCGCCTTCCTCGCGTCCGAGCCGACGATCGCGCAGCGCATCGTGCGTGCCAAGCGCAGCCTGGCCGCGGCCAAGGTGCCGTTCGAGGTGCCGCGTGCCGACGCGCTGCCCGAGCGCCTGGCCTCGGTGCTTGAGGTCATCTACCTGGTCTTCAACGAAGGTTATGCCGCCACCTCGGGCGGCGACTGGATGCGTCCCGCGCTGTGTGACGAGGCGCTGCGCCTGGGGCGTGTGCTGGCCACGCTGATGCCCGAGCATGGCGAGGTGCTCGGCCTGCTCGCGCTGATGGAGATCCAAGCCTCGCGCACCGCGGCGCGCACCGATGCCCACGGCCACCCGGTGCTGCTGCTCGAGCAGGACCGCCGACGCTGGGACCGGCTGCTGATCCGGCGCGGCCTTGCGCTGCTGGACCGCGCCGAAGCGCTGGCCGCAGGGCAGGACGGCCTGGGCCCGTATGCGCTGCAGGCGGCGATCGCGGCCTGCCATGCACGCGCGGCGACGGCCGACGCCACCGACTGGCCGCGCATCGTGGCGCTGTACGACGCGCTGGCGCAGGGCCTGCCGTCGCCGGTGGTGGCGCTGAACCGCGCGGTGGCGGTGGGCATGGCGTTCGGCCCGGCCGCGGCGCTCGAGATCGTCGACGCGCTGGCGGCCGAGCCGGCGCTCGCGCGCTACCACCTGCTGCCCAGCGTGCGCGGCGACCTGCTGGCCAAGCTCGGGCGCCACGACGAGGCGCGCGCCGAGTTCATGCGTGCGGCGTCGATGACGGCCAACGAGCGGGAACAGAAGGTGCTGTTGCAGCGCGCGATGGCCTGAGGCCAGGCTGTCCGGCGCGCGCCGGTCCACGCGGCCCGGTCCGGACAAGGCTTGCTTTTCTAAGGGTATGGCGGCCGACGCGAGGACTTGCGGTACAACCCGGACAGCGTGACCCCAGGGAGACACCCATGAAGTGGGAAGGCCAGCGCCAGAGCGACAACGTCGAGGACCGGCGCGACGCCGGTGGTGGTGGCGGCGGCTTTCGCCTCGGCGGCGGACGCGGCATCGGCCTGGGCACGATCGTGATCGCGCTGGTGGCGGGCTGGATCTTCGGCATCAACCCGCTCACGGTGCTCGGTCTGCTCAGCGGCGGTGGCAGCCCCCTCGAGGCGCCGAGCGCGCAGACCACGCCGGCGCAACGGCCACCGGCGAGCGACGCGGCGGCGATGTTCGTCTCCACCGTGCTCGCCGACACCGAGGACGTGTGGGCTGCGGTGATGCGCGGTGGCGGCGCCACTTACGCTGCGCCGAAGCTGGTGCTGTTCCGCGGCGCGGTGGGCACCGCCTGCGGCACCGGCCAATCGGCGATGGGGCCGTTCTACTGCCCAGGCGATCAGAAGGTCTACATCGACCTCGGCTTCTTCGACACGTTGCGCGCGCGCATGGGTGCGCCGGGCGACTTCGCGCAGGCCTACGTGATCGCGCACGAGGTCGGCCACCATGTGCAGAACCTGCTGGGCATCACCGGCAAGGTGGACGGCATGCGCGGGCGCGTGTCCGAGCAGCAGATGAACGCGCTGTCGGTGCGCGTCGAACTGCAGGCCGACTGCTTCGCCGGCGTCTGGGCCCACCACTCGCAAAAGGGCAAGGGCTGGCTCGAGCGCGGCGACGTGGAGGAGGCGATGAACGCCGCGGCGCAGATCGGCGACGACGCGCTGCAACGCAAGTCGCAGGGCACCGTGGTGCCCGAGAGCTTCACGCACGGCACGAGCGCGCAGCGTCAGACCTGGTTCCGGCGCGGGCTCGACGCGGGCAGCGTGGCGCAGTGCAACACCTTCGACGCGCGCACGCTGTAGCGCGCCCGGTCCCTCCGGTCGGTTCGCACGACGGTGCCTGAAGTGCACGACGCCAGCGCCGCGCGACGCGACGGTTGGCGTGTGGTGGCCCCGTTCGTCCTGGCGGTGGCGCTGCTGGCGCTGCTGGGCGTGGTCAGCGCCGACCTGCTGTCGGCGGCGCGCGCCTATGTCGGCGGCGAAAGCCTGTGGTCGAAGTCGCGCGCGCTGGCCAGCCAGCAGCTGCGCCACTACCTGCAAGGCGGCGACGCGGCGGCGCTCGCGGCCTTCGACCGCGCGCTCGCGGTGCCGCTGGGCGACCGGCGTGCACGCCTCGAACTCGACCGCGCCGGCACCGACATGGCCGTGGTGCGCGAGGGCTTCGAGCAGGGCGGCAACCACCCGGACGACGTGGCCGGCATGGCCCGCCTGTACATCTGGCTCGGCGCCGTGCCGGCGATCGCGCGCGCGATCGAGGTCTGGGCCGCCGCCGACGTCGACATCGACCGCATGGCCGCGCTGGCGCGCGAAGCGCGCGACGCGGGGCCCGGCCTCGACGCGCGCCGGCGCGGCGAGCTGCTGGCCGCGCTCGACGCGATCGATGGGCGCCTGATGGCGCACGAGCGCGAGTTCTCGCGCCGGCTCGGCGAGGCCTCGCGCCAGAGCGCCGGTGTCGCCATCGTCGCAACGCTCGCGCTGGCGCTGCTGCTGACGGCGATGGCTGCGACGTTCGCGCTGCGCACCTGGCGCCGCCTCGCGGAGTCGGAGTCGTCGCAGCGCGCGGCCAATGCGCGCTGGCAGATGGCCGCCGATGCGGCGCTGATCGGCGTTTTCGAGTGGCGGCTGACGACGCAGACGATGGACGTGGACCCGCGCGGCCTGGTGCTGCACGGCCTGCCGGCCGACGGCCCGGGCCGACGCCGCACCGGCGAGATGTTCCGCCAGATCGTTCCCGACGACCGCGTGCCCGTGCTCGACGCCAACCGGCAAGGGCTGGCGGCCAGCGGCCCGTGGCGGGTGCGCTTTCGCACGCGGCACAGCGACGGCGGCTGGCGCCATGTGGAGCTCGACGCCTGTCGCAGCCCCGACCCGGACCTGGTGATCGGCCTGGTGCGCGACGTCAGCGCCGACGAGCTCGCGGCGCAGTTGCGCCGCGACAAGGAAGCGGCCGAACAGGCCAGCGCCGCCAAGACGGCCTTCCTGTCCCGCGCCAGCCACGAACTGCGCACGCCGTTGAATGCGGTGCTCGGCTTCGCGCAGATGATGGCGCTGGACCCGGACGAGCGCCTCGGCCCGGCACAGACGCGCCGCCTGGCCTTCGTGCGCCAGGGCGGCGAACACCTGCTGCGCCTGGTCAACGACATCCTTGACCTGTCCAGCGCCGAACAGGGCGGGCTGGGTGTCACGCTGGCCGAAGTGGACCTGGGCGCGACGCTGCGCACCGTGGCCGGGCTGCTCGAACCGCTGGCACGCGAGCATGGCGTGACGTTGCGGGTCGATGCGCCCGCGCTGTCCGCGCCGGTGCATGCGGATCGAACGAGGCTCGAGCAGGTGCTCGTGAACCTGCTGTCCAACGCGATCAAGTACAACCGGCCGGACGGCCATGTGTGGCTCACGGCGGCGCCCGCCGAGCCGGGCTGGGCGCTGGTGACGGTGCGCGACGACGGCGTGGGCATGACGGCCGAACAGATGCGCGGCCTGTTCCAGCCCTTCAATCGCCTCGGCGCCGAACGCGGTGGGGTCGAAGGCGCCGGCCTCGGCCTGGTGGTCAGCCGCGCGCTCATCGAGCGCTTCGGCGGCCGGCTCGAGGTTCAGAGCGAGCCGCGGGCGGGCACGACAATGCAGGTCTGGCTGCCGCTGTCGCCGGCGGCGCCGACCTCGTGACGATGCCACCCTCCGACACCTCGAACCCCTTCACACGCTTCTTCGCTCAGGAGTCGGCCGGCGGCATCGTGCTCGGCCTGGCGGCGCTGGCCGCGCTGATCGTCAGCAACTCGCCGCTGGCGGGCTGGTACGAGGGCTTCCTGCGCGTGCCCGGCGCCGTGGTGGTCGGCGACCTGGTGCGGCTGGAGAAGTCGCTGCTGGTGTGGGTCAACGACCTGTGGATGGCGGTCTTCTTCTTCCTCGTCGGCCTCGAGATCAAGCGCGAGTTCGTCGAGGGCGAGCTGTCGTCGCGCTCGCAGGCGGCGTTGCCGGCGATCGCGGCGCTCGGCGGCATGGCCGTGCCGGCGGCGATCTATGCGGCGATCAACTGGGGCGATGCGTCGGCGCTGCGCGGCTGGGCCATCCCGTCGGCCACTGACATCGCGTTCGCGATCGGCGTCGTCACATTGCTCGGCTCGCGCGTGCCCGCCTCGCTGAAGGTGTTCCTGACCG
This sequence comes from Burkholderiaceae bacterium, assembly GCA_035539635.1. Classification (GTDB taxonomy): domain Bacteria; phylum Pseudomonadota; class Gammaproteobacteria; order Burkholderiales; family Burkholderiaceae_C; genus CADEEN01. The sequence goes on from DATLIE010000105.1 coordinate 6,146, forward strand.
CGGTGGCGATCATCGACGACCTGGGCGCGATCGTGATCATCGCGCTCTTCTACACCGACCAGCTCTCGGTGCTGGCGCTGGCCGGTGCGGGCGTGGGCATCGTGGCCCTGGTGGCCATGAACCGCGCGCGCGTGATGCGCGTGGACCTGTACATCGCGGTCGGCGTGCTGATCTGGATCTTCGTGCTGAAGTCGGGCGTGCACGCCACGCTCGCCGGCGTGGTGACCGCGCTCGCGGTGCCGGTGCGCGACCCGGCCGGTGGCTCGCCGCTGCAGCGCATCGAGCATGGCCTGCATCCCTGGGTGGCCTTCGCGGTGCTGCCGATGTTCGGCTTCTGCAACGCCGGCGTCAGCCTGGCCGGCGCGAGCCTCGAGGCGCTGGCGCAGCCGGTCACGCTGGGCATCGGTGTCGGCCTGGTGCTGGGCAAGGCGGTGGGCGTGTTCGGCTCGTCGTGGCTGGCGATCCGCCTCGGCCTCGCGTCGATGCCGGCCGGGGCGACGGGTACCCAGCTGCTCGGCGTGGCACTGCTGTGCGGCATCGGCTTCACGATGAGCCTGTTCATCGGCGGCCTGGCCTTCGGCACGCTGGGGCCCGAGTGGGAGACGCGCGTCAAGCTCGGCGTGCTGGCGGGTTCGCTGGTGGCCGGCGTGGCGGGGGCCCTGGTGCTTTGGCGGGCAAAGGCCAGTCGCTGAAGTTCAGCGTGGCGGGCGGCCCGGGCCTGCGTTCTCCGGCCCACGCTCGCGGGGCACCGGCCGCGGTTCGCGGTCGCCGCCGAGTGCGCATGTCGAAGCGGTGTTCAAGAGGTGGCGCTCGCGAACCGCGGCCGGTGCCCCGCGAGCGTGGGCCGGAGAACGCAGGCCCGGGCCGCC
>DATLIE010000106.1:0-4512 GCA_035539635.1 Burkholderiaceae bacterium
GCCGTCCACCAGCCGGTGCAGCACGCGGATCAGCTTCTCCACGTCGGCCATGTGCAAACCCACCGTGGGTTCGTCGAGCACGTACAGCGTGTGCGGCGCCTTCTGGCCCCGGCGCGTGATGTCGTCGCGCACCTTCGAGAGCTCCGTCACCAGCTTGATCCGCTGCGCCTCCCCGCCAGACAGCGTGGGCGATGGCTGCCCCAGCGTCAGGTAGCCCAGGCCGACATCCTTCATCAGTTGCAGCGGATGGGCGATCTGCGTGATGGCGCCGAAGAACTCCACCGCCTCGTCGATCTCCATGGTCAGTACATCGCCGATGTTCTTGCCGCGCCAGGTCACCGCCAGCGTCTCGGGATTGAAGCGCGCGCCGCGGCAGGCCTCGCAGGGGATCTTCACGTCGGGCAGGAAGCTCATGCCGATGGTGCGCAGGCCCTGGCCTTCGCAGGTCGGGCAGCGGCCCTCGCCGGTGTTGAAGGAAAAGCGGTTGGGCGCATAGCCGCGAGCCTTGGCCTCCAGCGTTTCGGCGAACAGCTTGCGGATCGGATCCCAGAAGCCGATGTATGTGGCCGGGCAGGATCGAGGTGTCTTGCCGATCGGCGTCTGGTCGACCTCGAGGACGCGGTCCACCGCCTGCCAGCCCTCGACCGAGTCGCAGCCGGCCAGCGTCGCCTTGCCGCGCGAACTCACCAAGGCCGCCACGCTGTCGAGCAATACGTCGCGTGCCAGCGTGCTCTTGCCTGAGCCCGAGACGCCGGTGACGGCCACCAGCCGCTGCAATGGCACCTCGAGGTCCAGCTGCCGCAGGTTGTGCAGCGACGCGCCCCGCAGCGCCAGCGCGTTGCCGCTGCCGTTGACGGCCCGCCGCGGCTGCAAGGGATGCTTCAGCGGTCGCGCGAGAAAGCGGCCCGTCACCGAGTCGGCCTGCGCCGACAAGGCGGCCACGTTGCCCTGCGCGACGACGCGCCCGCCGCGCTTGCCGGCGCCCGGGCCGATGTCGATCAGGTGGTCGGCGCGCCGGATCGTGTCCTCGTCGTGCTCCACCACCACCAGGGTGTTGCCCTTGTCGCTCAGGGTGGCCAGTGCGTCGAGCAGCACGCGGTTGTCGCGTGGGTGCAGGCCGATGGTGGGCTCGTCGAGCACGTAGCACACACCCTGCAGGTTGCTGCCGAGCTGGGCCGCCAGCCGGATGCGCTGCGCCTCGCCGCCGGACAGCGTGGGCGCCGCGCGGTCGAGCGTCAGGTAGCCCAGGCCCACCTGCTCGAGGAACTCGAGCCGGCTCTTGACTTCCGCGACCACGTCGCGCGCGATCTCCGCGTCTCGGCCTTCGAGGCGCAGCGCCTCGACCCAGCGCCGCGCGTCGCCCACCGACCAGGCCGCGACGCGACCGATCGGTTCGCCGCCGAAGCTGACGCCGCGCGCGGTGGGGTTCAGGCGCGTGCCGCTGCAGTCGACGCAGGGCGTGCCGGCGAGTCCATCGACCTCGGGCTCCTCGCTTGGGAAGCTCTGCTCGCGGCCCTTGTCGTCGTCGTTGCGCACCGAGTCGTCGAAGGCTTTGCGCTGCTCGCGCGTCAGCGTCAGCCCGGTGCCGACGCAGCCCGGGCACCAGCCATGCTTGCTGTTGTACGAGAACAGGCGCGGGTCGAGCTCGGGGTAGCTGGTGCCGCAGGTCGGGCAGGCGCGCTTGCTCGAGAACACCTTGACGCTGCCGAAGCCCGCGGTCGACGTGCCGGCCTCCATCGCCGCCTTCAGCCCATCAAGCGGCGCCAGCAGGTGCATCACGCCCTTGCCGAGGTCGAGCGCCTTGGTCAGCAATTCGCGCAGCTCGGCTTCGCGCGCCGGGTCGACCACCAGGTCGCCCACCGGCAGCTCGATCGTGTGCTCCTTGAAGCGGTCGATGCGCGGGAACGGATCGACCTTCAGGAACTCGCCGTCGACGCGCAGGTGCGAGTGGCCACGCGCCTTGGCCCACTTGGCGAGGTCGGTGTAGACGCCCTTGCGCGCGACGACCAACGGCGCCAGCAGGCCGACATGCTGGCCGCGGTGGTCGCGCAGCAGTTGCGCCGCAATGCTCTCGGCGCTCTGCGGCAGCACCGGCGTGCCGTCCTTGGCGCAATGCTGGATGCCGAGCTTGACCCACAACAGGCGCAGGAAGTGCCAGACCTCGGTGACGGTGGCCACGGTGCTCTTGCGCCCGCCGCGCGACAGGCGCTGCTCGATCGCCACCGTCGGCGGGATGCCGTACACCGCGTCCACTTCCGGTCGGCCCGCCGGCTGCACGATGCTGCGCGCATAGGCGTTCAGCGATTCGAGATAGCGCCGCTGCCCCTCGTTGAACAGGATGTCGAAGGCCAGCGTGCTCTTGCCCGAGCCCGACACGCCGGTGATCACGCTGAACTTGCCGCGCGGAATGTCGACGTCCATCGACTTCAGGTTGTGCTCGCGCGCGTTGACGATGCGGATCACCTGCTCGTCGTTGGCCGCTGCGCGCGCGGCGCGCACCACCGCCTGCAGCGGCCTGCCCTCCTCGACGCGGTGCGCGATGCCGATCGCCACCTCGTAGTCGGCCAGCGCCTTGCCGGTGTGCGACCCGGGCTGCAGCCGGATCTCCTCCGGCGTGCCCGCGAACAGCAGCTCGCCGCCGGCCTCGCCGCCCTCGGGGCCGAGGTCGATCACCCAGTCGGCGGCGCGGATCACGTCCAGGTTGTGCTCGATCAGGATCACCGAATGCCCGGCGTCGAGCAGCTTGCGCAGCGCACGCATCAGCTTGGCGATGTCGTCGAAGTGCAGCCCGGTGGTCGGTTCGTCGAAGAGGTAGAGCGTGCCCTTGTTCGCCACGCGCTGCGAGGGCCGGGACGACGCCACGGCTTCGGCCAGGAAGCCGGCCAGCTTCAGGCGCTGCGCCTCGCCGCCCGACAGCGTCGGCACCGGCTGGCCCAGGCGCACGTAGTCCAGGCCCACGTCGACGATCGGCTGCAGCTTGGCCACCACGTCGCGGTCGTCGGCAAACAGGCGCGCGGCCTCGCTGACCGTCAGGTCGAGCGTGTCGGCCACGCTGAGCTGGCGGTCGCCGCGCACGATCTTCACATCCAGCAGCTCGGCGCGGTAGCGCCGGCCGTCGCAGTCCGGGCAGCGCAGGTAGACGTCCGACAGGAACTGCATCTCTACATGCTCGAAGCCCGAGCCGCCGCAGGTCGGGCAGCGGCCGTCGCCGGCGTTGAAGCTGAACATGCCGGCGCCGTAGCCGCGTTCGCGCGCCAGCGGCGCGTCGGCAAAGATCGCGCGCAGGGCGTCGAAGGCGCCGACGTAGCTTGCGGGATTCGAACGCGCGGTCTTGCCGATCGGGCTCTGGTCGACGAACACCGCGTCGGCCAGCCAGTCGGCGCCGAGCAGGCGCTCGTGCGCGCCCGGGGTCTCGGTCGCCTTGCCGAAGGCGCGCGCCAGCGCGGGGTGCAGCACGTCCTGCATCAGCGTGCTTTTGCCCGAACCCGAGACGCCGGTCACCGCGACCAGGCGCTGCAGCGGGAACTCGACCGTCAGGCCTTTCAGGTTGTGCTCGCGCGCGCCCTCGAGCACGAGGCGCGGCGTGGACTCGGTGACGAAGCGCTTGATGCCGCCGGAGACATGCTTGCGCGCACCGAGGTAGGCGCCGGTCAGCGTGTCGGCTTTGCGCGCGCCTTCCGGCGTGCCGTCGTACACGATCTGCCCGCCACGCTCGCCCGGCCCGGGCCCCATGTCGATCAGCCTGTCAGCCGCCAGCATCACGGCCGGGTCGTGCTCCACCACCACCAGCGTGTTGCCGGCGTCGCGCAGGCGCTGCATCGCCTCGACGATGCGGTTCATGTCGCGCGGGTGCAGGCCGATGCTCGGTTCGTCGAGCACGAACATCGTGTTGACGAGCGAGGTGCCGAGCGCGGTGGTCAGGTTGATGCGCTGCACCTCGCCGCCGGACAGCGTGCGGCTCTGGCGGTCCAGCGTCAGGTAGCCGATGCCGACGTCGCAGAGGTAGCGCAGCCGGGTGCGGATCTCGTCGTAGAGCAGCTTGAGTGCCTCGTCGGTGGCCGGCAAGCTGTCGAAGAACGCGCGCAGTCGCGCGATCGGCAGCTGCATCAGGTCGTGCAGCGACAGGCCGGGCAGGGCCTCGAGCTGCTCGCGCGACCAGCCCGTGCCCTGTGGCAGGAAGCGGCGCGTTGCCGGCAGCACCGCGTCGGCGTGTTCCTTCGAGCCCAGCCGCCACAGCAGCGCCTCGAGCTTCAGGCGTGCCCCGCCGCAGACCGTGCAGGGCGTGTAGCTGCGGTACTTCGACAAGAGCACGCGGATGTGCATCTTGTAGGCCTTGCTCTCCAGGTAGCCGAAGAAGCGCCGGATGCCGTACCACTGCTTGTTCCAGTTGCCCTTCCACTGCGGCGTGCCCTCGATGACCCACTCGCGCTGGCCGGCGGAAAGCTGGCTCCACGCGGTGTCGCGCGGGATGCCGGCCTCGCCGGCGTACTTCATCAGGTCGTCCTGGCACTC
>DATLIE010000107.1:0-8193 GCA_035539635.1 Burkholderiaceae bacterium
CGTCCCACAGCGCAGGCACGTCCTCGGGCTGGATCTCGCCCTCGATCAACGGGCGTTCGATCTCGAAGCGCAGGATCACGTGCGCCGGGTAGGTCACCTCGTCGGCATCGACGCGGATCAGGCCGCGCGTGACGCGCGTCATCAGCTTCCACAGGTTGGTCGGCTCGAAGGCCGGCTGGTCGCCGAAGGCCTCGACGAGCAGCGGCGCGATCGCCTTGGCGAACCCCGGATGGCTGCCGAGCTGCATCTCGAAACTCAGCGACTGGCTTTCGTGGATCGCCATCGAACGCGCCTCCGACAGCGGCTGGCCGAGCCAGTCGCGCGGGCGGTTCTGCTCGTAGCGGCCGTGGCCGGTTTCGTGCACCGTGCCCATCAGCGCCGGCAGGAACTGGTCCTCGCGGTAGCGCGTGGTCATGCGCACGTCCTCGGGCACGCCACCGGAGAACGGGTGCGCGCTGGTGTCCAGGCGCCCGGCGTCGAAGTCGAACCCGAGCAGGGCCACGACGCGGCGGCACAGCGCCTGCTGCACGTCGATCGGGAACGGGCCGACCGGCTCGATCACGTGGTCCTTGGACTGGCGCTCGACGACGCGGTCGATCAGGCCCGGCAACCATTGCCGCACCGCCCCGAACACGCGGCCGACCTGCGCACTGGTCATGCCGGGCTCGAAGCGGTCCATCAGCGCGTCGTACTTCGACAGGCCCGTCTTGTCGGCCAGCAGCGCAGCCTCCTCACGCGCGATCGCGACCACCGGCCGCCAGTTCTCGAGGAAGCCGGCCCAGTCGTTGGCCGGGCGCTGGGTGCGCCACGCATGCTCGCAGCGCGCGGCGGCCAGCTGCCGCCTCTCGACCAGGTTGTCGGGCAGCGCGGTCGAGAGGAACCACTCGCGCCGCATCTCGCGCACGTTGGCGCGCTGGTCGTCGGACAGCGGTTCCTGCTCGGCGTGCGACAGCCGCTCGCCGAGCGTAGGCTCGGTGCGCAGGCGGTGCAGCAGCCCCGCCAGCTCGGCCATCGACGCGGCGCGTGCGTCGTTGCCCTTGGGCGGCATGTTCGCGGCGCGGTCCCAGCTGACGATCGACCCGAGATGCGTCAGGCGATGCATGCGCAGGAAGTGCGCGGCCAGGTCGTCGTAGCTGGGGGTGGCGGTGCTCATGCGGTCATTGTCGCCATTCGCGCCGCTCAGCCCACCGACAGCCGCCCGGGGAATACCCAGAGCAGGAGGACCGTCATCGTGACGTAGCGCGCGAACTTGCCGATCGCCATGTAGAACACGCAGGGCCAGAACGGCAGCTTGAGCCAGCCGGCCACCGCGCACAACGGGTCGCCCACCACCGGCAGCCAAGCCAGCAGGCAGGCCTTGGCGCCGAAGCGCTGCAGCCAGGCCATGGCCTTGAGCTCCGAGGGCTTGCGGTGCCGCACCTTCTCGTAGGCCATCTCCATGCCGTAGCCCATCCACCAGCTGATCGCGCCGCCGACCGTGTTGCCGGCGGTGGCCACCAGCACCGCCGGCCAGAACAGCTCCGGGTTGAGCTTGATGAGGCCGAACACCGCCGGCTCGCTGCCCATCGGCAACAGCGTGGCGGACACGAGCGCGACGACGAACACCGTCGTCAACCCGTACTTGGGCAGCGCGAGCGCGGCCATCATCGCGTGGAACCAAGCTTCCATCGCCACCGATTATCGATAGCGAAAACACCCGCCGGCATCGGGTTCGGCGCCCTTGTGCATCGCTATACTTGCGCCTCTTTTTTCAGCACCTTCCCCCGGACCCGTCCCATGCGCATCGGTGCTTTCGAGCTGCCGAACAACCTGTTCGTCGCACCGATGGCGGGCGTCACCGACCGGCCATTCCGCCAGCTGTGCCGCCGTCTGGGCGCCGGCCATGCGGTCAGCGAGATGGTGACGAGCCGGCGCGAGCTGTGGCACTCGCTCAAGACCTCGCGCCGCGCCGACCACCGCGGCGAGCCGGGCCCCATTGCGGTGCAGATCGCCGGCGTCGACCCGGCCGAGATGGCCGACGCGGCGCGCTACAACATCGACCGCGGCGCCCAGATCATCGACATCAACATGGGCTGCCCGGCCAAGAAGGTGTGCAACGTGTTCGCCGGCTCGGCGCTGATGAGCAACGAGCCGCTCGCGCTGGCCATCGTCGAAGCGGTCGTCGCCGCCTGTGCACCGCGCAACGTGCCCGTGACGCTGAAGATGCGCACCGGGCGCAACGACGCCGAGAAGAACGCGCTCGCACTGGCCCGGCGCGCGCAGGACGCCGGCATCGCGCTGCTGACGGTGCACGGCCGCACGCGCGAGCAGGGCTTCAAGGGCCTGGCCGAACATCACACCACCGCGGCGATCAAGGCAGCGCTGTCGATTCCGGTGGTGGCCAACGGCGACATCGATTCGCCCGAAGCCGCGCGCGCCGTGCTCGCGCACACGCGGGCCGACGCGCTGATGATCGGCCGCGCCGCCCAGGGACGGCCCTGGATCTTCCGCGAAGTGGCGCATTACCTGGCCACCGGCGAGCACCTGGCGCCACCGACCGTGGCCGAGGCCGCAACATGGCTCGCCGAGCATCTGCAGGACCACTACGCGCTGTACGGCGAATTCATCGGCGTGCGCAGCGCACGCAAGCACATCGGCTGGGCGCTGAGGGAGTTGCCCGGCGGTGACTCGTTCCGGGCCGAGATGAACCGGATCGACGATTGCGCGCAGCAGCTGCGCGCGCTCGGCGACTGGTTCGCACGGCTGGGCGAGCAACACGAACGGCTGCCGCGCGTCACAAGCGCACCGGCAGCCAATGACGACTTGATCGAGCTAACCGCTTAAGTAAGGCATGACGAAGAAACAGATCGACGCCTGCGTGCGCGACAGCCTGGAGCAGTATTTCAAGGACCTGCGCGGCGCCGAGCCGCATTCGCTGCACGACATGATCCTCGCCGCGGCCGAGAAGCCGCTGCTCGAGGTGGTGATGAAACACGCCGACGGCAACCAGAGCAAGGCTGCCGAGTGGCTGGGCGTGAATCGCAACACGCTGCGCCGCAAGTTGGTAGACCACAAGCTCCTCAAATGACCACTGCCCTGCTGTCCGTCTCCGACAAGACCGGCATCGTCGACTTCGCGCGTGCGCTGCATGCGCAGGGCGTGAAGCTGCTGTCCACCGGCGGCACCGCGAAGCTGCTCGCGCAGTCGGACCTGCCGGTGACCGAGGTCAGCGAGGTGACGGGCTTTCCCGAGATGCTCGACGGCCGCGTGAAGACGCTGCACCCGCGCATCCACGGCGGCCTGCTCGCGCGGCGCGACGTGCCGGCGCACATGGCGGCCCTGAAAGAGCACGGCATCGGCACGATCGACCTGCTGGTGATCAACCTCTACCCATTCGCGCAGGCCACGGCCAGGCCCGACTGCACGCTCGAGGACGCGATCGAGAACATCGACATCGGCGGCCCGGCGATGCTGCGCGCGGCGGCCAAGAACTGGCAGGACGTCGCGGTGGTGATCGACCCCGAGGACTACGCGCAGGTGCTCACCGAGCTGAAGTCCGGCGGCGTCAAGCGCACCACCAAGTTCGCGCTCGCCAGGAAGGTGTTCGCGCACACCGCCGCCTACGACGGCATGATCACCAACTACCTGAGCGCGCTCGCACCGGGCGCCGAGGACGCGACGGCCGCCGTGCCGGCGCGCGCCGAGTACCCCGCGATCTACAACCTGCAGCTGACCAAGACGCAGGACATGCGCTACGGCGAGAACCCGCACCAGAGCGCGGCCTTCTACCGCGAGGCGAGCGTGGCGCGCGGCCTGCTGGCCGGCTGGACGCAGCTGCAGGGCAAGGAGCTCTCGTACAACAACATCGCCGACGCCGACGCCGCGTGGGAGTGCGTCAAGAGCTTCAGCGACAGCGCCGCGTGCGTGATCGTCAAGCACGCCAACCCGTGCGGCGTGGCGGTGGCGGCCACGGTCGGCGAGGCCTACGCCAAAGCCTTCCAGACCGACCCGACCTCGGCCTTCGGCGGCATCATCGCCTTCAACGCGCCGCTGGACGGCGCCGCGGCCGAGCAGGTGGCCAAGCAGTTCGTCGAGGTGCTGATCGCACCCGAGATCACGCCCGAGGCGCGCGCGGTGTTCGCGGGCAAGCAGAACGTGCGCCTGCTCGAAGTGCCGGTGTCTCACGCGACCAATGCGCTGGACTTCAAGCGCGTCGGCGGCGGCATGCTGCTGCAGTCGGCCGACGCCAAGCAGGTCGATCCGTCCGAGCTGCGCGTCGTCACCAAGAAGGCGCCGACCGCAGCGCAGATGGCGGACCTGCGCTTCGCCTGGACGGTGGCCAAGTACGTCAAGAGCAACGCCATCGTGTTCTGCGCCGGCGGCATGACGCTGGGCGTCGGCGCGGGGCAGATGAGCCGCATCGACAGCGCGCGCATCGCCAGCATCAAGGCCGAGAACGCGAAGCTCTCGCTCAAGGGTTCGGCGGTGGCCAGCGACGCCTTCTTCCCGTTCCGCGACGGGCTGGACGTGGTGGTGGACGCAGGCGCGGCCTGCGTCATCCAGCCTGGCGGCTCGATGCGCGACGCCGAAGTGATTGCCGCGGCCGACGAGCGCGGCATCGCGATGGTGTTCACCGGGGTGCGGCACTTCCGCCACTGAGGGCTGCGGCGCCGCCGCGGGCATGGGTACGCCGGTTGCCGTACCGAGGCGTTTCGAGCCTCATCGGGAGTTCCGCCATGCCTGTCTGCGACGTTTGCGGCAATGATTACCCGCGCGCTTTTCAGGTGGTCACGGCCGACGGCTTGCGCCTGACCTTCGACAGCATCGAGTGCGCGGCCCACCGCATCGCGCCGTTGTGCGCGCACTGCGCCTGCCGCGTGCTGGGACACGGCATCGAAACGCCGATTGGCATCTACTGTTGTGCCCACTGCGCGCGCCACGTCGGAGAGCAGCGCGCGGTCGACAACACCACGGGGCGCTCGGGCGTGTCGTCGTGACGGTGCGCACCGGCCAGGTCGGCGAGCCGCTGGCGCGCGAGGACTTCGTGCGGCGCTTTGCCGAACGCTTTGCCGACCCGGCGTTCGACCCCGAGCGCGCGGCGATCGACCGCCTGGCCGAGATCGCCTGGGACGGCCACCAGCACAACCGCAAGGCGCCGTTCACGAGCCGGGCCGGCCCTGGATTCGCAAACCCCGACTACGAACTGTCCGACGCCTGGCGCACGACGCGCGATCGGCTGCGCGCGGCCGAGATGCGCCAGAAGGACGCGGCCACGCCCTCGCGCGTGCTGCTGGTGTGCGGCTCGCCGCGCAACGACGGCAGCTGCCCGGGCGAGATGTCCAAGACCTTCCGTCTGGTCGAGCTAGCGCAGCAGACCCTGGCCGATGCGGGCGTGCAGACCGACCTGCTCGACCTGAGCCGCATCGCCTCCGAAGCCGGGCGTCAGATCCACCCCTGCAAAGGCTGCGTCGCGACGGCGATGCCACTGTGCCACTGGCCCTGCTCGTGCTACCCGAACCATGCGCTGGGCCAGGTCAACGACTGGATGGCGGAGATCTACGAGCGCTGGGTCGCCGCGCACGGTGTGCTGATCGCCACGCCCGTGCACTGGTACCAGGCCCCCAGCGTGCTCAAGCTGATGATCGACCGGCTGGTGTGCGCCGACGGCGGCAACCCCGACCCCAGCTCGACGCACGGCAAGCGCGCCGAGGAGGCCAAGGCGCTGGAGCTGAAGGGCTGGTCCTATCCCAAGCACCTCGCCGGCCGCGCCTACGGCCTGGTGGTGCACGGCGATGTGGCGGGGGTCGAAGGCGTGCGGCGCGCGCTGTCGGACTGGCTCGACTGGATGGGGCTGATCGATGCCGGGGCCGGTGCGCGGCTGGACCGCTACATCGGCTACTACCGCCCTTACGCGACCAGCCACGACGAACTCGACCGCGACACCGACGTGCAACAGGAGGTGCGCAATGTCGCGAGTGCGCTGGCTCGCGCCGTGGCCGACCTGCGCGCCGGGCGCCTGCACGCGCCTGACACCGGCCTGCCGCGGCCGCGGCCGAAGTGAGGGGCAGCGGGCGCAGCGCGAAGGCACGCGATTTGCCCCGACTTGGACCCGGCCACACAGCAAGGAGCTTGCGATGAACGAATCCACCAGCCCGCGATCTTTGATCTCGAGCGAACGCGTCGAAGGCACGTCGGTCTTCGGCAGCGACGGAAAGAAGCTCGGTTCGATCGACGAACTGATGATCGACAAGCGCTCGGGCCAGGTCTGCTACGCCGTGCTCGAGTTCGGCGGCTTCCTTGGCATGGGCACCGACCGTTATCCGCTGCCCTGGAGCACCCTGAACTACGACACGGACCAGGACGGCTACGTCGTGTCGATCGACCGCAAGACACTCGAAGGCGCCCCGCGCTATGCCGAGACGGAGGTGCCCGAGTTCACGCCGGAGTACGACCGGCGCGTGCACGACTACTACGGCATCCCGCCGATGTTGTGACGGTCCGCGGCCGCGGCGCCACAGCCGGCCGCGGCGGGTTCACGCTCGCGTCACATGGCCGCGCCAGGATGGCAGGCCATGACAGCGACGTACGCATCGCAGGACGGCCACGACGCCGACGTGGCGACGCTGCGCGTGCGCACGGTCTGGATCTCGGACCTGCACCTGGGCACGCCCGGCTGCCAGGCGCGCGCGCTGCTCGACTTCCTGCGCAGCGTCGAGTGCCAGACCCTGTACCTGGTGGGCGACATCATCGACGGCTGGCAGCTGCGCCGCTCCTGGTACTGGCCGCAGGCGCACAACGACGTGGTGCAGAAGTTGTTGCGCAAGGCGCGCAAGGGCACGCGCGTGATCTTCGTGCCGGGAAACCACGACGAGTTTGCGCGCAAGTACGTCTCGCACAACTTCGGCGGTGTCGATGTGGTGGAGGACTGCATGCACGTCACCGCCGACGGCCGGCGCCTGTGGATCACCCACGGCGACCTGTTCGACGGCGTGATCCAGTGCGCCAAGTGGCTGGCCTACGCCGGCGACGCGGCCTACGAGTTCACGCTCAAGGTCAACCGCTGGTTCAACCACGTGCGCGCCAAGCTCGGCCTGCCGTACTGGAGCCTGTCGCGCTACCTGAAACACAAGGTCAAGCGCGCGGTGAGCTACATCGACGACTTCGAGGTGGCGGTGGCTCGCGAGGCGCGCAAGCGCGGCGCGCACGGCGTGGTCTGCGGCCACATCCACCATGCCGAGATGCGCGAGATCGACGGCGTGCTGTACTGCAACGACGGCGACTGGGTCGAGAGCCTGACGGCGTTGGTCGAGCACCACGACGGGCGGCTCGAGATCGTCGACCGCAGCGCGGACGCCTTGCCTCATGTGGCGACGCGTCCGCTGCCCGTGCCTGTGGCCGGGCCGGTGCTCGTGCCCGAGCCGGCGCTGCGCGAACGCGAACCGGCGCTGCTGCCCTGAGGCGGCCTCAGGCCGGCACGGCCTGCGCCGCGTGCAAACGCTCGGCCAGGATCTCTGGCAGCTCGAACACCGCGCGGTTGCGCAGGCGTGCCGTGGCCGCGCAATAGCGGCCGAGCTCGCGCAACAGTTCGGCCACCGCGGGCGCGAGTCCCCGCAGTGATGGCACGACGAGACCGACGCCCTGCTCGCGCACCCACTGTGCGTTGTAGCGCTCCTGCGGCATGGTCCAGGCGTTGCGGAAGGTGATCACCGGCAGACCCAGGTGCACCGCTTCGCTGAGGCAGCCCGGGCCGGGCTTGCCGATGAAGAAGTCGCCCAGCCGCATCACGCCCGGCACATCGTCGGTGAAGCCGAACACCGCCTGCGGCGCAGCGCGCTTCAATCCGCGCAGGCGCTCGGCGAGCGCCGCGTTGCGTCCGCACAGCAGCACCAGCTGCGTGTCGGGCAGGGCCTTGGCGATGGCGAGCATCTGCTTCGAGCCCTGGCCGCCGAACATCACGACGCCGGTCGGACGATGCGGGTCCAGGCCGAGCGCACGGCGGCGCTCGTCGCGCGACGGGCCCGGATCCGGCGCATAGAACGACGGCCGCAGCAACATGCCCGAGGTCAGCGCCAGCCGCTCGTCGGCGTAGCCGGCGCGGCGCGCCTGGGCCAGCGCGTGCGACGTGCCGCAGACGATCCACTGGTCCTGCCCGGGTTCGATCCAGAAATGCGGCGGGTGGTCGGCCATATCCGTCATCACGGTCACGAAGGGCAC
>DATLIE010000108.1:0-1567 GCA_035539635.1 Burkholderiaceae bacterium
AAGCTCGCGCCCCGCACGCTGGCGCTCTACCACGAGGCGCTCGTGCGCCTGCAGCGGTTCGCCGAGGCGCAGCCCGTCGAGCTGCGCCGGGCCCAGGTGCACCACGTGCGGCGCTGGGCCGCGCAGCTGCGCGCCAGTGGCATCGCGCCGCGCAGCATCGCGCTGGTGCTGTCGGCCTGGCGGGGCTTCTACCGCTGGCTGGGGCGCGACGGCCTCGTTGACCTGAACCCCGTCGAAGGCGTTCGCGCGCCGAAGGCGGCCATCCCGCTGCCGAAGGCGCTGTCCGTCGACCAGGCGGTGACGCTGGCCGAAGCGCCGGCCGTAGACGACGACCCGGCCATCGCCGCGCGCGACCAGTGCGTCGTCGAGCTGCTGTACGGCTGCGGACTGCGGGTCGGTGAACTCGAGGGCCTCGACCTCGTGGCCGGGCCCGAGACCGCGGGCTGGATCGACGCGGCGGACGGACTCGCCCACGTGTTCGGCAAGGGCAGCAAGCGGCGCGGTGAGCCGGTGGGTGGGCCCGCGCTGAAGGCGCTGGCCGAGTGGCTCGCGCTGCGGTCCACGATGGCGCGAAGCGACGAGCCGGCGCTGTTCGTCAACCAGCGCGGCACGCGGCTCACCGCGGCCCAGGTGCGCGGGCGGCTCAAGCTGCGCGCGGTGCAGGCCGGGCTGCCCACGCACGTCCACCCGCACATGCTGCGGCATTCGTTTGCGTCGCACGTGCTGCAGTCCAGTGGTGACCTTCGGGCCGTTCAGGAACTGCTGGGGCACGCGAACATCCGCACCACGCAGGTCTACACGAAGCTGGACTTCCAGCACTTGGCGAAGGTGTATGACGCCGCGCATCCCCGGGCGAAAAAGAAGTAGGCGGCGCCTTGTCATTCCGGCGAACGCCGGCACCCACCGCGCCCGAAGCGCACCGGGGCCGAGTGGGCCCCGGCGTGCGCCGGGGTGACAGGGTGAAGGAAGCGCGACAATCCCACCCATGAAAACCATCACCCTGCGCGAAGGGAAAGACCGCTCCCTGCGCAAGCGCCACCCCTGGGTCTTCCCCGGCAGCATCGCCTCCGGCAAGGCCGACCCCGGCGAGACCGTGCGGGTCAACGCCCACGACGGCAGTTTCCTCGCGTGGGCCGCCTACAGCCCCGCGTCCCAGATCCGCGTGCGCGCGTGGAGCTTCGACCAGGCCGAGCGCATCGACGCCGCGTTCTTCGAGCGCCGCATCCGCGAGGCCGTGGCCATCCGCGCGCGGCTGCCCATCGCGAGCGACGGCGTGCGCCTGGTGCACGGCGAGGCCGACGGCCTGCCGGGCCTGATCGTCGACCGCTACGGGGACACGCTCAGCGCGCAGTTCCTCTCCAGCGGCATCGAACGCTGGAAGGCGGTCATCGCCGACCAACTGCTGGCCGCCACCGGCCTCACCCGCCTGTACGAGCGCAGCGACGCGCAGGCGCGCGAACTGGAGGGCCTGCCCATGACCGCCGGCTGGCTGCGCGGCGGCGGCGACACCGAGGTGACGATCCGCGAACACGCGTGGCGCCTGACGGTGGACGTGGCCGAGGGCCAC
>DATLIE010000109.1:0-3672 GCA_035539635.1 Burkholderiaceae bacterium
CGTTGCCAGGACTCGAAGGCGATGCGCAGGGTGCCGAGGTGGACACCGACCGTGACGTCGATGTCGCGCCCGTAGCCACCGGCCATGCTGGCGGCCACCGCGATCCCGCGTTCACGGCAGGCGTCGAACACGCGCCGGTCAGCACCGTCACCTTCCATGGCTGCGTGTTCACGCCCGAAGGGGCGCGCGTGGCCACGGCCAGGATGTCTTCGATGGTCTGGCGCGGCCAAGGACGAACTGGCGCGGCGCGTGCTGGCCGCGCACGACGCCAACTTTGCGGCAGGGTCCACCGGCGCGGACGTCGGCGAGTACGACTACTACCCGACCGAGTGGGTGCCGCCCTACATCGAGCGCCGGCGCAAGGTCGGCTGGGACCTGTACGGCCTGCTCGGCATCGCCAAGGGCGACAAGCCACGCATGCATGCCCAGCACGGCCGCAACTACCGCTTCTTCGACGCCCCGGTGGGCATGATCTTCACGATCGACCGCATCCTGCGCCAGGGCTCGTGGCTCGACTACGGCATGTTCCTCGAGAACATCATGATCGCCGCGCGCGGGCGCGGGCTGGACACCTGTCCGCAGGCGGCCTTCATCGGCTTTCACAAGGTGATCGGCGAGTTCCTCGAACTGCCGGCGTCGCAGATGGTGGTCTGCGGCATGTCGCTCGGCCATGCCGACGAATCGGCACCCGAGAACCGGCTGATCACCGAGCGCGAGCCGGTGGCCGCGTTCACGCGCTTTGTCGAGTAGGCGCGCGATGCGCGCCGCCACGCTGCTGTTCTCGCAGGGCTTCGGCACGCGCCGCGATTGCGCCGGTTTGGTGGCCGCGGGGCGTCTTGCCGTTGGCGGCCGCGTCCTGGGGCTCGACGACGAGGTGGACGCGGGCGAGGGCCTGTCGTTCACGGTCGATGGCCAGGTCTGGCCCTTTCAAGAGACAGCGCTGGTCTTGCTGCACAAGCCGGCAGGCTACGAGTGCTCGCAGCGTCCGCGCCACCATCCCAGCGTGCTGTCAGTGCTACCGCCGCCCTTGCGTACGCGCGGTGTGCAGCCGGTCGGTCGGCTCGACGAGGACACGACAGGGCTGCTGCTGCTGACCGACGACGGCACGCTGATCCACCGCCTGACCTCGCCGCGCCATCACGTGGCCAAGGTCTACGAGGTGCGCTGCAAGCATCCGATGGACGGTGGCCAGCGACAAAGGCTGATCGACGGCGTGGTGCTCGACGACGACCCGCGGCCCGTGCGCGCCGCCGCCGCCGAACTCGTGACGCCGCAGCACCTGCGACTCACGCTCACGGAAGGCAAGTACCACCAAGTCAAGCGCATGGTGGCCGCGGTGGGCAACCGCGTGGAGGCCCTGCACCGCAGCGCGTTCGGCGGCCTCACGCTCGACGGCGTGCCCGAGCCGGGACAGTGGCGCTGGGTCGGCCACGCCGAGCGCAGCCTCGTCAGCGGAGCGCCAGCCGCGGCTGCCTAGAATCCGCGCCCAGCACGACAACAAACCCGAGGAGAGAGCGAGTGAACCCAGCCGCGTCCCTGCCGTCGATCGCCGGCATTCCGATCGACTTCATCCTGTTCGCGGTCACGCTGGCGGGCGTCGCGCTGTTCCACCACCACGTGCTGAAGGTGGCGGTGACCGGGCTGGTGGTCATCACGCTGTACAAGCTGCTGTTCTCGCCCTTTGCCACCGGCGCGGGCGTGCCCGGCCTGATGGCGCATCTGGGTCACGAGTGGGTCATCATCGCCAACCTGTTCGCGCTGCTGGTGGGCTTCGCGCTGCTGGCCAACCACTTCGAGCAGAGCCACCTGCCGGTGATCCTGCCGAAGGTGCTGCCGGATGACTGGAAGGGCGGCTTCGTGCTGCTGATCCTGGTGTTCGTGCTTTCGAGCTTCCTCGACAACATCGCCGCCGCGATGATCGGCGGCACGGTGGCTGCGACGGTGTTCAAGAAGCGCGTGCACATCGGCTACCTGGCCGCGATCGTCGCCGCGTCCAACGCGGGCGGGGCGGGCAGCGTGGTCGGCGACACCACCACCACCATGATCTGGATCGCCGGCGGCTCGCCGCTGCAGGTGCTCGAGGCCTACATCGCCGCGGTGCCGGCGCTGCTGTTCTTCGGCGTCATCGCGGCGCGCCAGCAGCATGCCTACCAGCCCATCGTCAAGGATGCGCCGCAGGGCGTGACCGTCGACGCGTCGCGCCTGCTCATCGTGGCGGCGATCCTGGTGGCCGCGATCGGCGCCAACGTCTACTTCAACCTGCGCGCGCCCGACGTGCTGAACCATGTGCCGGTGATCGGCGTCGCGGTGGTGCTGGCGATCGTCGTCACCTCGGTCTGGCGCCAGCCGGATTGGAGCCTGGTGCCGGGCGCGGTCAAGGGCAGCATCTTCCTGCTCTCGCTCGTGCTGTGCGCGTCGATGATGCCCGTCGAACGCCTGCCCATCGCCACCTGGATGACCACGCTCGGGCTGGGCTTCATCTCGGCCGTGTTCGACAACATCCCGTTGACTGCGCTGGCGCTCAAGCAGGGCGGCTACGACTGGGGCTTCCTGGCCTATGCGGTGGGCTTCGGCGGCTCGATGATCTGGTTCGGTTCCTCGGCCGGCGTCGCGTTGTCGAACTTCTTCCCCGAGGCGCGCTCGGTCGGCCAGTGGCTGCGTCACGGCTGGCACGTGGCCGTGGGCTACGTGCTCGGCTTCTTCGTGCTGCTGCTGGTCTGGGGCTGGCATCCGGAGCCGCTGCGCAAGGCCGGTGCGCCCGCCGCCGCGCCGGCGGTCGCGGCACCCGCGACCACTCAGTGAGGACTGGCCGATGACGCCCCGCGTGCTGGTCGCGCGCCAGATCTTCCCCGAGGTGGTCGAGCGCCTGCGCACGCGCTTCGAGGTCGAGACGAACGATGAGCCGGTCGACTGGCCGCGCGAGGAGCTGATCCGTCGCCTGCAGGGCAAGCGGGGCGTGTTCGTGGCTGCCAGCGAGCCGATCGACGCCACACTGGTGGCGGCTTGCCCGGACCTGCGCGCCGTGTGTTCGATGGCCGTGGGCTACAACAACATCGACGTCGCGGCCTGTGCCGCGCGCGGCATCGTCGTTACCAACGCGCCCGACGTGCTGACGGAGACTACCGCCGACTTCGGCTTTGCGCTGATGATGGCCACCGCGCGTCGCATCGCCGAGTCCGAGCACTTCCTGCGCGCCGGCCACTGGCAGCGCTGGTCGCACGACTTCTTCTGCGGCGCCGACGTGCACGGCAGCACCCTGGGCATCCTCGGCATGGGCCGCATCGGCCAGGCCATCGCGCGCCGCGGTGCACTCGGCTTCGGCATGCAGGTGATCTATCACAACCGCAGCCGCCTCGCGCCCGAGCAGGAGGCGCCGATCGGTGCACGCTGGGTCGACAAGGCGACGCTGCTCGCCGAGGCCGACCACCTGATGCTGGTCGTACCGTACTCGGCCTCGAGCCACCACGCGATCGGCGCCGCCGAACTGGCGCAGATGAAGCCGAGCGCCACGCTGACGAACATCGCGCGCGGCGGGGTCGTTGACGACGCCGCGCTGGCCCAGGCGCTGGCCGAGCGCCGCATTGCGGCTGCGGGGCTCGACGTGTTCGAGGGCGAGCCGCGCGTGCACCCGGCACTGCTCACGCTGCCCAACGTGGTGCTCACCCCGCACAT
>DATLIE010000110.1:0-2332 GCA_035539635.1 Burkholderiaceae bacterium
GAATGCGCACGTGGCGCAGCATGTCGATCGCCGCGCGCCGCGCCGTTTCTGCACTCGCCCCGCGATGGCGGACCAGCACCTCGGTCAGCTGTGAGCCGACGGTGAAGGCCGGGTTCAGCGAGGTCATCGGCTCCTGGAAGATCATCGCCAGCCGGTTGCCGCGCAGGTCGGCCAGGGCTCCCTGGTCGAGCCTCAGCAGGTCACGGCCTTCGAAGACCACGCGGCCGGCGACATTCGCAGCGAGCCGCGGCAGCAGGCCCATGATCGCCAGCGCCGTGACGCTCTTGCCGCAGCCCGACTCGCCGACCACGCACAGGGTTTCGCCGGCATGGATCGTGAAGGACACGCCGTCGACCGCCTGCGCCGCACCTTGCTCGGTGCGGAACTGCACGCGCAGATCGTCGACCGCCAGCAGCGTCGTCATGAGCCGGCCGTCATGAGCACGCCGGGCCGCCCCAAGGGCGAATCCCTGAGCGCGCAGCGTGAAGGTAGTCCAGTGAGCCTGCCGGGGCGTCCCAAGGGCGAATCCCCTGAGCGCGCAGCGCGAGGTAGTCCAGTGAACCCGCCCTCATGACTTGGCAGCGCGGGCGATCTCGGCCTCGATCACGCTGCGGTCCCAGACGCCGCCGGGCCGCGCGCGCGTGGCGAAGAACTTGGCGAAGTGGACGAAGCGCTCGCGGCTGACCTGCTCGAGGCGCGCCAGCTCGGCGAGCGGATCGGCATGGTCGTCGACCCGCAGGTCGAGGGCCGGGTACTCCTCAGTGGTGACGATCTTCAGGGCTGCTGACTGCTTGCCGCGCTTGTCGCCGCCGGCCGCTTCGCCGGCCGCCAGCGCGGCGATCAGGCGCTGCGCGAACGGTAGATCCTTGCCGACGACGTAGGCGCGCGCCGTCTCGGTGATCACCTGCTCGCCGGCGAGCATGTTGCCGGCGACCGAGAACTCCTTGTAGGTCGCGTGGCCGCACCAACCGACGCATGAGGTCCCGGTATACGCGGCGACGCCGCCAACGGCGTCCTGCACGTGCAGCTGGCGCGCGTCGCGGCCCGGGTCGGAGTCGGTCAGCAGGCGCACGACGTCGGCCGCCGGCACGCCTTCGCGCAGCAGTCGCAGGCCGCGCGGGCCGTAGGTGGGATTCATCAGCGCCTGCGAGGCGAGCGCGCCGACGCCGCCATCGGCATGCGGACACAGCGCGCCGACGGCGAAGAAGCGCGTGGCGATCGCGACGCCGAAGGCGCCCGAGGCCGGATCACGCGCGACGATCGACCACGTCATCGGGAGCGCGGCGGTTCAGGGGCGGCTGACGATCTGCGCCGTGGCGATGAGCTCGTCGAGCAGCGCCAGCGCGGCGCGGCCCGACACCGCAAACGGGTCGAGCACCGGCCTCGGCGAGTACTTGAGCAGCGTCGACGGATTGATCTTGCACAGGTTGACGTGCCCCATGGTCCAGCCGGCGAAGTGCCGCTCGGGCACTTCGGCGTAGTGCAGCAGCACGATGCCCTGGTGGCGCGGGTCGCGCACGATGGTGTTGTACAGCGCGTTGACCGCGTCGCGACCACCCTCGAGCACCTGCATGTAGACGTCGCCGCCGTGGCACAGCAGGCCGGTGATGCCGCTGGCCGGGTTGTGCTCGCGGGACTTGGCGAGGATGGCGTCGAGGACGGCCGCCGTCACCGTGGCGGTCGCGTGGCTGGCGTAGAGCAGTCGGACGAGCATGGGTCGGCCGGTCACTTCAGGGCTTGCGCTTCAGGAGGTCGTGCTCTTCAGGTCTTGCTCTTCGCTGTCAGGTCTTGCTCTTCATCAAGGCGAGGAACTCGCGCCGCAGGCTCGAATCCTTGAGGAAGCTGCCGCGCATCACGCTGTTGATCATCTTCGAGTCGGTGTCCTTGACGCCGCGCCACTGCATGCAGAAGTGATCGGCCTCCATGACGATGGCCAGGCCGTCGGGCTGCATCGCTTCAAGCAGGAGATCGGCCAGCCGCGTGACCGCCTCTTCCTGGATCTGCGGCCGGCTCATCACCCAGTCGGCGATGCGCGCGTACTTGGACAGGCCGATGAGATTGGAGTGCTCGTTGGGCAGCACGCCGACCCACAGCTTGCCGATGATCGGGCACAGGTGGTGCGAACAGGCGCTGCGCACCGTGATCGGGCCGACGATCATCAGCTCGTTGAGCCGCTCGACGTTCGGGAACTCGGTGATCGGCGGCATGGCGTGATAACGGCCGCGGAAGACCTCGGTCAGGTACATCTTGGCCACGCGGCGCGCGGTCTCGCGGGTGTTGTGGTCCGATTCGGTGTCGATCACCAGGCTGTCCAGGACCTCGACGAGCTTGG
>DATLIE010000111.1:0-2530 GCA_035539635.1 Burkholderiaceae bacterium
CTGCGCACCGTGGCGGTGTTGATCGACAGCCAGCGGTGGTCTTGCGAAAAGTCGCGCATGGTCGGCGGCTCCGGTGTCAGAGGGTTGAACGCCGGATCTGCCGGATCGGCATCATCGTGTCCTTGCGTGGGAAGGTCAGTCGATGCCGTGCAGCGCCAGCAGCGTGTTCATGCGGCGCACGGCGAGCTCGGGTCGTTCGATCAGCCCGGCCGCGTCGGCCAGGCGGAACAGCTCGGCGAAGTGCGGCAGCGAGCGCGTGCTCTGCTGGCCGCCGACCATCGTGAAATGGTCCTGGTGGCCGTTCAGCCACGCCATGAACACGACGCCCGTCTTGTAGAAGCGTGTCGGCGCCTTGAAGATGTGGCGCGACAGCGGCACCGTCGGTTCGAGGATGGCGTGGAAGCGGGCCGTGTCCCCGGCGGCCAGCGCCGCCAGCGCCGCGCTCGCCGCCGGCGCGATCGCGTCGAAGATGCCGAGCAGCGCATCGCTGTGCTGCTGGGTCGGCGCTGCACCGACACCGTCGCCGGCAATCAGCTCGGCGTAGTTGAAGTCGTCTCCGGTGTACATGCGCACGCCGGCGGGAAGGCGGCGGCGCATCGCGATCTCCTTGTCCTTGTCGAGCAGCGAGATCTTGATGCCGTCGACCTTGGCCGCGTGCGCCTCGATGATGCCGAGCGCGGTAGACATCGCCGCGTCGACGTCGGCGCTGCCCCAGTAGCCGGCCAGCGCCGGGTCGAACATGTCGCCCAGCCAGTGCAGCACGACAGGCTCGCGGGCCTGGCGCAGGACGCGGTCGTAGACCCGCTCGTAGTCGGCCGGCCCCCTGGCCACGCGCGCGAGCGCACGGCTGGCCATCACGATCAGCTTGCCGCCCAGCTTCTCTATCGCGGCCATCTGCTCCTCGTAGGCGCGGATCACGTCGTCCACGCCCTTCGCCGCGTCGGGTGCGAGGTGGTCGGTGCCGCAACCGCTGGCCAGGAAGGCGCCCGGCACCTCGCGCGCCGCGTCGATCGAACGGCGGATCAGCTCCAGCGAGGTCGGCCAGTCCAGGCCCATGCCGCGCTGCGCGGTGTCCATCGCCTCGGCCACGCCCAGGCCCAGGCCCCACAGGCGGCGCCGGTAGGCGATCGTCGTGTCCCAGTCGATCGCGCAGTCGAGCCAGGGGTCGTTGGCCGCGCGCGGATCGGCCACGACATGCGCGGCCGAGTAGGCGATGCGGCTCAGCTTCGTTCCGGGCGCGGCCGGCGTGAAGGCGCCGGGGCCGCGCAGCGCATAGGGCGCGAGCGTGCCGTCGGCGGCAGGCAGTTT
This sequence comes from Burkholderiaceae bacterium, assembly GCA_035539635.1. Classification (GTDB taxonomy): domain Bacteria; phylum Pseudomonadota; class Gammaproteobacteria; order Burkholderiales; family Burkholderiaceae_C; genus CADEEN01. Next base: position 1,309 of record DATLIE010000111.1, read on the forward strand.
GATCGTGTTCGCCATGGCTACAGCCCCAGCGACGGCACGTCGACCCAGCGCCGCTCCTTCCAGCTCTGCAGCGCGGCCTCCACGAGCTGAACGCCCTTGGCGCCCTCGGGCAGCGTCCAGCGGTAAGGCGCGTCCTCGACCACATGGCGGATGAAGGCCTCCCACTGGATCTTGAAGCCGTTGTCGTAGCTCTGGCTGTCGGGCACCTCCTGCCACTGGTCGAGGAAGTTCATCGACTGCTTAACGTCCGGGTTCCACACCGGACGTGGTGTCGTGACGCGGCTTTGCGCGCGGCACTCCTGCAGGCCGGCCACCGCGGAGCCGTGGGTGCCGTCGACGTGGAAGGTCACGAGGTCGTCGCGGCGCACGCGCGTGGCCCAGCTCATCGTCAGCTGCGCCACCACCGGCTCGCCGTTGTGGCCCTTCAACTGCGCGGTCGCGTAGGCGGCGTCGTCGGCCGTGCAGGCGTACGGCTGGCCGGCCTCGTCCCAGCGCCGGTCGATGTGCGTCGCGCCCAGGCAGGTGATCGACTGGACCTGGCCGAAAAGGTTGTCCAGCACATAGCGCCAGTGGCACATCATGTCGAGGATCATGCCGCCGCCGTCCTCCTGGCGGTAGTTCCAGCTCGGACGCTGGATCGGCTGCAGGTCGCCCTCGAACACCCAGTAGCCGAAGTCGATGCGCACCGACAGCATGCGGCCGAAGAAGCCGGCGCGGCGCAGCATGTCGAGCTTGCGCAGCCCGGGCAGGAAGAGCTTGTCCTGCACCGCGCCATGCTTCAGGCCCGAGGCCTGGGCCAGCTTGCAGATCTCGACCGCTTCGTTCAGGTTGGTGGCGATCGGCTTCTCGCAGTAGACATGCTTGCCGGCTCGGATCGCCTGCGCCAGCAGCGTGGGCCGCATCTGCGTCGTGCCGGCGTCGAAGAACACGGTGTCGGCAGGATTGCCGAGCGCGGCCTCCAGGTTGGTGCCGAACCGCGCGATGCCATGCGTCCGCGCCAAGGCTTCGATCTTCTCGGCGTTGCGGCCGATCAGCACCGGGTCGGGCATCACCTTGTCGCCGTTGTCCAGCGTCACGCCGCCCTGCGCGCGAATCGCGACGATCGAGCGGATCAGGTGCTGGTTCATGCCCATGCGGCCGGTCACGCCGTGCATGACGATCCCGAGGTGTCGAGTGGCCATGTGAGGCTCGCTTCCTTGAGTCAGTGAATGGGTTGCAGGCT
>DATLIE010000112.1:0-9672 GCA_035539635.1 Burkholderiaceae bacterium
CAAGGGGTGGTAAGCATCTTCCGCCCCGAGGTGCTGGAGTCCCAGCGCACCTCGTGGGTCGGAGAGATCCAGCTGATCCGTCCACTGCCGCTGGCCTGGTTGACGGCCGCGGTCGTTGTCGTGGCCCTGGTCTTGGGCGCCTTCCTGGCGCTCGGCGAGTACACGCGCAAGGTGCGTGTGAGCGGGGTGCTCGTGCCCGACCACGGGCTGATCGGGCTGGTCGCGCCGCAGGACGCGGTGCTGGTCGAGCGTCGGGTGTCCGACGGCGACCGCGTGCGCGCGGGCGATGTGCTGTTTGTGCTCTCGCTGGACCGGGCGGCGGCCTCGGGAGACACCCAGGCCGCGGTGCAACGCAGTTTGGCCACGCGCGAGAAGAGCCTGGCGGCGGCGGCTGAGCAGCAACAGTCGTTGTTCGAAAGCCAGTCGGCCGCGCTGTCGCGCCGGCTGGCCGACATGCAGCGCGAGCGCCTGGCGCTCGACGCTGAAACCGCGCTCGCCGAGAAGCGCGTCCGCCTGGCCGAAGAGACGCGGGCGCGATTCGAGTCGCTGCGGGCCGACAACTTCGTGTCCTCGGCGCAGGTGCAGGCCAAGGCCGAGGAGCTGCTCGGCCTGCAGGCGCAGTTGCAGGCGGTGGAGCGCCAGCGCAGCGCCCACGCACGGGAGGTCGCGGCGCTGGAAGCGCAGCGGCGCGACCTGCCTCTGGAGAATTCCAAGAAGCTCGGGGAGATCGAACGCGAGCGTGCCGAGCTCGCGCAACAAGGAGCCGAGAGCGAGGGCAAGCGAAGCCTCGTCATCAAGGCCCAGAAGGATGGCGTGGTCAGCGGGCTGGTGGCGCAGCCCGGACAGACGGTCACGCCAGCCGTGCCGCTGGGCACCCTCGTGCCCAGCGGCGCGCGCCTGCTGGCGCATCTGTACGCGCCGTCCAGCGCGGTTGGCTTCCTGCGCGCTGACCAGCCGGTGCTGTTGCGCTACGACGCCTTCCCATACCAGAAGTACGGCTCGCAGCACGGCCGGATCGAGCAGGTTTCGCTGGCGCCGCTGTCGGCCTCCGAGATGAGCGCCCTGGCGGGCGTGCCGCGCGAGCCGATGTACCGGATCGCCGTGTCGCTCGAGCGGCAGGACGTGCCCGCAGGGGTGGAGGCGCGCCCGCTGGTGCCGGGCATGCAGCTCGAGGCCGACGTGCCGATCGAGCGCCGCCGTCTTGTCGAATGGCTGTTCGCGCCGGTGCTCGGCGTTGCCGGCCGGGTTTGACATGACGGCCCCCCGCTCGCTTTGCTCGCGTCCCCCGAGGGGAGCTCAGGCCCCTTGGGGCGGCCCGGCGCTGGCCTGACACCATGTCGGTCGACGCGCTCCAGCTCTCGCCGTTCGGGACGCGGCGCGTGCCGTTGTTGTTGCAGACCGAGGCGGCCGAGTGCGCGCTGGCCTGCCTGGCAATGGTGGCGGCCGCGCACGGCCACCGCACCGACCTGCCGACGCTGCGTCAGCGCTTCTCGCTCTCGCTCAAGGGCGCGACGATGGCGGACTTGGTGCGCATGGCCGGCGAGCTGCGCTTCAACCCGCGCGCCCTGCGCGTCGAGCCCGAGCAGCTCGAGCAACTGCAGCTGCCGTGCGTGCTGCACTGGGACCTCAATCACTTTGTCGTGCTGACCGAGGTCGGCAGCGGCATGGTCACCCTGCACGACCCGGCCCGCGGCGTCCGGCGCCTGTCGCTCGACGAACTGTCGCGCCACTTCACGGGCGTGGCGCTCGAACTCACGCCGGCCGCCGACTTCGCACCCAAGGTCGAGCGGCAGTCGGTGCGCCTGAAGGACCTGATCGGTCCCGTGCACGGGCTCAAGCGGTCGCTCGCGCAGATCCTGCTGCTGGCGATCGCGCTCGAGGCCTTCGTGCTCGGCAGCCCCTTCCTGCTGCAGTGGGTGGTGGACGATGTGGTGGTCAGTGCCGACCGCGACCTGCTGCTGACGCTCGGTGTCGGCTTCGGCCTCCTGGTGCTGCTGCAGGTTGGCGCGGCGGCGTTGCGCTCCTGGGCCGTGCTGCACCTGTCGGCCACGCTCAACCTGCAGTGGCTTGGCAACGTGTTCGCGCACCTGATGCGCCTGCCGGTGGCGTGGTTCGAGAAGCGCCACGCCGGCGACGTGTGGTCGCGTTTCGCATCGGTGCAGCAGATCCAGAAGACGCTGTCGACCCACTTCGTCGAGGCGCTGATCGACGGCCTGCTGGTCGTCGCCACGCTCGCGATGATGGCCTTCTACAGCCTCACGCTGACGGCGATCGCGCTCGGGGCGGTGGGCACCTACGGGCTGCTGCGCTGGGCCTTCTTCAAGCCCTTGCGCCAGGCGACCGAGGAAACGCTGGTGCACGAGGCCCAGCAGGCCAGTCACTTCCTCGAGTCGCTGCGCGCTGTGCAGGCCATCAAGCTGTTCAACCGTCAGGCCGACCGGCAGGCCCGCTTCATGAACCGCGTGGTCGACGCGATGAATGCGGGCCTGGCGACGCGCAAGCTGGAGATCCTGTTCTCGGTCCTGCACCGGCTGCTGTTCGGGCTCGAGCGCGTGGCGGTGGTGTGGGTCGGCGCGCTGCTGGTGATGGACCAGCGCTTCTCGGTGGGCATGCTGTTCGCGTTCGTCGCATTCAAGGAGCAGTTCGCGCTGCGTGTGTCCGCGTTGATCGACAAGGGCGTCGAGTTGCGCATGCTGCGGCTGCAAGGCGAGCGCTTGGCCGACATCGTGCTGGCCGCGCCCGAGGACATGGGCGTGCCGCGCCTGGCCGAGCGTGCACCCGAAGCGAGCATCGAGTTGCGCGGCGTCAGCTTCCGCTATGCAGACAACGAAACCGACGTGCTGCGCGGCGTGAACCTGGCGATCGAGCCGGGCGAGTCGGTGGCCATCGTCGGCCCGTCCGGATGCGGCAAGACGACCTTGCTGAAACTGGTCCTGGGCATCCACGCGCCGCAGTCGGGCGAGGTGCGTGTCGGCGGCCTGCCGCTGACCCAGCTCGGCTTGGCGCAGTGGCGCTCGATGGTCGGCACCGTGATGCAGGACGACGCACTGCTCACCGGGTCCGTGGCCGACAACATCTGCTTCTTCGACGCCGTGCCGGACCTCGACTGGATGGTCGAGTGCGCCCGCATGGCGGCGGTGCACGACGAGATCGAGGCGCTGCCGATGGGGTATCACACGCTGGTCGGCGAGATGGGCAGCAGCCTGTCGGGTGGCCAGCAACAGCGGCTGCTGTTGGCCCGCGCGCTCTACAAGCGCCCGCGCGTGCTGCTGCTCGACGAAGCGACGAGCGCGCTGGATGTGGAGCGTGAGCGCATCGTGAACCAGAACATTCGCCGCCTGGCACTGACGCGCGTGATCGTCGCGCACCGCCCGGAGACGATCGCCAGCGCCTCGCGTGTCGTCGTGCTGCAGGAGGGCCGCGTGTCGCAGGACCTGCGCTCGGTGCCCGGTGCGGGCCGCGGCTGAAGCGAGGCGTCAGCCGCGCTTGGCCGGGCAGGTCGACACGCCGAGCACGCTGTAGAGCGGGCAGTTGCCCAGCGCCGCGGTGGCCAGCGGCACGACGCCGATCCAGCCCCACACCCCGATGGTGCCGGTGATCGCGAGCGCGATCAGAACGAGGCCGATGGCGATGCGCGCGATGCGGTCGATGGCGCCGACATTGGTTTTCATGGCTGATCCTTGCCTGCTGCGTCCGAGGACGCGGTGCAACGAGTGTGGGCATGTGCCGGCGTAGCGCCTTGAGCCGCCTCAAGTGCCCCGCGTCGCCGCGAAAGCGATCGATGCGATGGCGACAGGCAATTGGAGAATCCGAATCGATTGGTGGAAACTACTTCGCCTGTCATTCAGTCACGTGGAGGTTCGCATGGCCAAGTCCGCCGCATTCGGCGTCGTCCACCTGGGTGTCGCGTTCGGGGTGAGCTACGCGCTGACCGGCAGCGTGGCCGTCGCTGGCGCCATCACCCTCGTCGAGCCGCTGGTCAACACCGTGGCTCACTACTTCTTCGATCGCTGGTGGGGCCATCCCGACGCGCTCGCGGCGCTGCAGGGTGCCCGCTTAAAATTGCAGCAATCCATCGCCTGACGCCGCGCCCCCAGGGGCCCTGACGGGCGGTGGTCCTGCCCTGCCCCTGCAACCGAGGCCTCTTTCCGTGCTGCACCCCAAGGAGTTCGATGTCATCGTCGTCGGTGGCGGCCACGCGGGCACCGAGGCCGCGCTGGCGGCGGCGCGCATGGGCTGCGCCACCCTGCTGCTCACGCACAACATCGAGACGCTGGGGCAGATGAGTTGCAACCCGTCGATCGGCGGCATCGGCAAGGGGCACCTGGTCAAGGAAGTCGACGCGCTGGGCGGCGCGATGGCGCTGGCCACCGACGAAGCGGGGATCCAGTTCCGCATCCTCAACTCGAGCAAGGGGCCGGCCGTGCGGGCGACCCGCGCACAGACCGACCGCGTGCTCTACAAGGCGGCTGTGCGTGCCCGGCTCGAGAACCAGCCGAACCTGTGGCTGTTCCAGCAGGCCGTCGACGACCTGATGCTGGAGGGCGACCGGGTCGTCGGCGCCGTCACGCAAGTGGGCGTACGCTTTCGCGCCAAGGCAGTCGTGTTGACGGCGGGCACCTTCCTCGACGGCCGCATCCACGTCGGTCTGCAGAACTACAGTGCGGGCCGCGCGGGCGACCCGCCGGCCGTCAGCCTGTCGGCGCGGCTCAAGGAGCTGAAGCTACCGCAGGGGCGGCTGAAAACCGGCACCCCGCCGCGCATCGATGGCCGCACGATCGACTTCTCCAAACTCACCGAGCAACCCGGCGACCTGCACCCGGTGCCGGTGTTCAGCTTCATGGGCGAGACAGCGATGCACCCGCGGCAGGTGCCCTGCTGGATCACGCACACCAGCGAGCGCACGCACGAGATCATCCGTTCGGGCTTCGACCGCAGCCCGATGTTCACCGGCGTGATCGAGGGGGTCGGCCCGCGCTACTGCCCGAGCATCGAGGACAAGATCAACCGCTTCGCCGACAAGACGAGCCACCAGATCTTCCTGGAGCCCGAGGGCCTGACGACGCACGAGTTCTATCCGAACGGCATCTCGACGTCGCTGCCGTTCGACATCCAGGTCGCGGCCGTGCAGTCGATGCCCGGGCTCGAGCAGGCGCACATCCTGCGCCCGGGCTACGCGATCGAGTACGACTACTTCGACCCGCGCGATCTGCGACCGAGCTTCGAGACGCGCGCGATCCGCGGCCTGTTCTTCGCCGGCCAGATCAACGGCACCACCGGCTATGAGGAGGCCGCGGCGCAAGGGCTGTACGCCGGCGTCAATGCGGCACTGCAGGTCCAGGGCGAGGCGCCCTGGACGCCGCGCCGCGACCAGGCCTACCTCGGTGTGCTGGTCGACGATCTCGTCACGCAGGGCGTGTCCGAGCCCTATCGCATGTTCACGAGCCGCGCCGAGTACCGGCTGCAGCTGCGCGAGGACAACGCCGATGCGCGTCTGACCGAAACCGGGCGCCGACTGGGCTTGGTCGACGACGTCCGCTGGGACGCGTTCAACCGCAAGCGCGACGCGGTTTCACGTGAAACCGCGCGCCTGAAGTCGACCTGGGTTCACCCCGGGTTGCTGCCGGCGGCCGACGCTGAACGGCTGGTCGGCAAGGCGCTCGAGCACGAGCACACGCTGATCGACCTGCTACGCCGCCCGGGCGTCGGCTTCGACACGGTGGCCGAGGTGGCGCGGATCGCCCGGCCGGACGTCGGGGTTTCACGTGAAACGCTGGTCGCCGAGCTGGGCGCGCCGCTGGCCTCGGCGGTGATCGAGCAGGTCGAGATCGCCACCAAATACGCCGGCTACATCGACAAGCAGATCGACGAAGTCGAGCGCGCCGCGGCCTACGAGCATCTTGTCCTGCCGGACAGCCTGGACTACGCGCAGGTCACCGCGCTCAGCCACGAGGTGCGCCAGAAGCTCAGCCGCCACCGCCCGGCCACGCTCGGTCAGGCGTCACGCATCTCGGGCGTCACGCCGGCAGCGATCTCGCTGCTGCTGGTGCACCTGAAGAAGGGCCGCTTCAAGGGCTTCGCGACCGACCGGCCGGTTGCTGACGAGGCCGCTTGACCGTATCCCTGAGCGATGACCTCGTTGCGGCCCTGCAGGCCGACGCGGCCGCGCTCGGCTGGAGCCTCGCGCCGGCGGCGGCCGGGCGCCTCGTCGCCTTCCGCGACCTGCTGGTCAAGTGGAACGGCACCTACAACCTGACGGCGCTGCGCGATCCGGCGCAGGTGCGCACGCAGCACTTGGCCGACTGCCTGGCCGTCGTCGCGCCGCTGCGCCGCCACGCCGGCGGACGGCCGCTGCGGCTGCTGGATGTCGGAAGCGGCGGCGGGTTGCCCGGGGTGGCGCTGGCAGCGGTCGAACCTGGCTGGGATGTCACTTGCGTCGACACGGTCGGAAAGAAGGCGGCCTTCGTGCGCCAGGTCGCCGCTGAGCTGGGCCTGCCCAACCTGCACGCCGAGCATGCCCGGGTCGAGGCGCTGCAGGCCGCGCCGTTCGACGTGATCACCGCGCGCGCCTTCGCGTCGCTGCCGGACTTCGTCCGCCTCACCCGGCCGTTGCTGGCGTCGGGCGGGGTCTGGATGGCCATGAAGGGCAAGCCGCCGTCCGACGAGATCGCCGCCTTGCACGCCGACGTGGACGCGTTCCACGTGGAACCACTGGTGGTGCCCGGCCTCGATGCCGAGCGGTGCCTGGTCTGGATGCGCCCGCGATGAAGCGCGCCTGGCGGATCGCTGCGCTCCTGCTCGCCATGGCCGTGGGCGCCGTGCGCGCCGAGCCCGCCGCGCTGCAGCCCCTGCCGGCGCTCGACGTCGCGCCCTACATGGGCACCTGGTACCAGGTGCTCTGGTTTCCGAACTTCTTCCAGCGGCAATGCGTGGCCGACACCGCGGCCACCTACCGCGACCTCGGCGACGGCACGGTCGAGGTGCTCAACCGCTGCCGGCGCGCCGACGGCAGCTTCGACAGCGTACGCGGCATCGCCCGCCCGCCCCGCGGGGTGGCGCGCGTCGAGGGTGGACAGCTCAAGCCGGCGCGGCTCGAAGTGAGTTTCCTGCCGACTTGGTTGCGCTGGACGGGTATCGGCTGGGGCGCGTACTGGGTGGTGGACTTGGCGCCCGACGGTCGCTACGCGATCGTCAGTGAAGCCTCGCGCGAGTATCTGTGGGTGTTGTCGAGACAGCCGGCGCTCACTGCGGCTGACGAGGCGTTGGTCCGGAGCCGGCTGCAGGCCCTGGGCTTCGACCTGTCCAAGCTGCAGGCCCATCCGCACGCACCGCGCTAGAAGCGCCGCCACGGGCGGCCTGCGGCGGTGACTCCGGGGTGGCGCAAAGCCCCCGAAGTACTGTATAAACGTACAGCCTTCGCAGTGCCCTGAACCACCCGCCTTCCACCGCCCGTCTGCCATGCGCAGCGTTGCCCTCGCCTTCCCGGACGATCCGTCGTCGCCGGTCTGGACCGCCGACCGGCTCGCGCCCTCGGCCGGTGCGGGCGAGGCGCGACCCACCGGCCATGCCGCACTCGACGCCGAACTGCCCGGCGGTGGCTGGCCCGCGGCCGGGCTGACCGAGCTGCTGCTGCCCGCGCCCGGCTGTGGCGAATTGCGCCTGCTGGCCCCGGCACTGGCTGCTTCCGCCCAGCTGTGGGTGGCGCCACCGTTGCAGCCCTATGCGCCGGCGCTGGCGGCGCTCGGCTTGGCGGTGGACCGCCTGACCGTGGCCACGCCGGCCACGCCGGCCGATGCCGCCTGGGCCGCCGAGCAGGCGCTGCGCTCGGGCACGCTCGCCGCGGTGGTGTGGTGGCAGGGCGAGACCCCCTTGCTGCCGGCCACGCTGCGCCGCCTGCACCTCGCGGCCATCGAGGGCGGCACGCCGCTGTTCGCGCTGCGGCCGGCAGCGCAGCGCGCGCAGTCGTCGCCCGCACCGCTGCGTCTGGCGCTCGAGCCCATCGGGCCTTCGCGGCTGGCGATCGAGGTGTTCAAGCGGCGCGGCCCGCCGATGGCCGCGCCGCTCGTGCTCACGCTGCCGGGCCTGCCGCTGGCGGCGCGCCGCGCCCGCCGGCTGTCGACTTCGACCGCGGGCCTCTCCGATGCTGTGGTTCGCCCTGCACTTGCCGACCTTGCCGCTTGAGGCCTGGCGCAGCGCCGCCGCGGACCGCGCCGACGCACGGCCGGGCTGCGTGGTCGACGCGCGCTGCGTCGTGCAGGCCGATGCGCTGGCCCTTGCCGCCGGCATCGAGCCGGGCATGAGCGCCGCCACCGCCGCGTCGCTCGCGGCCGGCCTGCAGGTCTTTGCGCGCGACCCGTTGCGCGAGGCGGCGCTGGTCGAGCGCCTGGCGCTGGCGCTGGCGCGCTTCACGCCGTCGATCGTGCTGCAGCGCGACGGCGTGCTGCTCGAAGTGGCCGCGTCGCTGCGCCTGTTCGGCGGCGCGCGGGCACTGTGGCGCGCGGTGCGCGATGCCGCGCAGGCCGGCGGCGTGCAGACGTTGCGCATGGCCGCGGCACCCACTGCCACGGCGGCGTCGGTGCTGGCGCGCGCGGAGCCGCGCTCGCCCGCGCTGCAACGCCTGCCCACCGCGCAGCGGCTCGACGCCCTGCCGCTGGCGGATGCGCTGGCGGCCTGGGGCATCGACGAACGTCAGCGCGCGCTGCTGCACGGCATCGGCTGTCGCACGCTCGGCGACGTGCGCATGCTGCCGCGCACCGGCGCCCAGCGGCGCGGCATGGCGCCGCTGCTCGACGTGATCGCGCGCGCCCACGGCGACGCACCCGACCCGCAGCCCTGGTTCGAGCTGCCGCGCCGCTTCGAGCAGGGGTTGGAGTTGCTGCAGCGCGCCGACGACGCGGCCATGCTCGTCTTCGCCGCGCAGCGCCTGGTGCAGCCGCTGGCGGGCTGGCTGGCGCAGCAATGGCTCGCGGCCACGCAGCTCACGCTCGTGCTGCGCCACGAAACCAGCGTGCGCCACGCGCTGCCCGACACCGCGCTCACGCTCGCGCTCGCCGACCCCACGCGCGACGCCGCGCAGGTCCTGCTGCTGTTGCGTGAACGCCTGCAACGCACGGCGCTGCCGGCGCCGGTGTACGCGCTCGTGCTGCGGCTGGACCACGCCGTGCGCCACGCCGGTCGCGACACCACGCTGTGGCGCGAGCGGGGCGGAGCGGGCGAGGACGCGCGCGCGCTGTTCGATCGCCTGGCCGCGCGGCTCGGAGCCGAGCGCGTGTGCCGTCCGGCGCTCGTGGCCGACCACCGGCCCGAGCGGGCCATGGCCTGGCAACCGGTGCGCGACGCCGCGCCGGCCAGCGACGTGGCGCCGGTGAACGCCGCGCGACCGGCCTGGCTGCTGCCTGCGCCGCAAGCCCTGGCCGAAGACAGGGCGAGCGGCCAGCCGCTGTACCGCGGTGCGCCGCTCGCGCTGCGGGGCCGCCCCGAGCGCATCGAGGCCGGCTGGTTCGACGGCGCGCTCGTCAGCCGCGACTATCTCGTGGCCGAGGCGCGCGACCGGCGCTGCCTGTGGGTGTTCCGCGAGCGCCGCGGCGATGACGTGCCGCGGTGGTACCTGCACGGGGTTTTCGGGTGATCCGATGCCGCAGCCCACCCACCCCAAGGCGCCACGTCCGACGC
>DATLIE010000113.1:0-14623 GCA_035539635.1 Burkholderiaceae bacterium
ACCTGCGTCAGCGCGTCGGTGGACACCTCGTCGGACAGGCGCTTGAGCTCGCCTTCGAGTTCGCGCACGCGCGCGTTCAGCGACTCGGCCTGGGCCCGCCCCGAGGCCAGGCGCGCGCTCGCCTCGGCCACTTCGCTCTGCACCTGGCGGCTCGCGCGCAGCATCTGGTGCACCACGGCCGACAGCTGCTCGCGCGAGTCGGCGTGTTCGAGGTCCGAGGTGCAGCGTGTCAGTTCGTCGCCGAAACGCCCGGTCTGGCCGCCCAGGGCCTCGAGCTCGGCGGCCAGGCTGTCGACCAGCGCCTTGAGCGCGGCGCGTGCGCGGTCGCGCTCGGCCTTCAGGCGCTGCTGCTGCAGACGCGTCTGGGTCAGCAGGTCGCCCGCCGAGCGCACGCCGCGCACCGACAGCACGCCTTCGTCCAGGCGCGCACGCATCGCGTCGGCCTGGCCGCGCGCCCAGCTGTCGTCCTCGGCCAGTTCGGTCAGGCCTTCGGTCAGCGAGCGCACCAGGCGCCCGAGCTCGCCGATCAGATGCTGGCGCTGCGTGAACAGGCGCCGCGCCTCGACGCAGGTGGCCTCGACGGCCTGCAGCAACGCGCCGTCGCTGCCCTGGCCTTCCCACTGTCGGGCGTGGGCGTCGAGCGCGTGCGACAGCGCGAGCGCGTCGGCCTCGTCGTCGGGCAGGCCGGCACGCACGGTGCGGCCGAGCTCGCTCGCGAGCGCGGGCCAGGCGCCGGCGTCCGGTGTGGCCAGCGGGGCGAGCGCGGCGAGCATCGACGGCGACACCGTCGACACCGTCGTGGGGCCAAGCTCGGCCGGCTGCGTCTCGACCGGCACATCGGCCTCATCGTGCTGCCAGCTCGCGACGAGCTGCGACAGGCGCTCGCGCAGGCGCTGCGGGTGGTTGCGGCTGCCGTCGAGCACGCGTTGCACGCTTTCCTTCTTGCGCGCCGAGGTCCACGCGCGGTCGCGCCGCTCGAGGCCGCGCACCAGCTGGTCGACCAGCACGGTCCAGGCCTGGCCGTCGGCCTCGCCGCCGCGCCCGGCAGCGCCGCCCGACTCGACCCAGGCCTTGGCGTAGTTCTCGGGCGTCGGCTCCAGGCGCGACTGCGCCAGGCGCAGCAGCGTGGCCTTGGCGATCCGGGCCGTGGCCCCCGCCGCCGGTGCGGCACCCACCTTGGGCTCCACGTTGTGGGCCCCTAGATGCGGCCGACGACGCGCGCGGCCGCAGCGTCCGCGTCGGACACGGCGCCGATCCACGGCGCCTTGCGCGGCAGCACGGTCTGGCGCAGCCAGGTCTCGAGGTCGTCGGGCGGCAGCGGCTTGGAGAACAGGAAGCCCTGCATCACGCCGCAGCCCAGGCGGTGCAGCACTTCCATCTGACGCAGGTTCTCGACGCCCTCGGCAATGACACGCAGGCCGAGCGAGCGAGCGAGCGCGATGATGGCCGAGACCACCGCCGAGCTCTGCGGCGTGATGCCCAGGTCGCGCACGAAGCTGCGGTCGATCTTCAGCTCGGAGATCGGCAGCGTGGTGAGGTAGGCCAGCGACGAGTAGCCGGTGCCGAAGTCGTCGATCGAGATCTCGACCCCGATCTCGTTCAGGCGATGAAGCGACAACGACACGTTGTGCAGGTCCTTCATCAGGTTGTTCTCGGTGATCTCGAGCTGGATCGCCTTGTGCGGCACGCCGTAGGCCGAGACCGACTGGTGGATGTTCTCGACCAGGTCGGAACGCTCGAACAGGCGGCTCGGCAGGTTGACCGCGATCGAGTCGGCGAAGCCGAAGTTCTGCTGCCAGATGCGGGCCTGGCGCGCCGCCTCCTTCACCGCCCACTCCGACAGCGGCACGATGAGGCCGGTTTCCTCGGCCAGCGGGATGAAGTCGGCCGGCGGCACCAGCACGCCGTTGCGGTTCCAGCGCATAAGCGCCTCGGCGCCCACCATCTTGGCCGCGCGCACGTCGACCTTGGGCTGGTAGTACAGCACCAGCTCGTTGCGCTCGATCGCCTTGTGCAGGTGGCTCTCGAGCTCGATGCGGTCGCGCCCGCGCCCGCCCAGGTGCGGGCTGTAGGCGGTGGCGGCGTTGCGGCCGGCCGACTTGGCGGCGTACATCGCCACGTCGGAGTTGCGCATCAGGTCGACCAGGTTCAGGCCGTCGCGCGGGAACATCGCGATGCCGACGCTGGCGGTGCAGAAGCACTCCTGCCCGGCGACGAAGATCGGGTCGCGCAGCGCGTCGAGGATGCGCTGCGCGACGCGCTGCGCGTCGGCCTCGTCGCCGACCTCGGGCAGCAGCGCCACGAACTCGTCGCCGCCCAGGCGCCCGACCGCCTCGAGCGTGCGGTGCGAGCGCGCGCCCGCAGCCTCGAGCGCGCCTTCCATCACCTGCTCGCTGTGGCGCACGCAGCTGCGCAGGCGACGCGCCACTTCCATCAACAGCTCGTCGCCGGCGGCGTGGCCGAGCGTGTCGTTGACGTTCTTGAAGCGATCGAGGTCGATCAGCAGCAGCGCCGCGTTGTGGTTCAGGCGCCGGGCCTGCTCGAGCGCGCGCTCGGTGCGCCAGATCAGCTGGCGCCGGTTGGGCAGGCCGGTCAGCGCGTCGAAGTTGGCGAGGTGGCGGATGCGGTCCTCGGCGTTGCGGCGGTCCGTGACGTCCTGGAACACGCCGGTGTAGCCCACGCCATGGCCATGCTCGAACTCGGCCTCGGCCTCGACGTGGATGATGCGCGCGCGCCCGTCGAACAGGGTGACGGCCACGTCGGTGGCCAGCACCGCGTTGTGCCCCACCACCTCGGTGAGCATGCGGATCAGGCCGCGCCGCTGCGCCGGGCCCACCATGCGCAGCAGCGCGCGCAGGTCGACGCGGTCGCCGGCGTTGCGGCCGAGCACGCGCAGCGCCTCGGGCGACAGCCACAGGTGGCCCATGCCCTTCTCGCCGGGCTCGCCGCGGCGCCAGTCGAAGCTGCCCATGCGCGCCAGGTCCTGCGCGCGCGCGAGCTTGAACTTGCTGCGCTCGAGCTCGATGCGGGTGCGCGAGGCGCGCAGCATGTAGCGCAGGCGCCCGCCCAGCAGGCTCCACTGGTTGCTCTTGACGAAGAAGTCGGTGGCGCCGGCGCGGTAGGCGCGCTCGATCGAGGCGTCGTCGTCCAGGCCCGTCAGCATCAGCACCGGCAGCTGGCCGTAGCCCGGCCGCGCGCGCAGCGCCTGGCAGGTGGCGAAGCCGTCCATCTCGGGCATCAGCGCGTCGAGCACCACCATGTCGGGCGACAGCTCGTCCAGGCGCTGCAGCGCCGCTGCGCCGCTGCTGACTTCGATGACCTCGAAGCCGCGCTCGCGCAGCGCCACCGAGGTCAGCATCAGGTTGACCTCGTCGTCGTCGACCAGCAGCACGCGCGGCCGTTCGTCGGCGTGCGGGTCGTCGAAGGTGGTCGTGGGCGGGCTCATGGGGCGGTCGAAGGATTCGGGCTCAGGGCGGCGAGGACACGGCCTCCTTCGTCGGCCATGGCATCCAGCCGGGCTTCCAGGCCATCGGTCTGGTTCTCGCGCACCATGCGTTCGATATCGGCACAAAGGGCCGACAACTGGAGCGCGCCGACGCTGGCCGACGACGACTTCAGGGTGTGCGCCACATGGCGCAGGCCCTGGAGATCGGCCGCGGCGCGCGCGGCGCCCAGCTGGGCCATCAACTTGGCCAGCGACTGGGCATAGGTGGCGAGCACGCGGTCGACCAGGCCGCCCTGCCCGCTCGGGTCCAGCTCGCGCAGGCGGCCCAGCGCCTCGCGGTCGAGCACCTGTTCCCAGGCGCGCGGCACCGGGCCGGTGGCGCGACGGTCAGGGGATTCGGAGGCAGGCTGCATCGGGCGCTCGAAAGCGGTCCCACTTTACCTGTTCGAGGCCGGTTTTCCGTGCCCGCAGGGCATTCGGCACGGCCGTCGGACTTGGGGGACGTGTCAAAGGCCACAGGCGGGCCGCCTGCGGCGACTGCGTCTACTGCAGTTGCGCCGCGGTGGCCAGGGCCGCCAGCACCGCGCGGTTGATCTCGCCCTCGCCCAGCAGCAGCCGCTCGGCGCTGTCGCGGATGTCGAAGATCGACTCGTTCTCGACCGCGCGCACCACCTCGAGGAAGGGCTGGTACGGCCCCGCGCTCTCGACCAGCGCCTGGCGCACCGCGTCGGGCACCGGAACCGACTTCAGCAGTTCCTCGAACGGCTGAGCCATCATGCGGTCGAGCAGCGAGAACACGCCGCAGATGAAGGCTTCGTTGCGCATCTGCTCGTCGCCGCCGCCGACACTGGCGCGCGCCAGCTGCTCCATCAGCAGCCCACGGCGCAGCGCCGAGAACATCACCGGCTTCATGTCGCGTTCCTTGCTGGCCGAAGCCAGCAGCAGCGCGAGCCAGCGCTTCAGGCGCTGGTGGCCCAGCAGCATCAGCGCATGCCGGAACGAACCCACCTCGACACGCAGGCCGAACGCGGCCGAGTTGATGTAGCGCAGCAGCTTGAAGGCCAGCGTCGGGTCGAGCTTGAGCACGTCCTCGAGACGGTCGATCGACTCCTCGTTGTCGATGCGCCGCATCAGCTCGACGATGGCGGTGAACTCGGGTTGCCGCTGCCCGGGCCGCGACTTGACCGCGTCCTCGATCGGCCAGCCGAGCACGGCGACCGCGCCGCGCTGGAAGCTCGACTCCAGGTCGGCCAGGGTGCGCACGCCGGCCTGCACATGGGTGATCTGGCGCGTCACGCCGGGCGGCGGCGGCGAATCGGTGCGGCGCTCGTCGTCCAGGTCGATGATCGAGTGCTTGAAGCAGGGCAGCACCTCGCGCGGCAGCTCGCTGCGCGGGCGGCCCTTGAGCATCAGGGTGTTGCCGCGCGCGAACAGGCTGGTGATCGCCTCGCTGTGCGCCAGGTCGGCCGCCATGAAGGCCGGCACCTCGACCATCAGGTTGGCGCTCGGCTTGGCCAGCATCAGGCCGTGCAGCAGGGATTCGCTGACGATGTTCAGCGACACCTTGCCCGCGCCGTCGGGCCAGACCTCGGCCACCGCGGCCAGCAAGGCGCCCGCATCGAGCGGGGCGTCGGGCCGGGCCGGGAACACGGTCAGGCGCGTGGCCATGACGGAGCGCTCGCGGTCGATCATCGGCGAGTAGCCGAGCACGACCTGAGCCAGGATCGGGTGGTCTTGCATCAGGGGGCGGAGTTCAGGAACGGACGTAGTCGAACAGGGACAGGCGCTGCACCGAAGCGTACGCCTTCAGCGCGGCTTCGTAGCCGGTCTGCTGATTCTGGAACGAGGAGATGGCCTCGACCATGTCCAAGTCCTCGGCCTGTGACTTTTGCGTCTGCGCGGCCACCTTTTGGCTGTCGATGCGGCCCTCGATCATGTCGGCGCGGTTCATCGCCTCGCCGACACGCGACCGCAGGGACTGCAGCGAGGCCATCGAGCCGTCGATCTCGGACAGCGCGCGCTGCACGCCCTGCGCCACCGCGGCGCCGCTGCGCAGCGGGGTGGACAGCTCGGTGATCACCCGGTCGAGCGTGTCGAACACCGACTGGGTCGGCTGCGACACGCGCAGCTCGTAGGCTTCGCCCGCCTGCGGCGCGCCGCTGACGGCGAAGGCCATGCCGTCGATCTCGATCGACTGCCCGCTGACATACGGCACGTTGGTCAGCGCGGTGGCCGCGCCATCCTTGGTCACCGTGTAGGTGGTGCCGCCGGCGCCGACCGCGAAGTCGATGCGGTAGTCCAGGTTGTCGGGGTCGGCCACCACCGGCGGTGAAGTCGCCGCGAAGAAGGCCTGCGGGTCGGTCACGCGGCCGGCGTCGATCCACGACTGCGCCTGGCCCGGCACGGCCGTGAGCACGCGGGTCTCGAACAGGCCATTGCCGCTGGGTGCGGCCAGCCAGGCGGCCTGGCCGTCGGTGGACAGCGGCATCGCCTCGTCCAGCGGCGCCTGCAGCTCGCCGGGCGTGCCGCGAAAGATCACGCCGCCGGCAGCGTCGACAAAGGGCGGCTCGGCCGCGCCCTGGCCGGCGAACAGGTAGCCCCCGCTGCCGTCGGCGCGGTTGGCGGTCAGCAGCAGCTGGTCGCGCAGCGAACGCAGCTGCTCGGCCAGGCCGGCACGCTCGGCGTCGCTGTAGGTCGCGTTGCCGGCACCGACCAGCGTTTCGCGCACCTGCTGCATCAGCTCGTTGGCGTCGCCCAGCGCGCCCTCGGTCAGGGTCAGCATGTTGCGGCTGGCATCGAGCGCGCGCCAGTTCGCTTCCTGGCGGCCGATGGCCGCGAGGGCGCGTTCGGCGCGGGCCGCGGCGGCGGGGTCGTCGCTCGCGCGTTCGACACGCTTGCCGCTGGTGAGCTTCTGCTGCCCTTCGGCCAGCTCGCGCTGGCGCAGCTGCAGGCGCTCGATGCCGGCGTCGAAGGATTGGCGGGTGGAGATACGCATGTCAGTGATCCTCAGTGCTGCCGGCGCTCACGGCGCATGCCAAATCCAGCGGACGCCGCGGGTCCGGCTCCGCCGGCCCGCTGGCGTGCCCCCTTGAGGGGGAGCGGCGAAGCCGCACCGGGGGTGGTCGTCATGTTCAGCGGCCGGCCGTCTCGAGCAGGGTGTCGAACACGCTCTGCGCGACCTGCAGGATCTTGGCGGCGGCCTGGTAGCTCTGCTGGAACTGCAGCAGGCGCGCGGCCTCCTCGTCGAGGTTGACACCGGATGCGGAGTCGACCTGGGCCTGCGCCGCGTCGGCCGCGACGGCCGAGATGTCGGCCGCGGTGCGGGCGGTCTGGACCTTGATGCCCACGCCGGCCATCACGCTCGCGTAGGCATCGGTGATGGTCTGCCCGCCGACCATGGCTTCGTCGCGCAGCGCGGCCATCGCCAGCGCGTTGCCGTTGTTCTGCGCCGGAAAGGCGGTGCGCGTGACGCTGACCGTGTCGCCGCTGGCCGGCACCCCGCTCAGCTGGAGTTCGAAACCGTTCAGCGCGATCGGCTGGCCGGCCTGCCAGGTGCCCGTGCCGCTGGAGAGCAGGGCATTGCTGACGCGGTCGCGAAGTTCCCAGGCGTAGTCGCCGCTGCCCGAGGTGAAGGTGATCGTGGCGGTCTGGTCGGGATCGACCGCGGGGTCGACGATGGTCAGCGAGCCGATCGCCGCGGTGCCGGTGTTCGTGAGGCCGGTCGAGGCCTGCAGCGGCGAGGCCGAGGCGATGCCGCGCGCGTCGTCGAGCACGCGCCGCATGTCGACCGCCGCACGCGACACCGGTTGCAGCAGGAAGCGCTCGCCGGCGGCGGGCGCCGGCGGGCCGACCGTGATGGTCAGGCCGTCGACCGTGTCGCCGCTGGCGATGCTGCGCACCAAACCGTCGGAGCGGCGCGTCAGCAGGTACTGGCCGGGCGTGGTGCTGTCGGGCGCGAGCTCGTACTCGCTGGCCATCAGCGCCGAGGCGTCGGCGATCGCCAGCGTCACCGACGAGATGAAGTTGCCCGAGGCGTCGCGTGCATTGCCCGCGGCGGGCAGCGCCTGCGGCGCCCCGAACGAGAAGATGGGCGCGCCGCTGCCCGGCGGCGTGCGCAGGTCCAGGCCCAGCGCCTGCTGCTCGTTCAGGCTCGTGGCCACCGCCGCGGCCAGGCGGCCGAGTGCGTTGCGCGCGGCCACCAGGTCCTCGTTCTGGAAGCGCAGCAAGCCGCCGATCGAGCCGCCGGCCACCAGCGACGGCGGCAGCGCGCGCGCCTGGCCCTGCTCGACGACGGCCAGCGACAGGCGCGAGATGTCGAACTCGTCGGACACCACCGCGAGCTGGGTCACCTGGGTGCCGAGCACCAGGCGCTGGCCACCGGCCAGGAACACGCCCACCGTGCCGTCGTCGGCCGGCAGCGTGGTCACCTGGACCAGGCCACTCAGTTCCTTGATCAGCTGGTCGCGCTGGTCGAGCAGGTCGTTCGGCGGCTGGCCGTAACCGGCCACCTGAGCGATCTGGTCGTTGACTTGAGCGATGCGCTGCGTCAGCTCGTTGACCTTGGCCACGTCCAGCGTCAGGTCCTGCACCACGCCGGCCTGCAGCGTGTCGAGCTGCGCGCCCGCGCTGGCGTAGCGTGTGGCCATGTCCTGCGCGCGCGCCAGCACCACCTCGCGGGCCGACGTGTCGGCCGGCTGGTTGGCCAGGTCGACCATCGCATTGAGCAGCTCGCTCGTCGCGTAGCCGAGGCCCGCCTCGCCCGGCGGGAACACGTTCTCCAGGCGCGCCAGCTGCTCGGCGCGCGTGGCGTCGGCCGCAGCGACCGAGGACGCCGAAGCCGCCTCGCGCGTCAGGAACTCGTTGTGCATGCGCGTGACCGTGGCCACGTCGACGCCCTTGCCGAAGAAGCCCGCGCCGGTGAACTGCCCCTGCGAGGTCTGCAGCTCGACGCGCTGGCGCGAATAGCCCTCGACGTTGGCGTTGGCGATGTTGTGGCCGGTGGTCTGCAGCGCCGCGTAGTTGGCGAACATCGCCCGCGTGCCGATCGAAAGCAAGCTTCCTGCACTCATGCCAATGACCTCTGCAAGCGAAGCGTGGTGTTGATGACGCGTCCGAGCTTGTCGGCGTAGGCCGGGTCGGTGGCGTAGCCGGCGCGCTGCAGGCCCTGCGCGAATTGCTTGGCGTCGTCGGCCTTGGCCACCACGTCGCGGTAGCGCGGGCTGGTGGTCATCAGCTTCGCGTAGTCGGCGAACGACTCCTCGTGGCTCGAGTAGGCGCGAAAGGCCTGCACCGTCTTGCGGGGCTGGCCGTTCACGTACTCGGTGGTGGTGACGCGCGCCACCGGGCCTTTCCAGTCGCCGGTGGCCTTGATGCCGAACAGGTTGAAGCTCGTCGAGCCGTCGGGCATGCGGATGTCCTTGCGGCCCCAGCCCGTTTCATGCGCGGCCTGCGCCACCATGAAGGTGGCGGGGATGCCGGTGCGCGCCTCGACGTTGCGCGCCGCCTCGGTGTGGCGGGCGACGAACTCGCTCGCGCTCGCGGGCGAGCGCAGCGGCGTGGTCTGGGACACACGGTTGACGGTCGGCTTGGCGGTCGCGGCCTCGGCCGCGATGCCCATCTGGCGCTCGAGCTGGCGCGCGATCGCGTCGGCCAGCCCGCCCTTCATGCCGGTCATCTTGCCGGCGAACTCGGTGTCGAGCATCTCGGTGCCGAGCTGCGTGCCCTCGTTGTCGAGCAGGCCCGAACTCATCGTGGCCTGGCGCATCGACTTCATCAGCTCCTGCATGAAGAGCGACTCGAACTGCTTCGCGGCTTCCTTCACCGCGGCCTTCGGGTCCTTGGCGGCTGCGCTGCGCAGCTGCGCCAGCGGGTCGGTGCGCATGCTCACACTCATGGTCAGATCACCTCGAGCTCGGCGTTGAGCGCGCCGGCGCTCTTCATCGCCTGCAGGATCGCCAGCAGGTCCTGCGGCGTGGCGCCGAGCGCGTTGAGCGCCTTCACCACGTCGGCCAGCTTGGCGCCGGCCGGCATCTGCACCAGCGAGCCGCCCTGCTGGGCGATCGTGATGTCGGCCTTCTCGGCCTGCACCGTGTTGCCGCGGCCGAGCGGGTTGGGCTGGCTGATCACCGGCGTGCTGCTGATCGTGACCGACAGGCTGCCATGCGCCACCGCGCAGGGCGCGAGCGTGACGGCCTCGTTCATCACCACCGAGCCGGTGCGCGCGTTGAGCACGATGCGCGCGGCGGGCTTGGCCAGCTCGAGCGAGAGGTTCTCCACGTCGGCCAGGAAGGCGACGCGGGCATTCATGTCCTGCGGCGCGCGCACGCGCACCACGCGGCCGTCCAGCGCGAAGGCCGTGCCCTCGCCCTTGGCCTTGTTGATCGCCAGCGCGACGTCGCGCGCGGTCGCGAAGTCGGCGCTCGTGAGGTCGAGCTGCAGGAACTCGCCCTGCGCCAGCGGCGTGGGCACGCTGCGCTCGACCGTCGCACCCTGCGGGATGCGCCCGGCCGACAGGTGGTTGATCTGCACCTTGGAGCCGC
The DNA here is from genome assembly GCA_035539635.1 of Burkholderiaceae bacterium. GTDB lineage: Bacteria > Pseudomonadota > Gammaproteobacteria > Burkholderiales > Burkholderiaceae_C > CADEEN01. The sequence goes on from DATLIE010000113.1 coordinate 9,985, forward strand.
CCGCCGACGCGCCCGCGCCACCCACCAGCAGGTTGCCCTGCGCCATCGCGTACACGGCGCCGTCGGCGCCCTTGAGCGGCGTGGCCACCAGCAGGCCGCCGCGCAGGCTCTTGGCATTGCCCATCGACGACACGTTGACGTCGATCACCTGCCCCGGCTGCGCGAACGGCGGCAGCGTGGCGGTGACCATCACCGCGGCCACGTTCTTGGCCTGCAGCTGCACGCCCGGCGGCACCGTGACGCCCATCTGCGACAGCATCGCGGCCAGGCTCTGCGCGGTGAACGGCGCGCCCTGGCTCTGGTCGCCGGTGCCGTCGAGGCCGACCACGAGGCCGTAGCCGACGAGCTGGTTGCTGCGCACGCCCTGCACCGACGCCACTTCCTTGATGCGCGTGGCGGCCTGGGCCGAGGCGGGCCACCACAAGGCGGCGCTGGCCGCCATCGCCTTCACCGCGCTGGCGGCCAGCGCGGTGAAGGCGATGGCGGCGCGCACGAAGCGGTCGATCGAGCGGTCGTCTTGCATGGTCGTCGTCAAATTGGCATCACCGACAGGAAGAAGCGCGACAGCAGGCCCATCACCTGGGCGTCGGCCTGCTGGCCGCGGCTGCGCTGCTCGACGCGCACGTTGGCGATCTGCGTGCTGGGCACGCTGTTGCCGCCCTGGATCGCGCGCGGGTCTACCTGGCCCGAGAAGCGCAGCACGTCGACATTGGCGTTGACGCCGATCTGCTTCTCGCCCTGCACCAGCAGGTGGCCGTTGGGCAGCACGCCGGTGACCAGCACGGTGATCGTGCCGCTGAAGTCGTTGCTGCTCTCGGTGGTGCCCTTGCCGTCGAAGGCGTTGGCCGAACTGCCACCGACGCTGGCGCGGCGCAGCGCGTTGTTGCTGATGCCCGGCAGCGCGGTCACCGCGCCCGAGATCGAACCGTTGCGGTCCACCGTGGAGGTGGACTTCTGCGTCGCGCTGACCTTCTCGACGATCTGCACCGTGAGCGTGTCGCCGGGCAGGCGCGCGCGGTGGTCCTCGAACAGCGGCCGGTACACGGCGGCCTGGTAGATGGCGCCGTTGGCTTGCGCCACGGGCGGCGCGGCCGGTGCGGTGACGGGCGGCAGCGCGCCCACGTCGACCGGCGGCACGCGGTAGTCGTTGATCGTGCTGCAGCCGGCGAGCGAAGCCAGCACCACGAGGACGACGAAGAGTCGCATCACAGCTGACCCAGGCGCTGCAGCATCTGGTCGGAGGTCTGGATCGCCTTCGAGTTGAGTTCGTAGGCGCGCTGGGTCTGGATCATCGCGACCAGTTCCTCGACCACGTTGACGTTGCTGGTCTCGACATAGCCCTGCTGCAGCGTGCCCAGGCCGTTGCTGCCCGGCACGCCGGCCTGCGGAGCGCCCGAGGCGGCGGTCTCGGCCCACAGGTTCTGGCCGCGCGGATCGAGCCCGGCGGGGTTCACGAACGAGGCGATCGCGAGCTGGCCCACCTGCTGCGGCGCCGACTGGCCCGACACCGCCACGCTCACCGTGCCATCGGCGGCGATGGTCACCGTCTGCGCGTTGGCGGGGATCGTGATGCCCGGCTGCACCAGGTAGCCGTTGTTGGTGACGAGCTGGCCGTTGGCGTCGACCTGGAACGAGCCGTCGCGCGTTTAGGCCGTGGTGCCGTCGGGCTGCTGGATCTGGAAGAAGCCCTGACCCTTGATCGCCAGGTCCAGGTTGTTGGTCGTCTGCTGCAGGTTGCCCTGCGTGAAGATGCGCGAGGTGGCCACCGGGCGCACGCCCAGGCCGACCTGCAGGCCCGTGGGCAGCGTGGTCTGGTCGCTCGACGCCGCGCCGGCCTGGCGCAGGTTCTGGTAGATCAAGTCCTCGAACACCACGTGGCCGCGCTTGAAGCCATTGGTGCCGACGTTGGCCAGGTTGTGCGAGATGGTGTCCAGCTGGGTCTGCTGGGCTTCCATGCCGGTCTTTGCGATCCAGAGTGAACGGATCATGAGGACGCTCCTTGGGGTCTTGGAGCGATCTTCGGGCCGACTTGAGGGGGCGAAGGCGGGGATAAGCGGGGGGAACGGGCGCCAGTTGCGGGCCGGCTCGCGGCGGTACGCGTGAGGCCACGCGCACCGGCTGCCAACAAAGTCACAGGCGCGCAAAGGCAGCCCCCGGGCCGCCGCGGCACGCGCCGCGCACCAAACTTGTTATGCGTCGTCGTGAAGCTGTACGGTCGTACAGTGCCCGCCGGACAGCCAATGCCGTGGCGCCGTTCCGCGGCAGTGGGCGCTCCGACCGGTCCCCAATGGGTCGTGTTAGGTTGCAGTGTTATGCGTCACACTGACGCACACAAACAAGTTAGGCCGCACGAGACACATGCGTCGCTTCTACGCAGCTCTGATCGTCGTTGCGCTCATGTATCCCATCGGTGTTCTGGCTTCCGGTGCCAAGCAAGCACTTATGGGTGCACTTGTAGGTGGCATCGTCACGGTGGGCACCGCTCTGCTGCTTGGCCTTACTATGGCACTGTGGTTCCTGCACAAAGGGTGGTTCAAGGCGTGGCAGGCAGTTTGCGGCGGGGGATGTATTGGGGCCCTCGTTGCGATGATCTTCGCGCTTGATCCCCTCACGAGGCCTCTTTCCGAGCTTCTGCCTGCGCTGTCAGGCATCGGCGCACTGCATGGGCTCGCATTTTGGGTACTCGCCTTCTTTAGAAACGCGGCGCTTGTGGCTCGCTCTCGGGCTCAGCGATCGGGCGGCAGTGCAGAGCGTGCGGCCTAACAGCTCCATCGAGCGGACGGTTTCCGGCATGCTTCGCATGCCTCCAACCTCCGCTCATGTCCAACGTTAGTCGTCATGTCCATGCAGCGCAGCGTCGGCCAGCAGAATGCGGAAACGCTCGCTGAGATACGCCGAACGGCCAGTGACTTCGCGTCTAGCGGGGCGGGCACGCAATGGCTGCATGGTTTGCTTCAATCGCACGGGCTGAGTTCGCGGGAAGGCGTCCTTGTCAAACTGGCCGTGTTGCCTGAGCAGGGCGGAAACTTGTACAAGGGCGTGTGGTTGAGCGTCGCAGAGCAGTTCTGGGAGTTCACAGTGCAGGTGCCATATGGCAGCCAATCCTTTGCCCAGGCAGAGTCCTTTGAGAACATCACGCACTCAGTGGCCGTGTCAGCGCATATGCCAGGTACGGGTAAGTCGTTTGGCCACCTGGCGCAGCAAGTTCTGCGTGAGGCGAATGACGGCTAACCTGTCAATCGAGCGGACGGCTTACGGCACGCTGCGCGTGCCTGCAGCCTCCGCTCATCTCGAGCGTTAGGCGTCGCAAGAAGAAGCGCTGCACGGAGTCGCTGCATGAAGCTCGGTGAACTCAGATCAGTCGGCCACAACATCGCAGATTCGTTTGCGAGCGGCATTGGGCTGCTCGTGGGCGTCTACGATATGGATGTGTACGCCGAGGCGGCAAGTGGTCCTGAGGGGTTCATCGTCGTTGACTTCCTGGCTGGTTCAACCTCATCAAGCGCAGCATCGGCCAGCCTTCGGAGAGCCATTCGCCGTTACAGAGATGCGCTGCCCGGGCTTTGTGAGAAGCACGGCCTTGAGGTGTCAAACATCGCGCGGCTCGAAGCAAGGTTCGGAACCGACTCTGTTTACGGGCCCCACTTCACGGTCACCGTGGAGGGCGCAGATGGGAAACGCTCAACCGACAGGTACGTTGGAGTTCCGGGCCAGCGGCTGCGAAGGAGGGCGCGATAGTGAAGCAGCCGCCCGCGACGCCTAACCCCTCCATCGAGCGGACGGCGTCCGGCGCACTTCGTGCGCCTCCCGCCGCCGCTCACGTCGAACGTTAGAGCGCAAATGCGAGTTGCCTACTCCCTGCTGGCGAGCTTCCTGTTTGCTGCCAGCGCGCTTCTCGGTCTATTTGTCGTGGCCACCGCCGCGCTGGGCATTGGCAGCGAGAGGGCAATCTCCGAGGGCTTCATTGTTTGGGCCATTGGTTCACTGGTCGCGGCAGTTGGGCTGGTTGCTGCAGTTCGCCGGCCATCTCTAGCGCTCGCACTTGGGCTCTGTGCCGTTCCATTTGGGTTGGCTCTTTTCGCTGCGCACTTTGTCATGCGTTTCGGGCAATGAGGTTGCGCTCTAACCCCTCCATCGAGCGGACGGTTTTCGGCGCGCTGCGCGCGCCTACAGCCGCCGCTCACGTCGAACGTTAGAGGGCAGGGCCACGTTGAGCACACCACACACCACCCTCGCTGCCTACTATCAAAGCCAGAAGGCGCTGGTGTGCGAGCTTGAAGTCCAGCCTTGGGTGTGCGAGTTCTGGCCTGAGGCGGAACTGAGCAAATACAACCTTGAGTACGAGGTGTCGATCTACGCTCCAGGCTATTTCGGCTTTGCCACTAGCGGTGGCGGCGAAATGTATGCGTTGTCGCCGGCAGGCAAAGTCGTGTGCCTCGCATTCATCGGCATGTCGCCGCAGGAAGAGTTGGTGGTCGCCGAGTCTTGGTCGGCCTTCGAAAGCATGCTGCGCGATGCCCTCTAACCACTCCATCGAGCGGACAGCCACAGGCGGGCTTCGCCCACCTGCGTCTGCCGCTCACGTCGAACGTTAGGCCTCATGCGCGCCCACGACGCCCTTCGCCGCCAAGTCGTCGAT
>DATLIE010000114.1:0-6239 GCA_035539635.1 Burkholderiaceae bacterium
CGAGGGCGACGCCTACTGCGTGCTGGGCGACATCCAGCTCAGCGTGGGCGACCTGGAGGACGCCGAGGCGTCGTACCGCCAGGCCCATGCACTGGGCTGGGACCCGCAGCCGGGCCTGGCACGCCTGCACCTGCTGACCGGTCGCGCCGTGGAAGCGCAGCGCGGCCTCGAACGCGCGCTCGACGCCCCTGACTTCACGCTGCGCGAGCGCCGCGGGCAACTGCTGTGCCTCTTGGTGCACGCCGCGGTGGCGGCCGGCGACGTGCCGCGGGCGCGCGAGGCGATGCGCAGCCTGGACGCCGAGGCACGCCGCCTGGACAACGAGTCGCTGAGCGCGATGCACTGCGCCGCGCAGGCCGAGCTGGCCATCGTCGACGGCGCCGCCAAGCTCGCCGCGTTGAAGCTGCGCCAGGCCATCCGGGACTGGCGCGAGGTGGGGTCGCCGGGGGGCGAAGCCGAAGCACGCCTGCGTCTGGCCGAGTGCCTGGTGGGTGATGGCGACGCAGCAGGCGCTGAGATGGAGCTGCATGTGGTTCAGACGAAGTTGGCATCCGCCACCCGTGCACACAGCGCGCGGGTCGATGCGCTGCGCGCACGGTTGCATCCGGGCTGAACCGGTCCGCGCCGCTGCGCTGCCTCCATGGCCCCGAGGCGTGCGCGGCACCGGCCGCGCACCATCAGGTCAACGATCGCCAGCCCAGCCCCGGGGTCACCGCGCGCGCCTCGCCCTCGCCGAGCACCTGCGGTTGCAGCAATCCACTCTCCACCGCCTCGTGCAAGGCCGCGAAGGCCCCGCTGGCCAAGGTACGCCGCAGCGGCGGCGCCGTCAGGAAGGCCGTCGCGCGTGCCGCACGCGCCTGATCGTGATGCGCCGCGCTACCACTGAGTCGCTGGCTGTGTGCGTCGTCCGGTCCAGCGCTCGATCGTCGCCGACAGCTGCGCACTGCTGACCGGCTTGGTGAGGAAGTCGTTCATCCCGACGTCCATGCAGCGCTGGCGGTCGCTGGCGAGTGAATCGGCCGTCAGCGCGACGATGACCAGCGCGCGGCCACCGGGCAGCTCGCCGGCACGGATTCGGCGCGTGGCCTCGAAGCCGTCCATTGCGGGCATGTGGCAGTCCATGAAGACGATGTCGTAGCTGCCGGCGCGCACAGCGTCGCACGCGGCTTCGCCATCGTCGACCACGTCGACCTCGCAGCCCAGCTTCTTCAGCATTTCCAGCACGACGACCTGGTTCACCGGATCGTCTTCGACGACCAGCACCGACAACAGTTCGTCGTCGTCCAACGGCTGCGCCGCCTGCGGCCGCAGCACGCTGCCCGGCGCGCGCGGCAACGGCAGGTCGGCAAAGAAGTGCGAGCCGGCGCCGAGCCGGCTCTCCACGCCCACCCGGCCCTGCATCAGCGCCGCCAGCTCCTTGACGATGGCCAGTCCCAGCCCGCTGCCGCCATGGCGGCGTGTGCTCGACGAGTCCACCTGCGTGAAGGCATCGAAGATGGAGTCGAGTTGTTCGGGCGCGATGCCGACGCCGGTGTCGTGCACCGACAGGCGCACCTGCTGGATGTCGCCCGATTCGGACAGCACCGTGACGCTCAGGCGCACGCTGCCGCTCTCCGTGAACTTGCCTGCGTTGTGCAGCAGGTTGACGATCAGCTGGCGCAAGCGCAGCGGATCGGCCAGCACGCGCTCGGCAAGCCGAGGCGAGACTTCAGCGCTGACACGCACGGCCTTGTCTCGCACGCCGACCGCCACCAGCTCCACCGCTTCGTCGACCAGCGCGCGCAGATCGACCTCTGACAGCGTCAGCGTGAACTTGCCGGCTTCGATGCGCGAGATGTCCAGCACGTCGTCGATCAGCCGCAACAGCGCCGTGGCCGATCGGTGCGCGATGCGCACGTAGCGCTGCTGCTCGGTCGACAGCGGCGTGCCGATCAGCAGCTCGGCGGCACCCAGCACACCGTTCATCGGCGTGCGGATTTCGTGGCTGGTGACGGCGAGGAACTCCGACTTCGCGCGGTTGGCCTGCTCGGCTTCCAGGCGCGCCGCGTCGAGCTCGAGCTTTTGCTGCTCCAGCGCGTTGGCCTCCTGCTCCAGCCGCTCAACCAGTGCCCGCGCCGCGTGAAGCGCCGCGCGGTTGCGGTTGCGCAGCCGCTCGGTCACCAGGCCCGTGGCGGCGAAATACAGTCCCAGCAGGTACAGGATGGCGGCGATGGCCAGACGGTCGGTCAGCGCCACGCGGTCGGGCTCCAGCACCTGCGATGCCAACCCGTACACCAGGTAGACCAGCGCGACCGCATGCGCAAAGTACAGCGCGCGCCGAAAGCCGAAGCCCACCTGGTCGATCACTCGAACAAGGAGGAAGTAGCCGAAGAAGAGGTTGCCGGCCTCCAAATGGTGCAGGTTGGGCAGCCAGACCAGCAGGTCCAGGTGAAACAGCAACAGGCTCATGTCGACCCGCGCATCGGCACGCCAGCCGCGGCGCAGCAGCTGCCAGGCGATGGCCGCGTAGGCCAGGTTCAGGCTGGCCAGCGCCACGAGCTGCGGCGACGGAAACGGCACACCGGCGCGCGCGTCCTGCGCCAGCGCAATCGCGCACAGGATGACGAAGCCTGTCGCGCGCAAGACCGGGACCTGCACCGTGTGCAGCCGACGGACACTGACTGCCCGCCGCTCGGCCAGCACGATCGGGTCCAGCGTGAAGTCGAGATTGGGGCCTGAATCGACCGCAGGCTGGTTCATTGGCGGGCCACCTCAGCGCGAGCGCGTGGCGCCGATCATCGGACCGGTCACCCAGGGCCCGCAAGTGCGGCTTCCACTCCTTGGGCGCGCAGCCGCGGCGGCACCGCGCCTGCTACGGCATCGCTAGCCTTGGCGGTTGCGCTCACCGCCGAGCTTCAACAAGCGCGCTGGCGGCGGCATGGGATCGGGCAGCCTGACGCTGCAAAGCCTCCCAGCGCAGGGCCTGCCACTCGACGCCCGCCGTCCGCAGCGCGTCGCGCAACGCGACCACCTCGTCGGACCGCAAGGCCCTGCCGTCGCGCTGGCGCCCAATCAGCATGAAGGCATCGAGGTCGCGCTGCCGCGACAGCACGATGGCCAACTCACCCGGCAGCGTGGAATGCACGTCGTCGCACGTGGCCACCGAATGGCCGGCACGCAGGGCCACGGCCAGCGGCTCATCGGCATCCAGCATGTCCGGCGCATCGATCGTCGCCCCCGGCTGGCGCGCGAAGCGGCCGTCGCCGTTGCGCACGTAGAGCGCGGCACCGGCGCCGGTGGTGAAGCGGTCGAGCGCGCCGCCCAGCGCCGTGGTCAACGCCGAGGCCTCGGTGAAGCCGCGGGCGTCGGCGGCAAAACGCGCCAGATCCGCTTCGCGCGCCACCCATTCGCGGAAGAACAGCCGATCCACCAGCCACTCGGCGCGCGGCTTGACCTTCGGGTAGGCCAGCACCACGAAGCCCGCCAGCACGGCCGTGAGCAGGCCCGCCTTGGCCGGGTCGTCGAAATGCAGCAGCCGGCCGGCCAGCACGTTCAGGAACTGGAAGCTACCCAGCAGCACCGCACCGACGACGGCGAAGACCAGAGAGCGGTTCAGCGCCAGCCCCATGTCGAGCACGCGGTGGCGCAGGATGGCGTAGGTGAGGCCGCACAGCGCGGCCAGTGAGCCGACCACGGAGACCCGGCCCAGCCAGGGCGCGACTTCGGCGCTGAACATGTCGCCCAGCCAGGTCGAATAGCTGACCGCCCACATCAGCGCAAACGACCCCAGCAGCCAGCTGAACCGTTGCCGCTGCTCGCCGCTGCTGCGCCGCCAGCCGTCCCAGAACGCCACGAGCATCAACACGCCTGCGGCGCCGATGTACGGCAGCTGAGTCCAGGAGAACAGGGCCTGCGAACCGCGGTCCAGCGCCCACGCCACCACGGCCAGTTCCACGGCCACCAGGGCCACCAGGAACAGCGGCAGCGCACGGCGCAGCGCGCGGCGCAGCCCTTGCGGCCGCTCGTCCGGGTAGTGGATCGCGAACCACAGCCCCAGGTACCAGCCGGGCGCGAGCGCCACCGCCTGCGTCAGGCTGACGACCGCCGCGGGCCAGTACGCCGGGGCATAGCCCCAGCCCAGGTTGGCCGACCACCACAGGAAGGCCAGCGACAGTGCGCGGCTGGTGCTCGACCCAGCCTGCCGCAGCCCGATCACCAGACCGAGCAGCGTGCCCGACCAGCACAGCACGGCACTGAGGCCGAAGTGCCAGCGCTCCAGCGCGTCGATGGGCCGTTCCGCCGCGGTGATCTGCGCCGGCACCGCCACGCCGTCGCGCACCAGCGTCACGGCGATGGATTCGCCGGGGCGCAAGTGGCGGCCGCCGTCGACCCAGCGGTTGCGCAGCATCAGATCGCCGACGCGCATGCCGGCCTGGGGCGCCAGCGACCAGGGTTCGAACCCGGTCACCGACACCGCCGCGCGCCCGTCGTGCATGACGCCTTCGCCCCTCACGCCCAGCCGGCCCTCGGTGCCGCGCGCGAACGTCGCCACGGCCGCCACGGTCTCGATGGCCATCACCGTGGCCGAGAACAGGCAGAAGGCGATCAGCAGGGCCTTCCATCGACCGACGCTGATGTTCAACCCGGTGCGAACCCAGTCCATGGGCGGCGATGGTAGGTGCAAGCGCACCGCCGCCGGCTAGTGCCTCGGCTCGATGGCGCAGGACTGGATGAGCGTGAAGGTGGTGCCCCAGGTGCCCTCGCGAGAGAGCTCGGCGGCTGCGGCCTCGAGCAAGGTGCCGAGGTGGGCCGGTGACGTGAGCGCTTCGAGCCGAGCGCGCAGCGCGGCGGCGAACTGCAGCGGCAGGCGCAGGTAAGGATGCCCCGGCTCGAGCGCCACGATGCGGGCCGTGACCTTGGGTTCGAGTCCGACGGAGCGCAGCAGCGCCGGGATCTCGCGGCCGGCGTTGAAGTTGCCGCCGCCCGCCTCGAAGCCGCGTTCGATCAGGCCGATGAGTTCGTGCACTGCGGTGCCAGCCGGGTTGATCCGCCACGAGGACATGTCCGGGTCTTCCACGACCAGCGTGCCGCCGGGGCGCAGGAGCCGCCGGTAGGCGGCGAGTTGCTCGGCGCCGCGACCGAGCGGCGCGATCTGGAAGCGGGCATGCACCAGGTCGAAGGACGCGGGGGGCAGCTGGCTCTTGAACAGGTCGTCGGCAACCACCTCGGTGTTGGTCAGCGCGTCCGACCTGACCAGCTCGTTCGCCTTGGCGATCATGTTCGGGTCGACGTCGGTGCCGACCACCTGCCCCGACGACCCGACCCAGTCGCTGAGCACGCGCAACCACCCCATCACGCCGCAGCCGACGTCGACGGCGCGGGCGCCGTCTTTCCTGGGCAGGCCGGCCAGCAGCTCGCGTGCGGCGGGCTCCCAGACACGCGACTGAAGCTGCAGCCGCTCGAGCTCGCTGGCCTGACCGGCCAGCAGGTAGGCAGTCGATTCCTGTGTCACCGCGTCACCCCGACCGCCGCTCAGCGCTCGCGACGCTTGGGCACGCTGGCCGGCACCCGCACGACATCGGCGTAGCGGTTCTCGCCCTGGTCGAACTTGTAGGGGTCGGGCTGGATGTTGATCTCCACCTCGAGCTCGTAGTCGCCCTCGGGCACGCTGGTGACGTCGATCCACTGCCCGGGCAGCTGCTTGTAGTACCAGTCGCCCCAGCCGCTGGTGATGCCCTGGTAGCCGCAGTGGTACCCGGCGCTCTTGTTGCCGCTGTACTTGAACGAGTCTTCGAAGCAGAAGCCCTGCTTGCGGCCGATGGTGGAGATGTTGCCGTCCGACTTGTAGCGCAGCCGGTACTCGGAGAAGGCGGCCATGTGGTAGTGGCCGTGGCAGGTGTCGAAGTAGAACGCGCCCGAGTAGGGATTGGCGGGGTCACTGCGGTCGCCGACCACCAGATCGGCGTCGCCGGCGTTGACGATGACGACGTCGAACACCATCAGGCGCCGCCAGCCATAGCCGCCCACCGCCCCCTCGGCGACGGCGCAGCGGTCGCCGGCGTCGTTGGGATCGAAATAGCGGTCGATCACGTTGAGCTGCGACTTGAGGCGGATCGGGTCCACCGTCAGGTCGGGCTTTCCGCCATTGGCGTAGACCGCCACCTCGTAGCGGTTCTCGAGCGCATTGCGCGCCGCCTGCGCCGGCAGCACTGAAAACAGCGCCACGATCGCGGCCAGCATCGCCGCGCCACGCCCAGCGC
>DATLIE010000115.1:0-4138 GCA_035539635.1 Burkholderiaceae bacterium
CCCCCGCCTCCAGCTCCGAGTCGATCAGCTTGCCGCGCCCGGCGGCCAACTCGCGCAGCAGGCGCGCGTCGACCTCATCGCGGTCCCAGGGCCGCGCGCCCGCCGCCGCCGGCAACTCGCGCAGCACGCGCCCGGCCGCGAACGGCCGCACGTCGGGCGGCAGGTCGGGCACGGCCAGCGGCACGATGCGCGCGCGGCGCTCGGCGTTGGCCGACGCGTCGGCGGTCAGCGGGACAGCCTGTCCTTCGCGGTCAAAGGCTTGGTTGTCGGCCAGGTGCAGTTCCACGTCGCCGTGCCCACGCAACGTAAACAGCGCGGTGCCCGGCGTGGTGTCGGGCCCGTGCCGCAGCACGTTGCCCACCAGCGTCAGGCGCCCGGTCTGGTAGGCCTGCCCAGTCCACTCCTGCGCCCACAGGTTGTAGTGCACCGCGACGCGGCCGGGGTTGAAGATGAGGTTGTTGACCATCGCGCCACGCGCGCCGCCCTTGAACAGCGCATTGCGCTCGCGGTTCGAGACGTACACGTTGCGCAGCAGCAGGTTGCCCCTCGCGTTGTCGTGGATCAGCGAGCCCTTCGAGTGCTCGCCCTTCTCGTGCACCGAGTTCGACAGGCCTTCGTAGATCAGGTTGTGGCTGTAGGTGATGTCATGCGACGTATTGCGGCGCCAGTCGTCCGGCGTCGCGCCGCTGAATCGCGGCCCCGAAGCCGACAGGTTCTCGTCGGTGGCCCAGGAGAAGCTGCAGTGGTCGACGATGACGTTGAATGCACGCCCGACGGTCGAGATGCCGTCCTGGTCGCCCCCGCCCTTCTTCGGTCGGCCGAACTCGCCGGGACGGAAACGCAGGTGCTGGACCACTACGTCGTGCGTCGAGATGACCGTCTCGGCCTTGATGACGGTGATGCCAGGGCTGGGTGCCGTCTGACCCGCGATCGTCAGGTAGGGATGGACGATCTTCAGCTGCTGGCCGCCCATGTCAATGGTCCCACCGACCTCGAACACGACGACGCGCGGGCCTTCGGCCTCGATCGCCGCACGGTACGAGCCAGGGCCGGAGGCGTTCAGGTTGCTCACCTTGATGATGCGACCGCCTCGCCCGCCCACCGTGCCGCTGGCCCAGCCGTGCGCGTCGACGGTGTGCGGGTTCGGCGCGTCGGTGGTTTGCGCGTGGACGGCGCCGGTCCACAGCAGCGCGCCGGTCGCTGCAGCGGCCAGCCAGGTCTTCACCGGCATCGGTTCACTCCATCAGATCGGCCATCGACGCGCGGTCGATCAGCGCGCCGCGGTGCTGGACGACACGCGCGGCGAGGCGATTGCCGGCGCGCGCCGCATCGATCGCCGACGCACCGGCCAGGCGCGCAGCGAGATAGGCGCCGGCGAACGAGTCGCCGGCCGCGGTGGTGTCGACGACACGCGGCACGCTCTCGGTGGCAACGTCGGTCAGTGGCTGGCCGGCCACGCGCACCAGCGTCGAACCGCTGCCGCGCTTGACGATCACTTCCGCGCAGGGCGCGTCGAGCGAGCGGTCGAGCTGCGCGTCGAGCGTGGCCGCGCCGTCGCCCGTCACGTCACCCCACAGCGCGAGCTCGTCGTCGAGCGTCAGCAACGCAATCGACGCCAGCTCGAGCGAGCGCCGGAAGGCCGCGCGTGTCGTCGCAACGTCGGGCCACAGGCGCGGCCGGTAGTTGTTGTCGAACACCACCGTGGCGCCACGCGCGCGCAGGCGCGCGGCCAGGGCCCACAGGCGCTCGCGGGCTGCGGCATCCAGGATCGCGAGGCTGATGCCGCTGAAGTACAGCGCGTCAATCTGATCGGCCTGCGCCTCGAGCGGCGTGCTGCCTTCGGGTGCATCGAAGTAGGCGCGCGCGGCCGCCTGGTCGCGCCAGTAGCTGAAGCGGCGCTCGCCCTTCGGGTCGACCTCGATCAGGTACAGCCCCGGCATGCGGCCCGGGATGCGCCTTACGAAGTCCAGGCCGATGCCTTCGTCGGCCCAGCGCTGCATCATCCCGGCGGACAGACCGTCGTCGCCCAGGCCGGTGGCGTAGCTGACCTCGATGCCGTGGCGGCGGCCACAACGGGCCAGGTAGACGGCGGTGTTCAGCGTGTCGCCGCCGAAGGTCTGGTGCATCGTGCCGAAGGCTTCGCCCTGCAACTCGATCATGCATTCGCCGAAGGACACGACCCTCACGGACACGCTCCGGAACGGATTTGAAACATCGTTCCGATAGTCTACGGGAGCCGTGGGCGCGGGCTGTCCGGAGTGACCCTCGGAGTGCGAACTACGCCTTGGCGACCGGGTGTGCCGCCATCAGTTCGAGCGCCTGCACCAGTGCCGAGTGGTCGAGCTGGTCGCCGCCGTTGGCCGCCACCGCCTGCATCAGTTGCGCGGTCATCGCGGTGTTGGGCAAGGACACGCCGAGCGCCTTGGCGCCCTGCAGCGCGAGGTTCAGGTCCTTCTGGTGCAGCTTGATCCGGAAGCCCGGGTTGAAGGTGCGCTTGATCATGCGTTCGCCATGCACCTCGAGCACGCGGCTGGCGGCAAAGCCGCCCATCAACGCCTGGCGCACTCGCGCCGGGTCGGCACCGGCCTTGCTGGCGAACACCAGCGCCTCGCCCACCGCGGCGATGTTCAGCGCGACGATGATCTGATTCGCCACCTTGGTGATCTGCCCTGCGCCGGCCGGGCCGACATGGGTGATGTTCTTGCCCATCAGCGCGAAGAGCGGCTGCACGCGCGCGAACACCTCGTCCTTGCCGCCGACCATGATGGTCAGCGACGCGGCCTTGGCGCCCACTTCGCCGCCGGAGACCGGCGCGTCGAGCCAGTCGGCACCGGTGGCCTCGACGCGCTTGGCGTAGTCCTGGGTCTCGATCGGAGAGATCGAGCTCATGTCGACCACGGTCTTGCCCTTGCCGAGCGCGGACGCGATGCCGTTGTCGCCGAACAGCACCTTCGCCACGTCGGGCGTGTCGGGCACCATTGTGAAGATCACGTCAGCCTGCTTCGCCACCTCGGCCGGCGTCTTGCACGCCACCGCGCCCGCGTCGAGCAAATCCTGAGGTACGTTGCTGCGCGTGTTCACGAACAGCTCGTGGCCGGCGGCGCGCAGGTGGCCCGCCATCGGGGCGCCCATGATGCCCAGGCCGATGAATCCGAGTTTTGCCATGTCGTTGACTCCGTGATCAGAAACGCGGCGCCTTGCCGCTGAAGTTCGGGTCGTACTTGCGCATCTGCGCCAGGTCGTTGCGGGTGCGGATGCCGCACTCCAGGTACTGCGCGTGCAGCTTCGCGAGGGCGTTGCGGTCCAGTTCGACGCCCAGGCCCGGCTTGCGCGGCACCGCCACCGCACCATCGACGATCGGCACGCGGCCGCCGACGATCACCTCTTCCTCCTGCCACGGGTAGTGCGTGTCGCAGGCGTAGGTGAGGTTGGGCACGCAGGCGGCCAGGTGCGTCATCGCCAGCAGGCTGATGCCCAGGTGGGAGTTCGAGTGCATCGAGATGCCGAGGCCGTACAGGTCGCAGATGTGCGCGAGTTGCTGCGTCGCGCGCAGGCCACCCCAGTAGTGATGGTCCGATAGCACCACTTTCACCGAGCCGAGCATGAGGCTGCGCTTCAATTCGTCGAAGGTGGTAACGACCATGTTGGTCGCCAGCGGCAGCTTCGTGTGCTTGGCCAGCTCGGCCATGCCTTCGAGGCCAGGCGTCGGGTCCTCGTAGTACTCGAGCAGCTCGTCGAGCGCGGGCGCCGCGGCGATGCTCGTCGCGAGCGACCAATTCGCGTTCGGGTCCAGGCGCAGCGGCGTGCCGGGGAAGGCCTGGTGCAGCGCGCGTATCGCCTCGATCTCATGCGCCGGCTCGAACACGCCGCCTTTGAGCTTGATGCTCTTGAAGCCGTACAGATCGATCATGCGCTTGGCCTGCGCCACGACCTGGGCCGGTGTGGTGCCTTCACCCCAGGCGTCGGGCGGGTACGGCTTGCCCGCATGCTCGGCGTACTTGAAGAACAGGTAGGCGCTGTACGGCACGGCGTCGCGCACCGTGCCGCCGAGCAGATCGGCCACCGGGGCGTTCAGGCGCTGGCCCTGCAGGTCGAGCATCGCGATCTCGAGCGCGCTCGTCACCTTGGCGGCGTTCTT
>DATLIE010000116.1:0-4326 GCA_035539635.1 Burkholderiaceae bacterium
GCGGCGCGCATGCGCTGCACGTCGGCATGCGCCAGGATGCCCGACTCCGTCACCAGCAGCCGGTCGGCGGGTACGCGCGGCAACAGTCCCAGCGTCGTGTCGAGCGACACCTGGAAACTGCGCAAGTTGCGGTTGTTGATACCCACCAGCGGCGTCGTCAGGCGCAGCGCGCGCTCGAGTTCGGCGCCATCGTGCACTTCGACCAGCACATCCATGCCCAGGGCCAGGGCCTGGGCCTCCAGGTCCGCCATGCGGGCGTCGTCGAGGCAGGCCACGATCAGCAGGATGCAATCGGCCCCCATCGCGCGCGCCTCAAACACTTGGTACGCATCGACCATGAAGTCCTTGCGCAGCACCGGCAGCCCGCAGGCGGCCCGCGCCTGCCCGAGATAGGCGGCAGAGCCCTGGAAGAAGCGCTCATCGGTCAGCACCGACAGGCACGCCGCGCCGCCGCGCTCGTAGCTGGCGGCGATCTCGGCCGGCACGAAGTGTTCGCGCAACACGCCCCGGCTCGGGCTCGCCTTCTTCACCTCGGCAATCACCGCGGCGTCGCCCGCAGCGACGCGCTGGCGCAAGGCCGCCGCGAAGCCCCGCAGGTCACGCCTCGCCTCGGCCTCGGCGCGCAGCGAGACTTCGCTGCGGAGAAGCTTGGCGGCGGTGACCTCCTCGCGCTTGACCGCGACGATGCGCTCGAGGATGTCGCTCATGCAGCGGCGAGACGCTGGCAGGCCTCGACGAACTGGCCCAGCTTGGCGGCGGCCCGGCCGCTGGCCAGCGCCTCGCGCGCGCGCTCGATGCCTTCGGCCATCGTCGGCGTCACGTTGGCGGCGTACAGCGCCACGCCGGCGTTGAGGATCACGATGTCGCGCGCCGGCCCGCTGTCGTTGGCGAGCACCGAGCGCAGCAAGGCCAGCGACTGCGCGGGCGTCTCGACCTTGAGCGTCCGGTTGGACGCCATGGTCAGACCGAAGTCCTCGGGGTGGATCTCGTACTCGCGGATCGCACCGTCCTTGTACTCGCCGACCAGCGTCGCGGCACCGAGCGACACCTCGTCCATGCCGTCGCGTCCGTAGACCACCACCGCATGCTCGGCGCCCAGGCGCTGCAGGGCGCGCACCTGGATGCCCACGAGATCCGGGTGGAACACGCCCATCAGGATGTTCGGCGCGCTGGCCGGGTTGGTCAGCGGCCCCAGGATGTTGAAGATCGTCCGCACGCCCAACTCGCGCCGTACCGGCGCCACGTTCTTCATCGCCGGATGGTGGTTGGGCGCGAACATGAAGCCGATCCCGGTCTCGTCGATCGATCGCGAGATCGCGGCCGGCGACAGGTTCAGCGGCACGCCCATCGCCTCGAGCACGTCGGCGCTGCCGGACTTGCTCGACACGCCGCGGTTGCCGTGCTTGGACACGCGCGCGCCCGCCGCGGCGGCGACGAACATCGAACAGGTCGAGATGTTGAAGGTGTGCGAGCTGTCGCCGCCGGTGCCCACGATGTCCACCAGGTGCGTGCGGTCGGCCACCTCGACCTTGGTCGAGAACTCGCGCATCACCTGCGCGGCGGCGGTGATCTCGCCGATGGTCTCCTTCTTCACACGCAGGCCGATCAGCAGCGCGGCCATCATCGGCGCGCTCATCTCGCCACCCATGATGCGGCGCATCAGCGACAGCATCTCGTCGTGGAAGATCTCGCGGTGCTCGATCGTGCGGGTCAGGGCCTCGTTGTCGGTGATCGGCATGGTTGTCTCCTACTGAAGCACGTCGCGCAGGGTCGGGATGGCGCGCTCGATATCGTCTCGGTTCACGTCCAGGTGCGTCACCAGGCGCAGCCGGTAAAGGCCCGTCGCCAGCACGCCGCGCGCAGCCAGGCGCGCCACGATGTCGGCCGGCTTGTCCGGCGCCAGGTCTACGAACACGATGTTGGTCTGCGGTGCGGCGACCGTCACCCCCGGCAGGCCTTGCAGGCCCTCGGCCAGGCGCCTGGCGTTGGCATGGTCGTCCGCCAGACGTTCGACATGGTGGTCCAGCGCATGCAGCGCCGCGGCGGCGAGCACGCCAGCCTGGCGCATCGCACCGCCCGCCATCTTGCGCCAGCGCCGTGCGCGGGCGATCAGGTCGCCCGATCCGCACAGCGCCGAGCCGGCCGGCGTGCCCAGGCCTTTGCTGAAGCACACCGACACGCTGTCGAAGTGGCGCGCGATCTCGCGCGCCGGCACGCCGCCGGCGACCGCCGCGTTGTACAGGCGCGCGCCATCCAGATGGGTCGACAGGCCGCGCCGGCGCGCCAGCGCGGTGGCCGCCTCGATGTACGCAAGCGGCAGCACCATGCCGCCCCAGGTGTTCTCGAGGGCGAGCAGGCGCGTCTTCGCGAAGTGCGCGTCGTCGGGCTTGATCGACGCCTCGATGTCCGCCAGCGCCAACGTGCCGTCGGCTTGATTGGGGATCGGCTGCGGCTGGATGCTGCCGAGCACCGCCGCGCCGCCGCCTTCCCAGCGGTAGGTGTGCGCCATCTGGCCGACGATGTACTCGTCACCGCGCTGGCAGTGGCTCATCAGGCCGCACAGGTTGCTCTGCGTGCCGGTGGGCATGAAGAGCGCCGCTTCGAAGCCGAGTTCGGCCGCGATGCGCGCCTGCAGCGCGTTGACCGTGGGGTCGTCACCGAACACATCATCACCGAGTGGCGCGGCGCGCATGGCGTCCCACATCGCGGGCGTCGGCTTCGTGACGGTGTCACTGCGCAGATCGATCGGCTTCATGTCGCAGGAGGATAGGCGTCGAGGAAGTTGCGCAGCATCGCATGCCCATGTTCGGACAGGATCGACTCGGGGTGGAACTGCACGCCCTCGATCGGCAGCGTGCGGTGGCGCAGGCCCATGATCTCGCCGTCGCCCGAACTCGCGGTCACCACCAGGTCGGCTGGCAGCGATTCGCGCTCGACCACCAGGGAGTGGTAGCGCACAACGGTGAAGCCTTGCGGCAGGTCCTTGAAGACACCTTGGCGATCGTGCTCGACCGTGCTCGTCTTGCCGTGCATCGGCACCTGCGCGCGCACCACTTTGCCGCCGAGCGCCGCGCCCATTGCCTGATGACCCAGGCACACGCCCAGCAGCGGCACCTGGCCGGCAAAGTGGCGGATCGCCTCGACGCACACCCCGGCCTCGTTGGGCGTGCAGGGGCCGGGAGAGAACACGATGCGCGCGGGCTTCAGCGCCGCCATGCCGGCGACGTCGATCTCGTCGTTGCGCACCGTGTGCACCTGCTCACCCAACTCGCCGAAGTACTGCACCAGGTTGTAGGTGAAGCTGTCGTAGTTGTCGATCATGAGGAGCATGGTCAGAACCCCTCTTCCACCAGTTCGGCGGCACGGAACAGCGCGCGCGCCTTCTGCTCGGTCTCGGCCCACTCCTTCTCGGGCACGGAGTCGGCCACCACGCCGGCCGCCGCCTGCACGTACAGCGTCTGGTCCTTGACGATGCCGGTGCGGATCGCAATCGCCACGTCCATGTCGCCGGCGAAGCTGACGTAGCCGCAGGCGCCGCCGTAGATGCCGCGCTGCACCGGTTCGAGCTCGTCGATGATCTCCATCGCCCGGACCTTGGGCGCGCCGGACAGCGTGCCGGCCGGGAAAGTCGCGCGCAACACGTCGAGCTGTCCCACGCCCGGCTTGAGCAGGCCCTCGACGTTGCTGACGATGTGCATCACGTGCGAATAGCGCTCGATCGCAAAGGCCTCGGTCACCTTGACACTGCCAGTCTGCGCGATGCGGCCGATGTCGTTGCGCGCCAGGTCGATCAGCATCAGGTGTTCAGCACGCTCCTTTTCATCGGACTTCAACTCCGCTTCGAGCGCCGCATCGACCTCCGGGGTGGCGCCTCGCGGCCGCGTGCCGGCCAGCGGACGGATCGTCACCTTGCGCGATGCGTCGGGCAGGCGCTCTTCGCGCACCAGGATCTCCGGCGACGCGCCGACGATCTGGAAGTCCCCCATGTCGTAGAAGTACATGTACGGGCTCGGGTTCAGCGAGCGCAGTGCGCGGTACAGCGAGAGCGGGCTTTCGGTGTAGCGCTTGCGCAGGCGCTGCCCTATCACCACCTGCATGCAGTCCCCCGCGGCGATGTACTCCTTGGCGCGCTCGAAGGCGCGCATCAGGTCTTCCTTCTTGAAGTCGCGCTCCACCGGGTGGGCGGCGCCGCGCTTGACCGGCGGCGCCGTGACGCTGTAGCGCAGCTTGTCGGTCAACTCGCCCAAGCGCCGCTTGGCCTGGAAGTAGGCGTCGGGCCGCGCCGGGTCGGCCCACACGATCAGGTACAGACGGCCCGACAGGTTG
>DATLIE010000117.1:0-4758 GCA_035539635.1 Burkholderiaceae bacterium
TGAGCCTGCGATGAACCCGCAGTCGCTCGAACAGATCGCCTCCTGCGTCGCGGGCTATGACCCGAACGCGCTGCCGGTGGCGCAGGCGCAGGAGTTCATCGCCCGCCTGGTGCCGCGCGTGAGCGCGGTCGAGAGCCTGGCGCTGCGCTCGGCGCTCGGCCGCGTGCTGGCTCGCGACGTGGTGTCGGCGATCGATGTGCCGGCGCACGACAACTCGGCGATGGACGGCTACGCGCTGCGTGGCGCCGACCTGGCGGCCCAGGGCGACAGCGTGATGCCTGTGGCCGGCACCGCTTTGGCGGGCGCGGCAGGCCAGGCCTTCGCCGTGGCCCCCGGCCATTGCGTGCGCATCATGACCGGCGCCGTGATGCCCGCCGGCCTGGACACCGTGGTACCGCAGGAGTTCACCCAGCCCGAGGGCGATCGCGCGGTGCGCATCCCGGCCGGCGTGGTGCGCACCGGCGACAACCGGCGCCTCGCGGGCGAGGACCTGACGCGCGGCTCCGCTGCGCTGCGCGCCGGCCGCCTGCTCAGGCCCGCCGACCTGGGCCTGCTCGCGTCGCTCGGCCAGGCCGAGGTGCCTGTCTTGCGCAAGCTGCGCGTGGCCTTCTTCTCCACCGGCGACGAGCTGCGCTCGATCGGCGAACCCCTCGACGAGGGCTGCGTCTACGACAGCAACCGCTACACGATCTGGGGCATGTTGCAGCGCCTGGGCTGCGAGGTCATCGACCTGGGCGTGGTGCGCGACGACCCGGCCGCGCTGCGCGCCGCGTTCGCCGAGGCCGCGGCCAGCGCGGACGCGGTCATCACCTCGGGCGGCGTCTCCGTCGGCGAGGCCGACCACACCAAGAAGATCATGGCCGAGCTCGGCGACGTGCTGTTCTGGCGCATCGCGATGCGGCCGGGACGACCGATGGCGATCGGGCGCATCGAGAGCAACGGCCACCAGGCCATCCTGTTCGGCCTGCCCGGCAATCCGGTGGCCGTGATGGTCACCTTCTACGCCTTCGTGCGCGACGCGCTGCGCGCGATGAGCGGCCAGGCCGACGGCTTGCCCTCGCCGTGGCTGCGTGCGGTGAGCACGGCCGCGCTGCGCAAAAAGCCGGGCCGCACCGAGTACCAGCGCGGCATCGTCACCCGCGCCGCTGACGGCCGCTGGCAGGTGGCCATCACCGGCAGCCAAGGCTCGGGCATCCTGTCGTCGATGAGCGTGGCCAATGGCATGGTGGTGCTGCACCATGGGCAGGGGAACGTCGCGGCGGGTGACGAAGTCGACGTGATCCCGTTCGACGGGTTGGTCTAGTCCGTCCCGTCGGACAGCACGCGGCGCAGGAAGGGCCGCAGGTGCTGGAGCACCGTCTGCGGTGCCTCTTCGGCCAGCAGGTGCCCCACAGGGATCGCCGCCCCCTCGACGTCCTGGGCCCATTCGCGCCAGACCGGCAGCGGGTCGGCGGCCCCCTGGCTCCAGAGGATCTGCACCGGGCACGCCAGCCGGCGCCCGGCGGCGCGGTCATCGCGGTCGTGCGTCAGGTCGAGGCTGGCGCCTGCACGGTAGTCCTCCATCATCGCGTGCCGCACCGACTCGCGAGAGAATGCCTCGTGATAACGCGCGCGCGCCGGCGGCGCGATGCTCGCCGGGTCGAGCGCCATGCGGTCGAGTGTCCAGTCGAGGAAGTGGGCCGGGTCGCCACGCAGCAGCCGCTCGGGAAGGTCGTAGGGCTGCGCGAACAAGTACCAGTGATAGGCCTTCAGACCGAACTCCATCCCGGCCCGCGCCCACATCGCCTCGGTCGGGATCACGGTCAGCGAACTGAAGCCGGCCACCACGGACGGGTGATCCAGCGCCAACCGATAGCCGACCCGCCCGCCCCGATCGTGGCCGACGACCGCGAATCGCTCGAAGCCCAACTCGCGCATCAGGGCCAGAGCGTCGGCCGCCATGGCGCGCTTGCTGTAGGCCGCGTGCGGTGGGCCGCCCGCGGGGCCGGCGCTGTCACCGTAGCCTCGCAGGTCGGGCGCCACCACCGTGAAGTCGGCGGCCAGCGCCGGAGCCACCCGATGCCAGGCGACGTGGGTCTGCGGATAGCCATGCAGCAGCAGTACCGGCGGACCGCGGCCACCCACCACGGCGTGAACCTCGGATTCGACCAGGCGCAGCTGCTGGGTGCTGAATCCGGGGAACAGTGGATCGCCCACTACAACACCTGGAAGTTCGTGCCCGGCGCCGCGTCCGATCCCCCCATCGTGGCCGCGAACAGCATCTCGTCGGTGGCGCGCAGGCGGCGGCACATCTCGCGCGCAATGTTCATCTGCACCAGCGCGAACTGCTCGCTGTCGCGCTCGAACAGGCGCAGCAGGTCGGCCGGCGTCAGCTCGATGGCCAGGCACTCGTCCAGCGCCCGCACCGCGGCGCTGCGCGGGAACAGGTCCAGCAGCGCCATCTCGCCGAAGCAGTCGCCCGGGCCGAGCCGGTGCAGCGCGAGCTCGCGGCCCTGCCACTGCTTGAGCACGCTGGCGCGTCCGACCTCGAGCACGAACATGCTCTGGGCCGGGTCGCGCTCGCGGAAGAAGTAGTCGCCGGCAGCCACCTCGCGCGAGCGCTGGGCCTGCAGCAGCAGCGCCAGCGCGTCGTTGCGCACCGCCCCGAAGATCGGCATCTGCTGCAGCAGCTCGATGCGGGTGGCGGTCATGGTGGCCCTTCGGCCCGGCAGCGTGGTGCGGCGCTACTTCGCCGGCACCGCCTCGTCGAGCGCCTTCTCGGTGATGCCGCCCGGCACGCGCCGGCGTGCGAACCAGGTGTAGACCGTCGGCACGACGAAGATGGTCAGCAGCGTGCCGACCGACATGCCGCCGACGATGACCCAGCCGATCTGCTGCCGGCTCTCGGCGCCCGCACCGCTGGCCAGGGCCAGCGGCAACGCGCCGAGCACCATCGCGCCGGTGGTCATCAAGATCGGCCGCAGGCGCAGGCTGGCGGCCTCGACCACGGCCTCCTGGATCGAGCGGCCCTGCTGGCGCAGCTGGTTGCTGAACTCAACGATCAGGATGCCGTGCTTCGATATCAGACCGACGAGCGTGACCAGGCCGATCTGCGAATACACGCTGAGCGTGCCTCCGGATAACCGTAAGGCCAGCAGCGCGCCGACCATCGACAACGGCACCGCGAGCAGGATCACGAAGGGGTCGACAAAGCTCTCGAACTGCGCCGACAGCACCAGGAAGATGAACAGCAGCGCCAGCACGAACACCAGGCCGAGGGCCCCGCTCGAGGCACGGAACTCGCGGCTGACGCCGTTGAGCTCGGTCACGTAGCCGGTGGGCAGCACCT
This sequence comes from Burkholderiaceae bacterium, assembly GCA_035539635.1. GTDB lineage: Bacteria > Pseudomonadota > Gammaproteobacteria > Burkholderiales > Burkholderiaceae_C > CADEEN01. Next base: position 3,329 of record DATLIE010000117.1, read on the forward strand.
TGGCCGCGGTGGCGTCCATGAACTGCAGCGCCTCGCCGAGCGAGTAGTTGGGTGTCAGGTTGGCGGTGATGGCCACCGAGCGTCGCTGGTTGAAGTGGTTCAGCTCGCGCGGGCTGACCGACTCGCGCACCTTGACCAGCGAGGACAGCGGCACCATGGTGTCGTTGCGGCCGCGCACGAAGAGCTTTTCGATATCCTCGGGCGTGGTGCGGCCGCGGCTGGCGGTCTGCGTGATCACATCGTACTGGTCGGCGTCGCGCTTGTAGCGACCGACGACGCGCCCGCCCAGCATGGTTTCCACGGTGCGCGCGACGGCCTCGACGCTCACGCCCAGGTCGGCCGCGCGGTCGCGGTCGACTTCCATGAAGATCTCGGGCTTGTTGAGCTGCAAGTCGATGTCCGGCTGCACGAAGCCCGGGTTCTTGGCCATCTCAGCCAGGAACAGCTGCACCACGCGCGCCAGGTTCTGGTAGCTGTCGCTGGTCTGGATCACGAAGTTGATCGGGCGCTCGCGGAAGCCCTGGCCCAGGCTCGGCGGCGTGATCGGGAACGCGCTGACACCGGGCAGCGCCTGCATCTTGGGGGTCAGGTCGCGCGCCAGCTCGAGCGTGCTGCGGTCGCGCTCCGCCCAGTCGGTGGCGCGCATCACCGCGGTGGCCTGCGACACCTGGTTGCCGCCGACGAACATGAAGCGGCGGTCGAACTCCGGATAGCTGGCGACGATCTTGTCGATGGCGTCGAGATAGCGTGCCGTGAATTCGAGCGTGGCGCCGTCGGGTGCGCGCACCGGCATGATGATCACGCCGCGATCCTCCAGCGGCGCGAGTTCGCTCTTGGCGGTGGAGAACAGCCACCAGCTCGCTCCCGCCGACGCCGCCATGACCAAGGCGATGATCCAGCGCTGGTGCAGCACGCCGCGCAGCAGCCGCTCGTAGCCGCCGCCGACCTTCACGAGCACCGACTCCATGAAGCGGTCGAAGCGGTTGGGCGCCGGGTTGTGCCGCAGCAGCTTGCTGCACATCATCGGCGTCAGCGTCAGCGCCACGAAGCCGGAGACGATCACGGCGCCGGCCAGCGTCAACGCGAACTCTCCGAACAGGCGCCCGGTGCGGCCCGGCGTGAAGGCCAGCGGCGCGAACACCGCAGCCAGGGTCATCGTCATCGCCACGACCGCGAAGCTGATTTCCTTCGCCCCCTTGAGCGCGGCCTGGAACGGTGTCAGGCCTTCCTCGATGTGGCGGAAGATGTTCTCGAGCACGACGATCGCGTCGTCGACCACCAGGCCGATCGCCAGCACCAGCGCGAGCAAGGTCAGCGTGTTGATGGTGAAGCCGGCCAGGGCGATCAGCGCGAACGAGCCGACCAGGCTGACCGGGATGGTGACGAGCGGGATGATCGACGCGCGCAGCGTGCGCAGGAACACGAACACC
>DATLIE010000118.1:0-10105 GCA_035539635.1 Burkholderiaceae bacterium
GGCTCCGGCGGCGGGCCCGGCCGCCGGAGCCAGCGCGCCGGCCGCGCGTGCGGCCGCGACGCCGACCCCGCCCGCCCCTGGCCAGCCGCCGGCCTTCGCCACCGTGATCAAGGACGCCAAGGAAAGCGCGGGCCTGATGACGCTGTGGCAGAAGGAGGAGAAGGTCTGGCTGGAGCTCAAGCCCGAGGACTTCAACAAGCCCTTCTTCCTGTCGCCCAAGATCTCGCAGGGCATCGGTGAGGCCGGCTTCTACGGCGGCACGATGATCGGCCGCTGGGGACGCACCGGCCGTGCGCAGCTGGTCGCGGTGAACACGGACTTCGTCGGCGGTGATGCCAAGTCGCCGGGCGGCCGCTCGGTGGCCGCGGGCTTCTCGAACAGCCTGCTCGGCGCCGCGCCGGTGGCCAGCCAGCCGCACCCCGAACGCAAGACCGTGCTCGTCGAAGCCGGCCCCTTCTTCCTCAGCGACATGCTGGGTCTGGGCACGGCGCTGCAGCGCAACTACCGGCAGAACTACGGGATCGAGTCGCGCAACACCTACTTCTCGTCGATCCGCTCGACGCCCGAGCAGGTGGTGTTCAACGTCAACGCGCATTACTTCACCGGCAGCATCGCGGTGCCGACGCCCGGCGCGCCGCCGGGCGCGCCGGTACCGACGATGCCCTCGACGCTGCCCGACGCGCGCAGCCTGACCTTCGGCCTGTACTACGCGATCGCCAAGCTGCCCGAGCAGCCGATGGCGCCGCGCCTGGCCGACACGCGCATCGGCCACTTCAGCACCAGCGTCAACGACTTCTCGGACGACCTGCTGCGCACCCCGCGCAAGGCCTACGTGAACCGCTGGCGCCTCGAGAAGAAGGATCCGGCGGCCGCCCTGTCCGAGCCGGTCAAGCCGATCACCTTCTGGGTCGACCGCACCGTGCCGGTGAAGTACCGCGAGCCGATCACGCGCGGCATCCTGGCCTGGAACGTCGCGTTCGAGAAGATCGGCTTCAAGGACGCGATCGTCGTCAAGCAGCAGCCCGACGACGCCGACTTCGACACGCTCGACGTCGGCGTGGCCTCGGTGCGCTGGATGACCAACGCCCAGCCGACCTTCGGCGCGATCGGCCCGAGCCAGGTGGACCCGCGCAGCGGCGAGATCATCGACGCCGACATCGGCTTCGAGAGCCTGTCCTCGCGCAGCCTGCGCACCCTGCGCTCGCAGATCATCAATGGCCACGAGCTCGCGCCCTGGGCCCGCCTGCTGCAGGCCAGCGACGCGTTGCGCGAGAACCTGCCGGCCGGCTCGCTGGCGGCGGCGCCGCACATGCACGGGCCGCAGTGCGACCACGCCGACTTCGCGGCCGAGCAGCTGTCGTATGCGTTCGACGTGCTCGAAGCGCGGGGCGACCTCGACCCGGCAAGCCCCGAAGCGGAGAAGTTCGTCACCGACTACCTGGTCGACGTGACCATGCACGAGGTTGGCCACACGCTGGGCCTGCGCCACAACTTCCGCTCCTCGCTCGTCTACAACGACCGCGAGCTCTCCGACCCGGCGTTCACCGCGGCCAATGGCCTGGCGGGCTCGGTGATGGAGTACGCGCCGATCAACCTGGGGCGTCCCGGCCAGTCGGGCGGTACCCCGTTCCAGACCGTGCTCGGCCCCTACGACTTCTGGGCCATCGAGTACGCGTACAAGCCGATGCCTGCCGGCACCACGCCCGCGCAGGAGAAGGCCGAGCTGCAGCGCATCGCCGCGCGCAGCGCCGAGCCGCAGCTCGCCTATGGCACCGACGAGGACAACTACCTGGGCATCGACCCCGAATCGCTGGTGTTCGACCTCGGTCCCGATCCGATGGCCTTCGCGGAGAAGCGCATCGCGATCGCGCGCGACCTGCTGTCGCGCCAGGAGTCGCGCCCGCTGAAGCCGGACGCGGACTACTCGGTGCTGCGGCGTTCGGTCAACTACGCGGTGCGTGACGCCGCGCGGGCGGCTGGCATCCTGGCACGCCAGATCGGCGGCGTGCGCACGCTGCGCGACCACCCGGGCAGCGGGCGCGACCCGCTGGTGCCGGTGAGCGCCGCCCAGCAGCGCAAGGCGCTCGACGTGCTGGCGCGCGGCGTGCTCGCCGCCGATGCCTTCGTGCTCTCGCCCGCACTGCAGCGCAAGCTGGCCCCGGACTACGCCGACCGCACCGCGGCGGTGTTTGGCGACGGCGACCCGAGCGGCACCGACTACTCGATCATCGGCACCGTGATGGGCATGCAGCGCGCGCTGCTGGCGCAGCTGATGAGCGACGGCGTCGCGGCCCGTCTGCTCGACAGCGAAGGCAAGGTCGAGCGCGGCGCCAACGGCAAGTCGAGCGACAGCTTCCGCCTGTCGGAGCTGTACACGCGCCTCACGCGCGAGGTGTGGAGCGAACTCGGCGCCAGCGGGGACATCGCCGCGCCGCGCCGCGAGCTGCAGCGCGAGCATGTGAACCGCCTGGCGGCGCAGATGCTGCGACCCGGCGCCGCCAGCCGCGCCGATGCACGCAGCCTGCTGCGCGCCGAGGCGCATGGCTTGCTGGCACGCATCAACGCCAGTGCCAAGCGCCCAGGGTTGTCGGCCGAGGCACGCGCGCACCTGGCGGACAGCGCCGAGACGCTGTCGCTGGCGCTCGAGGCCAAGCTGCAGCGCGCGGGCGCCTGATCGCGTGATGCGAGGGGGCTGGGCGGCCCATGCCGCCGCCCGGCCCGCCCATCCCGTGATTCGTCGCAACGGCTCCGCCACCGTGAGTCCGCACCGCTGGCCAGCCGCTATCGTGCCGTCATGAGTTCCCGGCCCGCCGCTGCGATTGCTTCGGAGCCGCCGTACTGGCGCCGCTTCTTCTCTGCGCTGAACGGCGCGAGCATCGGCTGGGCGGTGGGCCTGGCCGTGACGGCCGCGCTGCTGATCTCGCCGATCTTCAAGCCACCGCTGCCGGTGCTGTTCGGCCGCACGCTGTTCATCGCCATCGTGCTGCTGCTGGCCTACACCGCCGCCGGCCAGTGGCGCCAGCAGCTGGTGCCGCGCTGGGTGGTGCAGGTGACGGCCGTGGTGCTGAGTGCGCCGCTGGCCACGCTGGCGGTGTACACGCTGTCCACCGGTGGCGACTTCGCCAGCATGTTCGGCAACCCGGCCTACATCAGCGGCATCGTCATCCTCGGTGGTTGCGCGCTGGCCCTGGGCCTGGTCATCGGCCTGGGCGCGCTGTACCGCGAGCGCGACGCGCAGGCCAACTCGGCGGCGCTGACCTTCGCGCTCGAGCGCGAAACGCTGCAGCGCCAGGCCGCCGATGCCCGCCTCGCGCTGCTGCAGTCGCAGGTGGAGCCGCACTTCCTGTTCAACACGCTGGCCAACGTGCAGGCCCTGGTGGAGAACGGCTCGCCGCGCGCCGCGCCGGTGCTGGCCAGCCTGATCGCTTACCTGCGCGCGGCGCTGCCGCAGCTGCACGACGGCGCGCCGACGCTCGGGCGCGAGGAGTCTCTGGTCAAGGCCTACCTGGACCTGATGCTGATGCGCATGCCCGACCGGCTGCAGTACGCACTGGCGATCGATCCTCCGCTGCGCAGCCTTCGCCTGCCGCCGATGACCCTGCTGACCCTGGTGGAGAACGCGGTGCGCCATGGCATCGATCCGAGCGAGGCCGGTGGGCGCATCGAGGTCGGTGCGCGGCGCGACGGGGCCACCGGCCAGGTGCAGCTCTGGGTCGCCGACACCGGCCGCGGCATCGACGAGAGCCGCACCCCCGGCACCGGCCTGGCCAACCTGCGGGCGCGCCTGGCGGCCACCTACGGCGAGCGAGCAAGCCTGACGCTCGCGGGCGTCGAGCCGCACGGCGTGCGCGCCGAGATCGCGTTGCCGGCCGACGCATGAATGAGCCGACCGCGCTGATCGCCGACGACGAGCCGCTGCTGCGCGAGCGACTCGCGATGCACCTGGGCCGGGCCTGGCCCGAGCTGCGACTCGTCGCCGAGGCACGCAACGGCCGCGAGGCGGTCGAGCTGTTCGAGACGCACGAACCGGCGGTCGTCTTTCTCGACGTGCACATGCCGGGCCTGAGCGGCATCGACGCCGCGCGGTCGATGATCGGGCGCACGCAGATCGTGTTCGTCACGGCCTACGAGCAGTACGCGGTCAAGGCCTTCGAGCAGGGGGCGATCGACTACCTGGTCAAGCCCTTCGACGAAGCCCGCCTGGTGCAGACGGTGGCGCGGCTGAAGCAGCGCCTGGTGCCCACGCCGGCCGTCGACGCGGCGCCGCTCGATGCGCTGCTCGCCAAGCTCGCTGCCGAGGTGCGCGGCCACGCGGCCATGCCGCCGCGGCACCTGCAATGGATCAAGGCCTCGGTGGGATCGACCGTGCGCCTGATCCCGGTGGAGCAGGTGCACTACCTGCGGTCGGACGAGAAGTACACGCTCGTGGTCTGGGATGGCGGTGAGGCGCTGATCCGCAAGACGATCCGCGAACTCGCCGACGAACTCGATCCCGAGCGCTACGCGCAGATCCACCGCTCGGTGATCGTGAACCTTTCGCGCGTGTCGCATGTGACGCGTGGACTCAACGAGACCGCCGACGTGCACCTGAACGGCCGCAACGAGACCCTGCCGGTCAGCCGCAGCTTCCTGCACCTGTTCCGCCAGATGTAGGCGCGGCGGGTTCGCGCCTGCCCGAAGAAAAAACGGGCTGCCGCAGCAGCCCGCAAGGAAGCAGGTTCCGGTGATGGGTTGTGCCCGCGGAACCCGGAGGGTCGGTCATCAATCAACGCCCTTCCCGGAGGAGAGAAGTGCGCAGGGTCACTCTAGGGGCCGCCGCGCATGCGCGCCAAGCGATTGCGATGGGCTGCGGAAATCCCGGGACGAACCGCATGCTGCGCCGACGCTCAGGCGAAGGTGGCGGCCAGGGTCGCTGCCTGCGCCATCAGGCCACTCGCAGCGTGTTCGGTGTGGGCCAGCGTGTCGATGCCGGCGAACGTGGACCAGGTGACGATCGCGGCCAGCGCGAAGGACAGGGCGCGGGGCATCAGGTGGTCGGTCATCGTGCTCTCCTTGGGTTCGGCTCTTGTTGCTGAGCTGAACTCTAGGCAGGCACGTCGCGCCTTCACAGCGCTGTGAGACGAAGTGCACCGCGTACGTGACGAAGCGCAGGCGGTGGCGACGGACGGCAAGCGCGCGACGGTGTCACGCACTTGTCATCGATTCAGATCGGCTCGGTGCGTGCAGTGAGCCAGGCGAGTGCGTCGCCCGAGACGCGCGGTGCGAGGCGCTCGCGCACCGTCGCGTGGTAGGTGTTGAGCCAGGCGATCTCGTCGGCGCGCATCAGGCTTGTGTCGATGCAGCGCGTGTCGATCGGGCACAGCGTCAGCGTCTCGAAGTCGAGGAACTCGCCGAACTCTGTCGTCGCGGCCGTGACGTTCATCACCAGGTTCTCGATGCGCACGCCCCAGCGGCCTTCGCGGTACAGGCCGGGCTCGATCGAGGTGATCATGCCGGGCTCCATCGCCATCGTGGCCTCCGGGATGGTCTTGCTGATGCTCTGCGGGCCCTCGTGCACGTTGAGGAAGTAGCCCACGCCGTGGCCGGTGCCGTGGCCGAACTCGATGCCCTCGGCCCACAGCGGCGCACGCGCGATCGCGTCGATCATCGGGCTCAGCGTGCCGCGCGGGAAGCGCGTGCGCGACAGTGCGATCGTGCCCTTGAGCACCAGCGTGTAGTCGCGCCGCATCGCGTCGCTGACGCGGCCGATCGGCCACACGCGGGTGATGTCGGTGGTACCGCCGAGATACTGGCCGCCGGAATCGATCAGCAGCAGCCCATCGCCTTCGATCGCGGCGTGCGAGGCCTGCGTCGCGCGGTAGTGCGGCATCGCGCCGTTGGCGTTGAAGCCGGCGATCACCGGGAACGACAGACCGACGAAGCCGGCCCGCTTGGCGCGCTCGGTCGAGAGCTTCTCGTCGATGGTGATCTCGGTGAGTTTCTCGCCGCGCGCGAGCGCGGCCTCGAACCAGGCGTAGAAGTGGCACATCGCCGCGCCGTCCTCGGCCATCGCCTCGCGGATGTGCACCGCCTCGTCGGCGGTCTTGCGGCTCTTGGCGAGCGTGCTGGGGTTGATCGCCTCGATCACCGTCACGTCGCCCGGCACGCGGCCGCGGAAGGCGAGCGTGACGCGGCGCGGATCGAGCAGCAGGGTGCTGCCGGCCGGCAGCGCCGCGATCGCCGCGCTGGCCGCGGCGTAGTCGGCCAACGTGATGCCGTCGTCCGCCAGTTCGGCCGCCAGCGCGGGTTCGATCTTGTCGGCGCCGATGAACAGCGTGGCGTTCGAAGCGTCGACCAGCAGGTGCGCCAGGAAGACGGGGTTGTAGTCGACGTCCGCGCCGCGCAGGTTGGTGATCCAGGCCACGTCGTCGACCGTCGAGACGAAGTGGTGCGTCGCGCGGTGCTGCGCCATCGCCTGGCGCACGGCGTCCAGCTTGGCGCCGCGCGGCGTGGCGGCATGCGGTGCGCGGTGTGCGTAGACGCGAGCACGCGGCAGCGTCGGCCGGTCGTCCCAGGCCTGGCCCAGCAGGTCGATGTCGCTGCGCAGCGTGACGCCCGCCGCGTCGAGGGCGCGCTTGAGCGCCTGCGCCGCCGCCAGTGCGATCACCTGACCGTCGACCGCGACGCTGCCGCCCTTGCGCACGTTCTGCGCCAGCCATTCGATGTGGTGCGTGGCGGCACCCGTGGGGATCTTCACCAGGTCGATGCCGCTGCCGCGCAGCTCGCGTTCGGCCTGCACCCAGTAGCGGCTGTCGGCGAACAGGGCGGCGCGGTCGGCGGTCACGACCAGCGTGGCCATCGAGCCGGTGAAGCCCGACAGCCAGACGCGGCCCTGCCAACGCTCGGGCAGGTACTCGGACAGGTGCGGGTCGCTCGACGGCACCAGCAGGGCATCGACGCCCTGTTCGCGCAGTGCGTCGCGCACGCTTTCGAGTCGGACGGGGATCGGCGAGCTGCGGGTGTCCATGGTGGGGCTCCGTGGCGGCGGCGCCCGCGGCCTCGTGGGCCCGGCACCGGGATGGGAAGTGGCCGATTGTAGGGAGGCGGCCCGCGGGCTACCGGGTGCCGGCCTTGCGCACCGACCAGGTGCCGGCGACGGTGACGCGCTGGCCGGCGGGCGCGGTCCACATCAGGCACCAGTCGTTGCGCCGGTCGGCCGTGTGCTCGGCACGGTCCTCGGTCGCGGCCGGGCGCTGCACGGGCGCCAGCACCTGCTCGCCGACATGCTGGTGCAGGTTGAAGTCGGCCGCCGGTGAGGCCTTGAAGTGCCAGGCGAGGGTGTCGCCCGTGTTCAGCGGGATGCACATCTCGCCGGACTTGCCAGGCGCGATCGTGATCTGGATCGGGCGCTCCTGCGCGAGCGCGGCGCCGGCGAGGGCAACCATCGGCAGGGCCAGCAGCAGGCGGTTCATGGGCTCATGCGATGGCGTTGCACAATCATGCCAACGATCGCGCTCTCCGCGCCGTTGACCCGCGATGCAAGCCGACCACAACGAGACCCTCGACGAAGCCCTGGCGCGCAACGTTCGCGATGCGCTGGCCGAAGACATCGGCGTGGCCGACTGGACGGCGCGGCTGGTGCCCGCGGGACGCCGCGCCTCGGCCCGCGTGGTCGCCAAGGAGGCGGCGGTGTTGTGTGGCCAGCGCTGGTTCGACGCGTGCGTGCAGGCGCTCGACCCGTCGGCCACCGTACGCTGGGTGGCGACCGAGGGGTCGCGTGTGGCGGCGGGCGCCGAGGTCTGCCGCATCGAATGCGATGCGCAGGCCTTGCTGTCGGCCGAGCGCGCATCGCTGAACTTCCTGCAGATGCTCTCGGGCGTGGCCACGGTGACGCGCGCCTATGTCGATGCGATCGCCGGCCTGTCGCCCAACCCGCGCGGCTGCGCGATCCTCGACACGCGCAAGACGCTGCCGGGCCTGCGCCAGGCACAAAAGTACGCGGTGCGCGTCGGCGGCGGGCAGAACCAGCGCCTGGCGCTGTGGGACGGGATCCTGATCAAGGAGAACCACATCGCCGCCGCCGGTGGCATCCGCGCGGTGCTGGACGCGGCGCGGGTGCTGAGCGCCGGCGTGCCGGTGCAGATCGAGGTCGAGTCGCTGGCCGAGCTCGACGAGGCGCTGGCCTGCGGCGCCACCAGCGTGCTGCTCGACGACTTCTCGCTGCAGGACATGCAGCAGGCGTATGCGGTGACGCAGGGACGCGCGCTGCTCGAGGCCTCCGGCGGTGTGGATCTCGAGCGGGTGCGCGACATCGCCCGCACCGGGGTCGACCGCATCTCGATCGGCAAGCTGACCAAGGACGTGCGGGCGATCGACCTGTCGATGCGGGTCGATGGCTAGCCCGTCTGCAGCCGCCGCCGCACCAGCTGGATGTGGCTCTTCATCGCGTACAGCTCGTCGGCATAGGACAGGGGCACCTGCACGGCGCTGACCTTGGCCTCGATCGCATCGAGTTCAGCCAGCAGCGCCTCCTTCGACGTCGTGCCGCCCGCGTCGGCCTCGATCGCGCGCAGGCGGCCGTACCAGCGGTACACGCGCGAACGGATGCGCAGCTCGACGATCGGCGGCACCACCCGCGACAGCGGCAGCAGCACGGCCACGATCGACAGCAGCGCGAGCCACATGCGGTCGATCAGGTTCGCCAGCCAGAACGGCAGGTAGCGCTGCAGCCACGGCACGCCGTTGCGGTAGAAGCGTTCCGCCTCGGGCGCCAGGCCGCGCTCGCCGTCGCTGGCGTTGGGGAACTCGCCCTTGCGCTGGAACCAGCCCGGCTCGCCGTGCACCTCGCGCGCCGCCTGCACGAACAGCTGTGCCAGCGCCGGGTGCAGGCTCTCGCGCGCGACCAGCGTGGCGGTGGGCGCGACCATGTGGACGTCCTGCGCCGGCATGTCGCGCGCCAGGTCCACCACCCCGCGCGGCAGCGTCACGGCGGCGAGGAAGCCCAGGCGCCGCGTGTAGGCGTCGGCCTGCGCAAAGTCGAACAGCTCGATGCCGGGCGTCTGCAGCAGCATCTGCACGATCAGCGATTCGGGTGCCGAGGCCAGCACGACGGCGTCGAGCCGGCCCTCGAGCAGTTCGGCCACGGCCGGCGTGGTGGGTTGTTCGGTCAGCGTGATGCTGTTGCGCTCGATGCGGTTGGCGTCGAGCAGCTGGCGCGCCAGGTGCGGCACGCCGCTGCCCGGCGCACCGATGTTGACGCGCCAGCCCGGCAGCTGCGCCAGACGGTCCAGGCGTGGCTGCTTGAGCAGGCGCCTGGCGCTGTCGGTGCGGTAGAAGAGCCAGACGGGCTCGTGGAACATGCTGCCGAGCGACATCAGGTGTTCGTCGGCCGCCGGCTCGGCCGCGCCGCCCTGCACGAACGCGAGGTCCACGCCCGACGACGGGTCGCGCAACAGCGCCAGGTTCTCGGCGGCTCCCTGCGTGTTGCGCAGCTCGACCTGGATGCCGTGGCGCTTCAGGCGCTGCGCGTAGCGCTGGCCGAATTCGCTGTACGCGCCCTGCGGCACGCCGGTGGCCAGCGTGACGCGGGCCGGCGGCGTCGGATCGAGCACCAGGTAGGCGAGCACCAGCAGGCCCACCGCCAGCAGCACGAAGGGCGCGGCGGTGCTGATCGCGTAGCGCAGCTGCGTCAGCGGAAGGAACTGGCTCATCGGCGTCACAGGCTGGTGCGCAGCGACCAGACTTCGGGGAACAGCACCACGTCGAGCATCTTGCGCAGGTAGCCCACGCCGCTGGTGCCACCGGTGCCGCGCTTGAAGCCGATCACGCGCTCCACGGTGGTCACGTGGCGGAAGCGCCAGAGCCGGAACGCGTCCTCGAGGTCGGTGAGTTCCTCGCCGAGCTGGTACAGGTCCCAGTGCGTGTCGGGGGCGCGGTAGACCTCAAGCCAGGCCTGCTCGACCGCGGCGTCGGCCACGTAGGGCTGCGTCCAGTCGCGCTCGGTGTGGCTGGCGGGCACGGCGATGCCGCGTCGCGCGAGCAGGCGCAGCGACTCGTCGTAGAGCGACGGGGCGCGGTACGCCGCCTCCACCTGCACCAGGCGCTCGGGTGCGTGCGCATGGGGCTT
>DATLIE010000119.1:0-4690 GCA_035539635.1 Burkholderiaceae bacterium
CCGTGGCGGCGGTAGCGGCCGCGCGTTGATGACCGAGGGCGTGGCCGGTTGCGAGCGGCTCTGGCCGGGCCGGGCCATCCGCATCAGCGCGCAGGCGCACCTGGAGCGCTTCTACGGCAGCCTCGGCTTCGTGCGCGTCGGGCCTAACTACGGCGAAGACAGCATCCCGCATGTCCAGATGCTGCGAGCTGCACGATGAGTTCGGTCACGCACGAGGTCTTCAACCAGAGTTCGCCCTGGGCCGGTGGAAACCTGTTCGACCTCAACCGCCCGTTGCGTGACGCGCTGGCGCACCACGCACCGACGCTCGACACCGCGCGCCTGCGCGCGCTCGGCGCACAGGCGGGCAGCGCCGAGATGCAACAGCACGCGCGCTTGGCGAATCAACACAAGCCGGTGCTGCACGCGCACGACGTGCAGGGCCGGCGCATCGACCAAGTGGAGTTCCATCCCAGCTACCACGCGTTGATGGCGGCCGCGCTCGACCATGGGCTTCACGGTACGCCCTGGTCCGCAGGCCCCGGCGCGCATGTCGAGCGCGCGGCCGGCTTCATGCTCTTCACCGAGTGCGAACCCTCGGTGCTGTGCCCGGTCTCGATGACCTACGCGGTGACCCCCGCGCTGCGCGCCAACGCCGCGCTGGCGAAGGACTGGATGCCGCGCCTGGCCGCCACCGCCTACGACCCGCGCTTCCTGCCCTTCGAGCGCAAGGCGGCCGTGACGATGGGCATGGGCATGACCGAGAAGCAGGGCGGCTCTGACGTGCGCGCCAACACCACGCGCGCCGAGTTCGAGGCCGACACCGCCTGGGGCCGTGCGTACCGGCTGACCGGCCACAAATGGTTCTTCTCGGCGCCGATGTGCGACGCCTTCCTGGTGCTCGCGCAAACCCCGGCTGGCCTGTCGTGCTTCTTCGTGCCGCGCTGGCGGCCCGACGGCAACGTCAATCCGATCCGCATCCAGCGCCTGAAGGACAAGCTCGGCAACCACGCCAACGCAAGCAGCGAGGTCGAGTTCGGCGGCGACGTGACCGGCTGGCTGGTCGGTGACGAAGGCCGCGGCGTGCCGCAGATCCTGGCGATGGGCGCGCTGACGCGGCTTGACTGCGCCCTCGGCACGGCGGGCCTGATGCGCGCCGCGCTGTCGATCGCGATCCACCACGCCCGCGAGCGCATGGCCTTCGGCAAGCACCTCGCGGCGCAGCCGCTGATGAAGAACGTGCTGGCCGACCTGGCGCTCGAGAGCGAGGCCGCCACCGCACTGGCGCTGCGCCTGGCCGTGTCGATCGATGCCACCGAGCATGGCCGCGGCGGCGCGCACGAGGCCGTGATGCGGCGCGTGCTGACGCCGATCGCCAAGTTCTGGGTCTGCAAGCGCGGTGCGCTGTTCGCCCAGGAAGCGATGGAGTGCCTGGGTGGCAATGGCTACGTGGAAGCGGCGGGCGAGGGCGTGATGGCGCGCATCTACCGCGAGATGCCGCTGAATTCGATCTGGGAAGGGGCCGGCAACATCATGGCGCTGGACCTGCTGCGCGCGCTGCGCGGCGCCGACGTGGCCGCGGCCCTGCAACACGAACTCGCGCCGGCGCGCGGCGCACACGCGGCGTTCGACCGGCTGGCCGCGGCCTTGCCGGCGCGCGTGGACGGCGGCACCGACGAGGCCGGCGCGCGCGCGCTCGCGCGCGACGTGGCGCTGCTCGTGCAGGCCGCGCTGCTGCGCCGGCACTCGAGCGACGCGGTGTTCGCCGCCTTCTGCGCGTCGCGCCTCGCGCAGGCCGCCGACGTGTTCGGCGCCTTGCCCGCGGACACGCCGTTCGACGACATCACCGACCGGGCGCTGCCCCACTGAACGCATGAAGCACTTCCAGGGCCGCACCGCGGTCATCACCGGCGCGGCCTCGGGCTTCGGCCTCGAAACCGCGCGCCTGGCCGCGCGCGAAGGCATGAACGTCGTGATGGCCGACGTGCAGGCCGACGCGCTCGCCTCCGCGAGCGCGGAGATTGCCGCGCTGGGCGCCGCGGTGCTGCCGTTTCGGCTGGACGTGTCCAAGGCGGCCGAGGTCGAGGCGCTGGGCGAGGCGACCTTCGCGCGCTTCGGGGTGCCGCATGTCGTCTTCAACAACGCCGGCGTCGGCTCGGGTGGGCTGATCTGGGAGCACAGCGTCGCCGACTGGGAATGGGTGCTCGGCGTCAACGTGATGGGCGTGGCGCATGGCGTGCGCGTCTTCACGCCGCGCATGCTCGACGCCGCCAAGGCCGACCCGGGCTACGAGGGCCACATCGTCAACACCGCGTCGATGGCCGGCCTGCTGAACCCGCCCAACATGGGCGTCTACAACGTCAGCAAGCACGCGGTGGTGAGCCTGAGCGAGACGCTGTACCAGGACCTGTCGCTCGTCACCGACCAGGTCACGGCCTCGGTGCTGTGCCCGTACTTCGTCGCCACCGGCATCCACCAGAGCCACCGCAACCGGCCGGGCGACACGCCGATGGGCAAGCCCACGCGCAGTCAGCGCGTCGCGCAGGCCATGGTCAGCAAGGCCGTCGAGTCGGGCAAGGTGTCGGCGGTGCAGGTCGCGGGCCTGGTGTTCGACGCGCTGCGCGAGCGCCGCTTCTACATCTACAGCCACCCCAAGGCACTCGGCTCGGTGCAGACCCGGCTGGAAGACGTGATGCTCGCGCGCAACCCGACCGACCCCTTCGCCGACAAGCCACAGATCGGTGCCGACCTGCGCGCGGCCCTGCGTTCCGAGTAGTCCGAATGAGCCACCCGCCACTGCCTGGCCGCCGCGACCAGATCCAGGCCTTCTGGCTCGAGTACCAGAAGGCCTGCAGCGTGCAGGTCGAGGGGTTCTCGGCCACCGCCTTCGGCCACACGCGCGCGGTGGCCGACGAACTGGCCGCGCTGGTGGCCGAGGGCCACAAGCGCGCGCACGCGACGCTCGAACGCGACTTCGAGGCCGAAGGGGACGAGCTGCCGCGCCCCGGCGAGCATGTGGTCGTGCTCGACGGCCGCGGCACACCGCGCGCCATCGTGCGTCTTACCCATGTGGAGCGGCGCTACTTCAACGACATCGACGAGGAGTTCGCCTTCGAGTGCGGCGAGGGCGACCGCACGCTGGCCTGGTGGCTCGTTGCGTACCGGCAGGAGTTCGCCGAGCGCGCGGAGGCCCAGGGCTTCCAGGTCGGCGAGCGCGCGGTGCTGATCCTGGAGCACTTCGAGCGCGTCTGGCCCCAGTAGCGTTGGTCGGCCTTGGTATCAGGGTGAGCGCGGATGGCTGCCGGGCCCTGGCTTGCCACACTTGGCCCAAGTCCTTTGGAGTTGCCTGCATGAAGCCTGTCCGCCTCGTCGCCGCCCTTGCTTTGTTCGCCGCCGCCGGTGCCTCGGCGCAGAACCTGTGCCCCGACAAGAACCTGAACTACTGGCAGGCCTTCCCGCCGGGCGGCGAGTCCGACATCTCGGCGCGCCACCAGCAGGTGGTGCTGAAGAAGAAGTGCCCGGCCATCGACACTATCGTGCAGTACAAGGCCGGCGGTGGCGGTGCCATCCTGTGGAGCTCGGCCAACACGCTGCCGGCCGACGGGCTGAACGTCTACGGCATCAACCTGCCGCACGTGGTGCTGCAGCCGCTCGAAGGCCAGGTGCAGTACAAGACCGAGGACCTGGCGCCGGTGTTCTGGTACCACTACACGCCCGACGCGCTGGTGGTGCCCGAGCAGAGCCCGTTCAAGACCTTCGCCGACTTCCTGAAGGCCGCGCAGGCCAACCCCGGCAAGTTCAACCTCGGCGGCTCGGCGCTGAACTCGGCCAACCATGCGGCGCATGAGCGCATGAACGGCGCGTTCAAGATCAAGACCACCTACGTGCCCTACAAGGGCACCGGCGACCTGGCCAATGCGGTGCTCGGTGCCCAGATCGACGGTGCGCTGACCTACACCGTGTTCGCGATCAACAACAAGCAGCGCGTGCGTGCGCTGGCGGTGGCGATGGCGCAGCGCCACCCGCTGCTGCCCGACGTGCCGACCTTCAAGGAACTCGGCGTCGACTGGGTCGACGGCGCGATGCGCGGCATCGGCGTGCCCAAGTCGACGCCGCCCGAGGTGAAGAAGCGCCTGTCGGACCTGTTCGCGCAACTCAACGCCGACCCGGAGATGAAGGAGTTGGCGGCCAAGAGCGGCTTCGAGCTCATCAACGTCGGCGTCGAGCAGATGGACGCGTTCATGAAGGAACGTGCCGCGGTCTACGGCGAGACCGCGAAGATGATGGGGCTGGGCGCCAAGAAGCCGTAGGCGAGGTCGCTTCTGCTCGTCGCGTCGCGGCGGGCTGTGCCTGGGTTCGCTCCCCCTGGGGTGGTCTGCGCTTCGCTCCGACTGCCCTGCGGTGCTCGGGCTTGGGGTCGCGCCGAACAACTCGCGGCGCTCACTTCGTTCGCTCTGCTCAGACACGTTCGGCGGGTCAGATCACGAAGCGCGCGGGTCCGCGCGCCGACCCCAAGCCCTGCGCTCCTCGGCGCCCCACAGGTCGCCCTCCCCGGGCACCGCCCACCGCAACGCGAAGCACCACTCGTGGTGTTCGGAGAGAACAGCGTGCGTGTCCGCAAAGGCGTGGCCTCAACGTTGCTACTCGATCACCACGTTCGCGTCCTTCACCAGGCGCGCGAACTTCTCGCTGTCGTCCTTGATCTGACGCG
>DATLIE010000120.1:0-15544 GCA_035539635.1 Burkholderiaceae bacterium
GGCTCGCTCATGTGGAAGTCCAGCCGCGCATAGCCGGCGGTGATCGAGCAACCGTCCACCGGGTGCGGGATCAGCGCGCAAAGCAGGTGGGTCGCAGTGTGGAAGCGCCGATGGGCTTCGCGACGTGCCATGTCGATGCGCACCGTGACGCGCGCATCGATCGCCGGCGCCGCCGCGTCCGGCGCCAGCAGGTGCAGCACGGCGCCGGGATGCGCCTTGCTCTTGCGCGTGTCCACCACCGTGAACTCGCGTCCCTGGGCATCGCGCAGTGTTCCCGTGTCTCCCGCCTGCCCGCCGCCTTGGGGATAGAACACCGTGCGGTCGAGGATCACGCCCCCTTCGGCATGGGCGAGCACCTGCGCCTCGCACTCGGCCAGTGTCGCGTCCTCGCGAAACAGTTCTTCGGTCATCGCATCCTCGTCAGTCCGATCTGAGCACCACCGGCCCGCGCGGCGTGTCGAACTCGGCCGTGAGCGCGGGGCCCTCGTCATCGGCAATCGACACACCCTGCGCCTGCAGCGCCTCGCGCGGCAGGCGGCGCAGCGTCAGCGAGCGCAGCCGCACGCCGCTGGCGGGCATCCTGCGCGCGGGATGCGGCGTGTCGCCCCATGCGAGCAGCGTCGGCCAGGCACCGCCGGCCAGCAGACGCCCGTCGTCGCGCACCGCGATGCGCCAGACCAGCCGGCCGTCGGGCGTGTCGCGCGTGGCTTCGATGGCGCGGCCGGCGTCCAGCCCCAGGGCGTGCCATCTCGCCAGCGCCGCATCGAGGGTGTCGGTGCGCGCCACCCAATGCACCAGGCGCGGGCCGGACGACAGATCGATCGCGTCGAGACCGAACCAGCGCGCGCGCCCGGGCGCTGGCGCGTCGGGATCGACCGCGATGATCTCGAAGAACACCTCGTCGAAGCCCGGGCCGCCGATCGAGAAGAGGCGGTTGTGCGTGCCCATCAGCGGGTGGCGCCCCCCCGGCCCGGGCGTGAGGCCGAGCGTGGCTACGCACCAGCGCACGCCGTCGTCGAGGCTCGCTGCCGCGACCACCAGATGGTCGAGCGCGAGCTTCACAGCTGCAGGCTGCCTTCGATGCACGGCGCCACGTGGCCGCCGATCCAGATGTCACGGCCGTCGTGCTCGACGAAGACGCGGCCGGCGCGGCCCATCGCCGTGCCCTGCGCCGCCGCGTTATGTGGCGGCGCGAGGTCGCTCTCGATCAGCCATTGCGCAAGTGCGGCGTTGAGGCTGCCGGTCACCGGGTCTTCGGCCAGCGCGCCGCCGGGTGCGGGGAAAAAGGCGCGCACCTCGAAGGCCACGTCGCTGCTGCCGCCATGCGAGCCGACCACGCCGACCTTGCCCGGCCCGGCCGGCGCCACGACGCCGATCTCGAGCTCGCTCTCGCTGGCCAGCTGCGGCCGCAGCGCGAGCACCTGCGCGGCCGACTTCAGCATCACCGCCTTCCAGCCCGGACCGTTGTCGCAGTGCTGGTGGGCCACGATGTCCGCGCGCGGGATGCCGAGGAAGCGCGCGATGCGTTCGAGCATCGGCTCGTCGAGCGGCCCGCTGCGCCGCCGCGGCGGCGCGGCGAACGCGAGGCGCGCGCCGTCGCGCCGCACGCGCACCCGACCGACACCGCACTGCTGCACCACCGTGCCGGCGTCGCGTGGTACACCGCCGGCCGCCAGCCAGGCATGGCAGCTGCCCAGCGTCGGATGGCCTGCGAACGGCAGCTCCACGGTCGGCGTGAAGATGCGCACGCAGTAGTCGGCCGCGGGGTCGGTGGGCGGCAGCAGGAAGGTCGTCTCCGACAGGTTGGTCCAGCGCGCGAACGCGGCCATCTGATCGTCGCTCAGGCCCTCGCCGTCAAGCACGACCGCCAGCGCATTGCCGAACATGGGCCGGTCTGTGAAGACATCGACCTGCGCGAACCGCCGCATGCTCATGACGCACTCCTCAGCACCTTCGCCAGCATCGCGACGCCGGCCTCGATCTTCTCCGGCGGCGCGGTGACGAAGGACAGGCGCAGCGTGTTCGGCCGCGGTGCCTGCGCGTAGAACGCGGCGCCCGGCACGTAGGCCATGCCCGCCTCCACCGCCTTGGGCAGCAGCGCCATCGCGTCGAGACCCGGCTTCAGCTCGAGCCAGAAGAACATGCCCCCGGTCGGCTTGATCCACGTCGCCAGGCCCGACAGGTGGGTCTCGAGCGCGGCCTGCATCGCGTCGCGGTGGCGCCGGTAGCGCTCGCGGACCGTCGGCACGTGCGTGTCGAGCATGCCGGTGCGCAGCACCTCGTACACGATGCGCTGGTTGAGGATCGAGGTGTGCAGGTCGGCCGCCTGCTTGGCCTGCAGCAGCTTCGGGTACAGCGCGCTCGGCGCGACCATGTAGCCAAGGCGCAGGCCCGGCGCGAGCACTTTCGAGAACGAGCCGAGGTAGATCACGCCTTCGGGCACGCGCGCGGCCAGCGGCCGCGGCGGCGGCGTGTCGTACCAGAGGTCGCCGTAGGGGTTGTCCTCCAGCAGCGCCAGGCCGCGCTCGCGCGCCACCGCCACGATCGCCTCGCGCCGTGCCTCGCTATACACATGCCCGCTCGGGTTCTGGAAGTTTGGCAGCAGGTAGGCGAAGCGCGCCCGGTCGTCCGCATGGGCCGCGCGCGCCAGCGCCTCGGGCAGCGGTCCCTCGTGGTCGGAGTCCACGGCCTCGATGCGTGGCTCGTAGGGCGTGAAGGCCTGCAGCGCGCCCAGGTAGGTCGGCGTTTCGACCAGCACGCGCGAGCCCTCGTCGATCAGCACCTTGGCCGCCAGGTCCAGGCCCTGCTGCGAGCCGGTGGTCAGCAGCACCTGGGCCGGCGAGACGTCCATGCCCTGCTGTTCGTTCAGGTGCGCGGCGACCCAGTCGCGCAGCGGGGCGAATCCCTCGCTGGCCGCGTACTGCAGCGCCTCGCGCGGCGCCTCGGCGAACACGCGCGCCGCGGCCTCGCGCATCGCCTCGACCGGGAAGGTATCGGCCGAGGGCAGCCCGCCGGCCAGCGAGATGATGCCGGGCCGCTCGGTGACCTTGAGGATCTCGCGGATCACCGAAGGGTTCATGCGCTCGGCGCGGCGCGCGAGCTGGAAGGGCGAAGGGCGGGAGGTCATGGCCGGGGTCTCCAGGTCGAAGTCTTGTCGAATCAAAGGGTCAGGTGCGGGCCGGGGCGCGCAGCGGCATGCGCTTGCCGGCGAACACCACCGCCGCCACCGCGAGCGCGAACAGCACGGTGCCCGGTTCGAGGCGCTCGCCGAGCAGCGGCACCGCGGCGAGCAGCGCGAGGAAGGGCTGCAGCAACTGCACCTGGCTGACGCGCATGACGCCACCCAGCACCAGGCCGCGATACCAGGCGAAGAAGCCGAGCCACATCGAGAACAGTGTGACGTAGCCGAAGCCGACCCAGGCCGGCAGGCCCACCGCGCGCGCATCGGCCGGCCAGGTGGCGGCCATCGCCGGCAGCGTCAGCGGCAAGGACAGCACCAGCACCCAGCAGATCACCTGCTCGGCCGGCAGCAGCGCCGACACGCGCGCGCCCGCCACATAGCCGATCGACGCGCTGGCCACGGCCAGCAGCAGCAGGCCATCGGCCGCACTCAGCCCGCCGCCGCTTTGCAACGCCGCGAAGCTGAGCACGAGCGCGCAGCCGAGCAGCGCACAGCCCCAGAAGCCGATCGATGCACGCTGGCGCAGCAGCAGCGCCGCGGCCACCGCGGTGCCCAGCGGCAGCACGCCGGTCACCACCGCGGCGTGCATCGCGTCGACATGGCGCAGCGCGAGCGCGAGGAAGAGTGGGAAGCCAACCACGGTGCCGAGCGCACACACGAACAGCGCACCCCAGTGCGTGCGCGCCGGCAGCGCCGCGCCGGCCCAGCGCAGGTAGGCGATCGACAGCAGGCCGGCGAGTGCGGCACGCCCCGCGGTCACGAAGGTCGGCGGCAGCTGCGGTGCGCTGGCGTCGCCCACCGCCAGGCGCGTCATCGGCAGCGTCAGCGCGAAGATCGCCACGCCGAGCAGGCCGAGCGCGTAGCCGCGCGACGCGTTGGTGCCGCTCATGCCCACAGCATCCACAAGGCGGTGACTGCAAGCACCGCGGCCATCGTGCGGTTGAACCAGAGCAGGCGATCGCCGTGCGCGAGCCAGCGCCGCAGCGCGGCGCCGACGGCCGCATACGTGAAGTTGCTCGCGAAACCGTACAGCGCCGCGATCGGCAAGACCCACGCCAGGCGCGTGCCGACCTCGCCCTCGACCGCGATCCAGGTCGCCGCGATCGTCAGCGCATTCAGCCAGGCCTTGGCATTGACGAACTGCAGCGCGACGCCGCGCGCGAAGCCCACGTCGAGCGTGCCCCGCGCCGTCGCGGCGGCGCCGGGCGCGACGCGCTGCGCGAGGCGCCACGCGAGCCACAGCATGTACGCCGCGCCGGCGATGCGGATCGCGGCAGCCAACGCCGGCAGCGTGGTGACCAGCGTGCCGAGGCCGGCCGCGCTGGCCACGAGCAGCAGGCACCAACCGAAGGGCACCGCGAACACGAAGCGCATCGCGTGGCGAAGGCCGTGGTTGGCCGCCATCGCCGTGGACAGCGTGGTGTTCGGTCCGGGAGTGAAGGCCATCGCGGTGGTGTAGGCCAGCAACGCGGCGAGTTCGGCGGGGGGCATGGCCCAAGTCTAGAGGCCGCGACCAGTACAGCGGCAGTACACTCTCGGCCGATCTGACACGCTCTGTACTGCTGCCGATGGCAACACAGCCCGACGACCTGGCCCCGCTCCAACGCGGCGCGCTCAACACGCTGGCTGAGCAGCTCGCGCAATGGTTCGCCACCCGAGTCCACGCGCGCGCACTGGCGGCCGGCGCGCGCCTGCCGTCGGTGCGCGAGGCCGCGCGCCGCCATGGGCTGGCGCCGTCCACCGTGGTGGCGGCCTACGACCTGCTGCAGGCGCAGGGCCTGGTGGAGGCGCGCGCGCAGCGCGGCTTCTTCGTGCGCGGCCACGATGCGCCGGCCCTGCCGCGCAGCGCCGCGCCAGCCCGGCGCGCCCCGCCGCTGGATGCCGCCGCGCTGGTGCGCAGCATGTTCGAACACCAGGGCGAGCGGGCGCTGTCGCCCGGCATCGGCACCCTGCCGGCCGACTGGCTCGACCTGTCGCTGCTGCACGGCGCGCTGCGCCGTGCGATGGCCGACGACACGCGCGATCCGCGCAGCCTGCGCTACGGCGACCCGGCCGGCGACGCCCGCCTGCGCAGCGCGCTGACGCACCGCCTTGCGAGCCTGGGGATCGGCGCCGACGCGGGGCAGGTCGTCACCACCGCCGGCGCCACGGCCGCGCTGGACATCGTCAGCCACCTGCTGCTGGCACCGGGCGACAGCGTGCTGGTCGACGAGCCCGGCTGGCCGGTGGAGTTCGCGCGCCTGGCGCAGATGGGCGTCAAGTGCGTGCCGATCCCGCGCCTGGCCGACGGCCCCGACCGCGACGCGATGCGGCGCGCGCTCGAGGGCCGCCGCGGCGCCGACAAGCCGCGCTGCTACATCACCGTGTCGGTGCTGCACAACCCCACCGGCGGCTCGATCACGCTGGCCGCCGCGCACGAGGTGCTCAAGCTGGCCGAGGTGCACGACCTGACCGTCGTCGAGGACGACACCTACGCCTGGCTCGCCAGCCCGCAGGCGCCGCGCCTGGCGGCGCTGGACCAGCTGCAGCGCACGGTCTACATCAGCGGCTTCTCCAAGATCCTGGCGCCGGACTGGCGCGTCGGCTTCCTGGCCGCGTCGCCGGCGCTGGCCGAGCGCGCGATCCGGCGCAAGCTGCTGACCACGCTGGCCGCGCCGGGACTCACCGAGCGGGCGCTGGCGATCACGCTCGAGCAGGGCGTGCTGCGGCGCCACGCCGAGCGCGTGACGCAGCGCCTGGCCGCGGCACGCAGCCGCACCGTCCGGCTGGCGCAGGACGCGGGCTTTGCCTTCGCCACGCCGCCGCAGGGCCTGTTCGGCTGGGTCGAATGCGGCGTCGACACCGACCGCTTGGCCACGCGCCTGCACGGCGAAGGCTGGCTGCTGGCACCGGGCAGCCTTTTCCATGCCGTGGCGCGGCCGTCGACGCTGATGCGGGTCAACTTCGCCGCCGCGCAGGAGGCTCGCCTGTGGCGCGCGCTGCGCGATGCGCGCGAGCGCTTGCTGTCGCGCCCTGGGGCTTCCACCCCCGCCGAGACGGGGGCTGCACCGCAGCGTATCAGCGCGTAACATCGGGCCAACCCTAGCACCGCCCGCGTGACCTTCGAATCCACCCTGCCCCTGGGCGAACCCGAGTTGATGCGGGTGAGCGCGTTCGAGCGCTACCTGGAAGAACTGCGGCGCGAGAGCGGCGACGAGTCGCTGACCCGGCTGGCGTCCTTGAACCCGTCGCTGCTGCAAGACCTGCTGCGTTTCGAACAGGACGGGCGCCGCACCGAATTGCTCGAGGTCATCGCCGCCTGCGTGCGCCACTCGCGCCCGCTGGCGATCTACCTGCAGTGCGGCCTGCGCGTGGTGCCGCTCACGGTGTTCCCGATCGAGCGCCTGGTGCACTGCCCGATCCCGATGCACGAGTTCCTCGCGATGCGCCTGGGCGACATGGTGGTGCTGCGCGTCGAGCCCGCCATGCTGCGCGCCCCGGGCGACCCCGAGGAGGCCCTGGTCGGCGAGCCGCACCTGTACCAGCCGCTCGGGCCGGTGACCTGGGAACTGGCGATGCGCGGTTCGCGCGAGCAGTTGCTGCCCGAGATCGCCGGGCCGGCGGCCTACCGCGTCGCGCTGGGCACCAACCTGCGCGACGTGGTGCTGACCGGCGTCGTGCAGGCGGCTGTGAACCGCTTGCACCGCGAGAGCGCCAACCTGCGCGAGATGGCCGAGTGGCCGGGCCTGAACCGCGCCCGTGCGCAGCGCCTGCTCAACGCGCTGTACCTGCAGGGTGGGCTGATCGTCAGCCGCACCCACCCGGTCGCCAGCAACGAAAGCTGGTTCGGCTCGACGCGCCTCTGAGCAGCCGGGCGCGCCGAGGGTGCGCGCTCAGCGGTCCTTGCGCAACAGGCCGGTCGCTCCGGCGGTCGGGCCGTCGAGCGCGAACACGGTGTAGACGCCACGCACCTGCAGGTTGGCGTCGGTACGCAGGAACAGCGGATCGCTCGAGGTCACCGTGGTCACCTCGACGCGCGCGCTGCTGTTGCTGACGACGGTGGCCACCGCCGAGGACGTGCCCGGCGCCACGTCGCTGGCGATGACCGCATCGTCGACCGTCAGCGTCAGCGGCCCTTGCGACGCCGCGCCGTGAACCAGCCGGATGCGCGTGCGCGCCAGCGTGGACGGGATCCGGTTGTCCTCCGACAGCACCGCCATCTGGGACGCCGCGGCGGTGCCCGTGACGAGCACCGTGTAGTCGCCGCCCGCCGCCAGCGTCGCGTTCTGCGAGCTGGCACCCGCGCCGTTGATGCTCAGCGCCAGCGCGTTCGTGCCGGCCGGCACCAGGACGTACGGCGAGACGACAGGCGACACCAGCGCGGTCGAGTAGACCGTGCTGCCGCCCCAGGTGACGCCCACCGTGGTCTGGTTGGCCACGCCGGCGGCCACCCGCACGCGCGCGTTCGTGTTGCGCAAGGCCGTCAGCGCGCCCTGCTGTTCGAGCAGGTACGCATTGACCAGCGTGCCCCCCACGCCGGCGGTGAGCACCAGGGTGGCGTACTTGGTGGCGGCCACGGTGACGCTGGCCACGTCCAGACGCACGTCGTCCGGGTTGCCGCTGGTCGTCACGCGCAGGCGGTAGGTGCCCGCCGTGACGGCGGCATAGCCGGTGCCCGCGCCCTCGCCTGTGCCGGTGAACACCGGGGTCGACGAGGCCAGGTCGGCCGTGGCGCCGGTCAGGTAGACGTCGAGCAGGCCGACGTCCTGCGTGGCACCGAACACGCGCACGCGGCCCTTGCCGTCGGTGATTTCCGAGGTGTTCGAGTTCTCCTCGAGCTTCCACATCTGCGGCGCGGTCGAGCGGCCCCAGGCGATCAGCGTGTACGACAGGCCGCCACCGAAGCCCTGCGACGAGCCCAGCAGCGTGGTCGTCGAGCCGGCCGCGCGCAGGAGCAGGGTGACCGTGTCGGTCGGCTTGTCGTCGTAGTCGCTGACGGTGTCGACCGCGACCCCGGAGAACCACGCCGTCGTGTCCACGGCCACGTCGGCCGAAGGCACGTCGACCATCACGTTCAACAGGCGCACGTTGGCGGTGCCGCCGCCGCTGCTGTCGTCGTCGTCCCCACCGCCGCAGGCAGCCAGGGACAGCGTGGACAAGGCCAGGGGCACGCCGAGCAGGCGACGCCGCGTTACGGAAGTCATGGGCAGTCTCTCCGATGCGAAAAAGTGCCGCATTCTAGAGAGGCTGGCGACCCCGCCGCGCCCGGGGCCGCTCCCGGAATACCCGGCCCGGCGCCACCCCCTATCCGACACGCGCCGCGAGCGCCTCCCAGCGCTCGAGTGCGCTCATCAGCTCGTCCTCGATCTGTGCCGAGCGCTGGTGCAGCGCCGTGGCGCGCTGCGGGTCGCTGACGTACAGCGCCGGGTCGGCCGTCAGTTCCGCGATCGACGTCTGCTCGGCTTCGAGCGCCTCGATGCGCGCCGGCAGGGCTTCGAGCTCACGCTGTTCCTTGTAGCTGAGCTTGGCCTTCGGCGCCGGCGGTGGCGCCGAGGCCGGCGCGGCCGCAGCCGTGGTTGCCGGTGCAGCGGCGGCCGCGACGCGCGCGCGCTCGCGCTGCACGAGCCAGTCGGTGATGCCGCCTTCGTACTCGCGCCACAGGCCGGGCCGGCCGCCGAACGCCGGGTCGCCTTCCCAGGCCACGACGCTGGTGACCACGTTGTCGACGAAGCGCCGGTCGTGGCTCACCACGAAGGCCGTGCCGGCGTAGTCGGCGAGCAGCGCCTCGAGCAGTTCGAGCGTCTCTATGTCGAGGTCGTTGGTCGGCTCGTCGAGCACGATCACGTTGGCCGGCAGCGCGAACAGGCGCGCCAGCAGCAGGCGGTTGCGCTCGCCGCCCGACAGCGTGCGCACCGGCGAGTTGGCACGCTCGGGCGCGAACAGGAAGTCCCCGAGGTAGCTCATCACGTGCTTGCGCTTGCCGCCGATCTCGACCCACTCGCTGCCCGGGCTGATGGTGTCGCCCAGCGTCGCGTCGAGATCCAGGCCCTCGCGCAGTTGGTCGAAGTAGGCGACCTGCAGGTTGCTGCCGCGGCGCACGCTGCCGCTGCTGGGCTGCAGTTCGCCGAGGATGAGCTTGAGCAGCGTGGTCTTGCCCGCGCCGTTGGGCCCGACCAGGCCGACCTTGTCGCCGCGCAGGAAGGTGGCGCTGAAACGGTCGATGAGCACGTTCTCGCCGAAGCGCATCGACACGTCCTTCAGCTCCGCGACGATCTTGCCGCTCGGCAGCCCGGAGTCGAGCTCGAGCCGCACCTGGCCGACGCGCTCGCGGCGCGACGCGCGCTGGGCGCGCAGCCGCTCCAGGCGCCCGACGCGGCCGACGCTGCGCGTGCGGCGCGCTTCGACGCCCTTGCGCACCCACACCTCCTCCTGCGCCAGCAGCTTGTCGGCGCGCGCATTGGCCAGCGCCTCGGCGTCCAGCTCACGCGCCTTGCTGGCTTCGTAGGCGGTGTAGGCGCCGGGGTAGGAACGCAGCACGCCGCGGTCGAGTTCGACGATGCGCGTGGCCACCGCGTCGATGAAGGCGCGGTCGTGCGAGATGAAGACCAGCGCGCCGCGCCAGTCGCTCACCAGCGCCTGCAGCCAGGCGATCGCGTCGAGGTCGAGGTGGTTGGTCGGCTCGTCGAGCAGCAGCACCTCCGGTCGCGCCACCAGTGCCTGCGCAAGCGCGACGCGCTTCTTGGTGCCGCCCGAGAGCGGCCCCACCGCAGCGCCGCCGTCCAGGTGCAGCTTGGCGAGCGTCTGCTCGACGCGCTGCTCCCAGGTCCAGCCGCCGAGCGCCTCGAGCCGCGTCTGCAGCGCATCGAGGTCGTCGCCCGGCGCGTGGCGCTCGTAGCGTTCGCGCAAGCGCCGGGCCTCGGCCACGCTCTCGCCGACCACGTCGAACACCGTGGCCGCCGGGTCGAAGGCCGGCTCCTGCGGCACGTAGAAGCGGCTCGTGCCCTGCTGCAGCTGCAGCAGGCCATCGTCCACCTTCTCGAGGCCGGCCAGGATCTTGAGCAGCGACGACTTGCCCGCGCCGTTGCGCCCGATCAGCGCGACACGCTCGCCGGCGTCGAGCGCGAAGGCCGCGCCGTCGAGCAGCGGCACATGGCCGTAGGCGAGGTGAGCGTCGAGCAGGGTCAGCAGAGCCATCGGTGCATTGTCGCCGCCGCACTGTCAAGCCCCCAGCTTGAACGCAGTGATTGCGCGAAGGCAGGCCCGGTGCAGGCCCGGGACATGCAACCCCCGTCGATAGAATCGTTCGCATCCCCTTGCCACGCATCGCATGAGTGCCGTTGTCTGCAGCGACCTCCCTGCCGCCGCCCGACTGGAGTTGAAGAGCGCCGCACTCACGCTGATGGCCGTGGTGCTGAAGACCGCCGATCTCGAGGCGCTGGCCGACGAGCTCGAGCAGCGCGCCTCGGTGATGCCAGGACTGTTCGACGACGAGCCGGTGGCGATCGACCTCACGGCCGTGCGCGACGCCGACACGGCGATCGACTTCGAGGCCCTGCTCGCCCTGCTGCGCCAGCATCGCATGCGGCCGCTGGCGGTGCGGGGCGGCAACGAAGCGCAGATGAGCGCGGCCGTGGCCGCCGGCCTGCTGGAGGCCCCGGAGGGGGCCAGACCGCTGCGTGAAGCCACGCCGCCCGAAGTGATCGAACGGTTCGTCGAGGTGCAGCTCGCGCCGCTGCCGCCGCTGGTGGTGGACAAGCCGTTGCGCTCAGGCCAGCAGGTCTACGCGCGCGACCGCGACCTGATCGTGCTCGCGCTCGTCAGCCACGGCGCCGAAGTGATGGCCGACGGCCATGTGCACGTGTACGCGCCGCTGCGCGGCCGCGCGCACGCGGGCAAGGGTGGCAACACCGACGCGCGCATCTTCTGCCAGCGCATGGAAGCCCAGGTGCTGGCCATCGCCGGCGTGCACCGCACCACCGACGAGCCGCTGCCCGCGGGCGTTGCGATGGGCGCGGGCGCGATGGTGCGCCTGGACGGCGAACGGCTCGTGATCGAGCCGCTCGGCTGAGTCCCACCACCGACATATACGACCCACGCAAAGGAACCGTTCCCGATGGCTGCCAAGATCATCGTCGTGACCTCCGGCAAGGGAGGCGTCGGCAAGACCACCACCAGCGCGAGCTTCGCGTCGGGCCTCGCGCTGCGCGGCCACAAGACGGCGGTGATCGACTTCGACGTCGGCCTGCGCAACCTCGACCTGATCATGGGTTGCGAGCGCCGCGTGGTCTACGACCTGATCAACGTGATCCACGACGAAGCCAAGCTCAACCAGGCCCTGATCAAGGACAAGCATTGCGACAACCTGGTCGTGCTCGCGGCCTCGCAAACGCGCGACAAGGAGGCGCTCACGAAAGAAGGCGTCAAGCGCGTGCTCGACGAGCTGTCCGAGATGGGCATGGAGTACATCGTCTGCGACTCGCCGGCCGGCATCGAGACCGGCGCGCTGCTGGCGATGCACTACGCCGACGAGGCGATCGTCGTCACCAACCCCGAGGTCAGCTCGGTGCGCGACTCCGACCGCATCCTCGGCATGCTGGCGTCGAAGACGCAGCGCGCCATCGACGGCAGGGAAGGCATCCGCGAGCACCTGCTGATCACGCGCTACGACCCGGCGCGCGTGGCCAGCGGCCAGATGCTGTCGGTGGACGACATCCACGACATCCTGCGCACGCCGCTGATCGGCGTGGTGCCCGAGTCGGAGTCGGTGCTGCACGCGTCGAACCAGGGCGTGCCGGCGATCCACCTCACGGGCAGCCCGGTGGCCGAGGCCTACAAGGACGTGGTGCGCCGCTTCCTCGGCGAGAGCCGCGAGATGCGCTTCACCAAGGAAGCGCGGCCCGGCTTCTTCCAGCGCCTGTTCGCGAAGCCGGCGCGGCAGTCGGGGGCCTGACGATGGTTTCCTGGTTCTCGTGGCTGTTCGGCTCGAACAGGAACTCGGCTCAGCTCGCCAAGCAGCGCCTGCAGATCGTGATCTCGCAGGAGCGCAGCGGCTTTCACACGCGCCCGCCGCGCGCGCCCGACTACCTGCCCGCGTTGCAGCGCGAGCTGCAGCTGGTGGTGGCCAAGTACATCGACGTGCCGCCGCGCGAGGTGTCCGTGCGTTTCGCGCACCCGCGCCATGCGCCGGACGGGCTCGAGGTGCGCATCGAGCTGCCGGCGCACGCCTGAGCGGCGCGAACCGCGGGCTTTCGATTCGGTGCACACTGCGCCCTCGTGCACCGGCCCCGGCCGGTGCGCCCGAAGGTGGTCATGAAGAAGGTGGAGACAATGAAGAGCTTCTTGTGGTCGGCGATGCTGGCCGTGGGCATGGTGTTCTCGCTGGTGCCGACGGAGTCCGAAGCCAAGCGCCTGGGCGGCGCGCGTTCGTCGGGCATGCAACGCAGCACCACGCCGGACAAGCCGCCGCAGCAACAGAACGCCACGCCGGCGCAGCAGAACGCCCAGACGGCCACGCCCCCGGCGACGGCCGGCGCGGCAGCGGCGGCCGCACCGAAGCGCTCATGGATGGGCCCGATTGCCGGCCTCGCCGCCGGCCTGGGCCTGGCCGCGCTGTTCAGCCACCTCGGGCTGGGCGAGGAGCTCGCCAACTTCGTGATGATCGCGCTGCTGGTCATGGTGGCCATCATCGTGATCCGCATGCTGATGCGCCGCATGGGCGGCGCCGCGCCGCAACCCGCACTGGCCACCGCCACCGCGGCGGCGGCGCCCACGCGCTTCGTCGACGAGCGGCCCGGCATGCAGCGCGAGGCGCTGTCGCCGGTGATCGGCTCGGCATTGCAGCCGCCCCTGGCCGTGCCGGGCGTGACCGCGAACGCCGCGCCCACGCTGCCCGCCGGCTTCGACACCGAAGGCTTCGAGCGACTGGCCAAGATGCTGTTCATCCGCATGCAGGCCGCCAACGACCGCGCCGACCTGAACGACCTGCGCAACTTCACGACGCCCGAACTGTTCGCGTCGCTGCGCCTGGACCTGCAGGACCGCGCCGACGCGACGCAGACCACCGACGTGGCGAAGGTCGACGCCAAGCTGATCGACTTCGCGCAGGAAGGCGATCAGCAGGTCGTCAGCGTGCGCTTCACCGGCCTGATCCGCGAAGAGGTCGGCGCCGAGGCCGTGCCGTTCGACGAGGTCTGGCACCTGGTCAAGCCGCAGGACGACAGCCGCTCCTGGGCCATCGCCGGCATCCAGCAGGCGCAGTAGCGCGCGCCATGCAGCGCGGGCGCTGATGCGAATCAGCCGCCCGCGCGCTTCACGTTCGCGAAGCCTTCGGCCTTCAGCAACTCGACCACGCCGAGCGCGTGGTCGCCCTGCACTTCCAGCACGCCGTCCTTGACCGTGCCGCCGGTGCCGCAGGCACTGCGCAGGCGCTTGCCGAGCGCGGCGAGCACCGCCGCGTCGAGCGCCAGGCCGCGCACCAGCGTCACCGTCTTGCCGCCGCGGCCCTTGCTCTCGCGGCTCACGCGCACCACGCCGTCGCCGCTGGGCGCGAGCGTGCCCTTGCTGCACGTGCAAGCGGCGACCGGCCTGCGGCACAGCGGGCACATGCGGCCGCCCTCGGTGGAATACACCAGCCCGCCCTGACTTGGCTTGCGCATGCCGCGCGCCCTCCGACAACGACGATGAATGCCTGCCTCGGGCTGCAGTATCCCCGTTGCCCGCGACTACAGTGCGCGTCCTGGCCGCGCTCGCTTGCACCGAACCCATGCCCCTCACCGTCCACCACATTCCCGTTTGCCCGTTCAGCCAACGCCTGGAGATCCTGCTGTCGCTCAAAGGGCGCCGCGGCGAGGTCGGGTTCCAGGTGGTCGACATCACGCGGCCGCGTGCCGAAGCGCTGCTGAAGAGAACGCGCGGCAGCACCGCGTTGCCGGTGCTGGAGACCGCCGACGGATCCATCCTCAAGGAGAGCCTCGTCATCCTGCAGTACCTCGAGGACCTGTTCCCCGAGCCCGCGGTCGCGCAACGCGATCCGTACCGGCGTGCGGTGGAGAACATGCTGACGCGCCTGGAGGGGTCGTTCTGCAACCAGGGCTACACCTTCGTGATGAACCAGGACCCGGCACGGCGCGACGCCCTGCGCGAAGGCATGCTGGCCCAGTACGCGCTGCTGGACGACTTCCTGCAGCAGCACGGCGCGGACGGGCCGTTCCTCTTCGACGCCTTCGGCTGGGCTGAGTGCGTATTCACGCCCTTGTTCATGCGCTTCTGGTTCCTCGAGTACTACGAGGGCTTCGAGCTGCCCGCGCAGGCGCGCTACGCGCGGGTGCGCGCCTGGCGCGACGCCTGCCGTGCCCACCCCGCGGCGCAGCAGGTCACGCAGGAAGAGATCGTCAAGCTCTATTACGACTACGCCAAGGGCGCCGGCAACGGTGCCCTGCTGCCGGGCCGCAAGCGCTCGTCGTTCAGCTTCGAGCCCCATTGGCGCACCCGCCCGTGGCCGCCGCAGGACAAGTACGGGCACAGCGCCAGCGACGCCGAGCTCGGCCTGTCGTAAGCCGAAGCGGCCGCCTCAGGCCGCGCGCCGCAGCACGAGCAGCAGGTTGTTGGCCGGCATCGTCACCACCTCCTGCAGCACCAGACCCACGGACGCCGCCTCGCGCTCGACGTCCGACAGCGCACGCAGGCCCCAGGCCGGGTTGCGTGCCTTGAGGTCGGCGTCGAAGGCCTCGTTGCTCGGCGCGGTGGGCGTGCCGTCGACGCGGTACGGCCCGTAGAGCAGCAGCAGGCCGCCCGGCGCGAGATGTGCCGCCACGCCGCGCATCAAGGCCGGGCAGGTGGCCCAGGGCGAGATGTGCAGCATGTTGGCGCAGTAGATGGCGTCATACGGTCCCGACGGCCACGCCGCCTCCAGCACGTCCAGCCGCACGGCCGCTTGCACGTTGGCGAGGCCGGCGCAGCGCGCGTCGATCGCATGCCTCGCATCGTCGGTGGTGTCGGTGGGTTGCCACGACCACCCGGCCTGCGCCTGCGCGAAGTGCTGCGCATGCTGGCCCGTGCCCGACGCGATCTCGAGCACGCGCGCCGTGGGCGGCAGCAGGCGTTGCAGTTGCTCCAGCACCGGCGCCTTGTTGCGGTCGGCCGCGGCGCTGAACGGCAGGTCGGCCGGGCTCATTGTTCTTCGGCCTCGATGCGCAGCTGGCGCCGGGCCGCGCCCTTGACCTTCGTGCTCGCGCGCACGCGCAACGCGGCACCTTCGGGCACGTCGAGGCGCACGTGGTAGTCCAGGCTGTCGGTCTGGCCCGGGTTGCTGGTGGGAATCTGGCGCGACCACTGACGCCGGCCATTCAGCTCGACCGTCATCGCGTGCCATGCGTCGCCGCCCAC
>DATLIE010000121.1:0-6751 GCA_035539635.1 Burkholderiaceae bacterium
GGCCGGTGGCGATCCGTCCGACATCGAGCGGGTGCAGCCTTTCATGGCCGACGTGGCAGCGCGCTTCACCCACATGGGGCCCACCGGCAGCGGCCTGGTGGCCAAGATGCTGAACCAGCTGATCGTCGGCTGCCTGCACGCCGTGATGGCCGAGGCAGCTTCGATGGCCGAGGCCGCCGGCCAGGCACTCGGGCAGGCGCGCCGCGTCGATGCCGGCGGCCACGCCGACGGCTCGCTGCTGCAGCGCCTGTACCCGCGCATGGTGGCGCGCGACTTCGCGCCCCAGGGCTACGCGCGCCAGTTGCGCAAGGACCTCGAGATGGTCAACGAGTTCGCCGCCGCCGTCGGCACGCCCGCGCCGATGCTGCAGCAATCGCTCGCGCTGTATCGCCGCCTCATCGAAGCCGGCCACTCGGAGCTCGATACCTCGGCGGTGTTCAAGCTCTACGCCGACCGATCGATCTGAACAATCACAAGAACGACAACCCACCCACGCACGACGCAGGAGACAAACATGACGTTCAGGACCCTCGCCCTTCCCGCACTGGCCCTGGCCCTCGGCCTGCTGGCCGCGCCGGCCCAGGCGCAGATCAAGCTGCGCTACGCCCACGTCGGCGTGGCCAACGCGCCGCAGACGCTCTATGCCGACGAGGTGGCCAAGCTGGTGAAGGAACGCACCAACGGCCGGATCGAGATCCAGGTCTTCGCCAACTCGCAGCTCGGCGGCGTCGGCGAGATGGTCGACGGCGTCAAGAGCGGCGCCATCGCGATGGGCCACCACGACTTCGCATCCCTCGGCAAGATCCTGCCCAACACGGCGGTCTTCAACACCCCCTTCGCGTACCGCGACGCCGAGCATGCGATGCGCGCCACCGACCCGCGCAGCTCGCCCGCGCTGCAGGAGATCAACAAGCAGCTCGTCACGGCCGGTGGCATGCGTATCGTCGGCCATCTGTTCCAGGGCACGCGTCACCTGACTTCCAAGGAGAAGGTGCTGAGCCCGAAGGACATGGCGGGCAAGAAGTACCGCGGCGTGCCGGTCAAGCTGTGGTCCACCATGCTCACCGGCATGGGCGCCGTCGCCACGCCGGTGGAAGTGTCCGAGCTCGCCACCGCGCTGGCCACCGGGCTGGTGGTCGGCCAGGAGAACCCGCTGCCCAACATCTTCAACCTCAAGCTCTACGAGGTGCAGAAGTTCGTAATGCTGACCGGCCACATGCAGTCGGTGCTGTCGGTGTTCGTCAATGAGCGCATCTGGCAGGGCATCCCGGCGGCCGACCGCAAGATCATGGAAGACACGATGATGGAAGTCGGCGCCAAGACGCTCACCTGGGACAAGGAGACCGCGGCCAAGTACCGCGCCGACCTCGAGGCCAAGGGCATGACCTTCGTCGAGGCCAAGGACGGCCTGGACGTGGCGGCCTTCCGCAGCGCGGTGCTGGGCCAGGTGAACAAGGACTTCCCGGAGTGGAAATCGCTGATCGAGCAGATCCAGGCTGTGAAGTGACGGCTGCCTGCCGATGACCCGCTGGCTCTCGGCCCTGCGCACCCTGCTGCGCGGGGCCTGCTTCGTGCTGCTCGCGCTGCTGATCGCCACGCCGCTGGCGCAGATCGTGATGCGCTCGGTGTTTAACGTGCCCATGTCGGGCGCCGAGGAGCTGACGCGCTACTTCCTGATCTGCGCCGTGTTCCTGGCCGCGCCGCTGGTCACCTTCGACGGCGCGCAGATCGGCATGGAGGAGTTCCAGGCCCGCATCCCGCCGCGCCCGCGCTGGTGGCTGCAGCTGTTCATCGAAGTCGCCGGCATCGTGTTCTTCGGCTTCGTGGCGCTGGCCGCGGCGGTGACGATCAGGAACAACCTGAGCAACCAGACCGCCACGCTGGAGATGCCGTTCTGGCTCTTCATGGCGCCGCTGCTTGTCGGCATGGCGTTGCTGGCGGTCGAGACGGCGGCACGGCTGGCGCACACCTGGCAGCGCAAGCGCCCCGAAGACAAGCACACGGTCCTGACCTGATGACCGGCTTCCTCGTCATCGGCGCTTTCCTCGCGCTGTTCATGCTCGGCTTTCCGGTGGTGCTGGCCATCGGCATCCCGAGCGTGGTCTACCTGGTGGCCAACGGCCTGCCGCTCGACCTGGTGGCGCAGCGCACGCTGTACGCGCTCGACTCGTTTCCGCTCGTCGCGGTGCCGGTGTTCCTGTTCGTCGGCAGCCTGATGAACGCCGCCGGCATCTCGAAGCACATCTACCGCTTTGCCGACACCGCGGTCAGCCGCCTGCCTGGCGGGCTGGCGCAGGTGAACATCTTCGGCAGTCTCGTGTTCGCCGGCATGTCGGGTTCGGCGCTGGCCGACATTGGCGGCATCGGCCGCATCGAGATCGACGCCATGCGCAACAAGGGCTTCAAGCCGGCGTTCGCCAGCGCGGTGACCTGCTCGTCGGCCATCGTCGGGCCGATCTTCCCGCCCAGCATCCCGCTCATCATCTACGGCACCGTGACCGGCGCGTCGGTGATCCAGCTGCTGCTCGGCGGCATCCTGCCCGGCCTGCTGTGCGTGGCGATGCTGATGCTGATGACGGCCTGGCTCGCGCTGCGGCGCAACTACCCGCGCGCCGACCGCTGGCCGACCGCTCGCGAGCTGTGGCGCGACTTCAAGCCGGCGGCGCCGGCGATCGCGGCGCCGGTGATCCTGATCGCCGGCATGCTGGCCGGCTTCTTCACGCCCACCGAGATCGCGGCCGTGACGGTGGCCTACGCGATGCTGATCAGCGGTCTGTTCTACCGCGAGCTCAACTGGGCCGGGGTGCGCGCCGCGGCGGTCGAAACGCTCGGCGCCTCGGCCGGCATCCTGCTGATCGTGGCGGTGGCGGCGCTGTTCGGCTGGGTGCTGTCGGTGGAGGGCGTGCCGCAGAAGCTGACGCAGGCCATGCTGTCGATCTCGACCAACCCCTACATGCTGCTGCTGCTCGTGAACGTGCTGCTGCTCGTGGTGGGCATGTTCCTCGACAGCACGACTGCCATCCTCGTCATCGCGCCGATCATCGCCAAGCCGCTGATCGCCGCGGGCGTCGACCCGGTGCACCTGGGCATGGTGGTGGTGTTCAACCTGATGATCGGCCTGCTGACGCCGCCGATGGGGCTGGCCCTCTTCCTCGTCGCCGACATCGCCAAGGTGAGGATGAAGGACGTGCTGCGCGAGATGATGCCGTTCTACGTGCCGCTGATCGTCACGCTGATGCTGATCACCTACGTGCCAACGATCACGACGTGGCTACCGCGCTGGGCGATGGGCCAGCCTTAGGGCGCGCCAGCACCATGTCGCGGAAGGCCGCAGCCGGTGCCGACAGTTCGCGCGCGCGGCGCCACACCAGGTGCACGTCGGGCACGCGCAGCGGCAGGTCGATCGACAGCGTGCGCAGCACGCCCAGGCGCGCGTAGTGCCCGGCCAGCGACGCCGGCATTACCGCCAGCATGTCGCTCGCCTCGAGCAGCGCGGTGGTGGCGATGGTCGACGCCGTCTCGGTGACGTCCAGGCGCCGGTGCACGCCGCCCTCGCGCATCATCGCGGCAAAGCGTCCGGCCTGCGGCGAGCCCGGCGGCTGCACCACCCAGGGCCAGCGCGCCAGCTCGCGCAAGCTCAGCGCGCCGGCCTCGCCCAGCGGGTGGCCTTGGCGCGCCACCACCACCTGCGGCTCGTCGAGCACCGGCACCGTTTCGTACTCGTCGTCGTGATGGCCCTCGAGCAGGCGCCCGAGCATCAGGTCCACCTCGCCGCGGCCGAGCTGCACCAGCATCACGTCGCTGGTGGCCACCTCGATGGCCACCGCCACGCGCGCATGGCGCGCCTTGAACTGCGCCAGCACCGGGGCCAGCAGCGGCGGCAGCGCGCTTGGCACCGAACCGACGCGCAGCGTGCCGTGCAGGCCGGCGGCCAGCGCCGCCAGTTCGCGCCGCGCGGCGCCGAACTCGTTGAGCACCTGGCGTGCGTAGCGCAGCAGCACTTCACCGCCCGGCGTGGCCTGCATGCCGCGCGCCCCACGCAGGAACAGCGCGTGGCCCAGCGTGTCCTCCATCTCCTGCAGCAGGCGGGTGGCGGCCGGCTGGCTGATGCCCATCGACACGGCCGCGCGGCCGAGATGGCCCTCGCGCCCCAGGTGCGCCACCAGCAGCAGCTGGCGTGTGCGCAGGCGCAGCCAAGCCGGCTCGTCGGCCAGCGGGGTACGCCGCGGGGTCGGGGTGCGCTTGCTGGTCATGCCGAAAACATTATCGGCACTTCTCGAATGCGCATTGGAAAGGCATGAAACAAGCCTCTACGCTCGCCAGACCACAGGAGACAACGAAATGCCGTCCTTCACTCCCCGCCGCGGCCTGCTGGCCGCCGCCGCCCTTGCCGCCACGGGCTTGTTCGCCATCGGGCCGGCCTCGGCGCAGGCCTGGCCCGACAAGCCGCTGCGCATCATGGTCGGCGCGTCGGCCGGCGGCGGCACCGACATCCTGGCGCGCCTGCTGGCCGAGAAGATGGGCCCGGCGCTGAAGCAGACCATCACAGTCGAGAACCGCCCGGGCGCCAGCAACACCATCGCCGCCGAGATGACGGCCAAGGCCGCGCCCGACGGTGCCACGCTGCTGCTGGCCACCAACACCGGCCAGGCGGTGGCACCGCACCTGCTGAAGCTGAAGTTCGATCCGCTGAAGGACCTGCAGCCGATCGGCCTGGTGGCCGTGGTGCCCAACGTGCTGGTGGTGGGCGTGAACTCGCCGTACAAGAACGTCAAGGAGTTGCTGGCCGCGATGCAGGCCAACCCGGGGGGCTTGAAGTACGCCAGCTCGGGCATCGGCAGCACGCAGCACATCGTCGGCGAAGCCTTCAACCTGTCGACGAAGACCAAGGCGATCCACGTGCCGTACAAGGGCAGCGCGCAGGCGCACATCGACATCATCGGCGGCCAGGTCGAGATGATGTTCGACACCACCAGCTCGGCGATGGGCCAGATCAAGGGCGGCAAGTTCCGGCCGCTGGCGGTGACCACGCCGCAGCGCAGCGCCGAGCTGCCCGACGTGCCGACACTCGCCGAACAGGGCGTGGCGGGTGCCGACATCCAGACCTGGTACGCGATGTACGTCACCGCCGGCACCCCGCGCGCCGCGGTCGAGCGCCTGGCCGCCGAGCTGACCGCGGCGCTCAAGCAGCCCGACGTGCAGGCGCGCATCAAGGGCCTGGGCGGCGAGATCCAGCTGATGAGCCCGGAGCAGTTCGGCGAGATGAACAAGAGCGAATTCGAGCGCTACGGCAAGCTCGTGCGCGACGCAAACATCAAGCCGGAGGGGCAGTGAGAATGACGCGCCGACCCCGCATCGCCTTCCTGCTCGGCGACCCGAGTGGCGTCGGCCCCGAGATGGGCGCGCGCCTGCTGGCGGACGCCGCGGTGCGCGACGCCGCCGAGCTGCTGCTGATCGCCGACCCGGTGGTGCTCGCCGCCGGCCAGCGCATCGCCGGTACCGCGCTGCCGCTGACCGAAGTGAACGCGCCCGACGCCGCGGTGCCGGCCGGGCAGATCGCCTGGTGGCGCTTCGACAGCCTGGGCGGCCACGAGCCGGCGCTCGGCGAGTCGAGCGAGGCCGCGGGCCGCTGCACGATGCGCTCGCTCGAACTCGCCTGCGAAGCGGTGCAGCGCGGCGCCGCGCAGGCCATCGTGTTCGCGCCCTTCAACAAGCACTCGCTGCGCCTGGGCGGGCTGCAGCAGGAAGACGAGCTGCGCTACCTGGCCGACCGCTTCGACGTGCCCGGCTTCGTCTGCGAGTTCAACATCACCGGGTCGCTGTGGACCTCGCGCGTGACCTCGCATGTGCCGCTGCGCGAGGTGGCCGACCTGATCCACCCGGAGGCGGTGCGCGAGGCGGTGTTCATCATCGACCGCGCGCTCAAACGCGCCGGCGTGGCCGCGCCGCGCATCGCGGTGTCGGGCTTGAACCCGCATGCCGGCGACGGGGGTTCGATCGGCCTCGAGGAAATCGAGGTCATCGAGCCGGCGGTGAAGTCGCTGCGCGCCGAAGGCCTGGACGCACGCGGGCCGTACTCACCGGACACGGTGTTCGTCGCCGCACGCCGCGGCGACTACGACGCGGTGGTCTCGATGTACCACGACCAGGGCCAGATCGCGATGAAGCTGATGGGCTTCGAGCGCGGCGTCACGCTGCACGGTGGCCTGCCCGTGCCGGTGACCACGCCGGCCAGCGGCAGCGCGTTCGACATCGCCGGGAAGGGCATCGCGCGTGTCGAGGGCCTGCAGGCGGCGTTCGAGCTCGCCGTGAAGATGGCGGCCACGGCGCGCTGACCGGGCGCTACTACTTACAAGGTCTCGCTCGGGTCGAAGTCCAGCTCGACCTTGGCGCCGTTCGGGTCGTACGAGAACAGCTGCCAGGTGCCGGCGCCGGCCTGCTGGCGCAGGTCGTACTTGACACCGCGCGCGTCGAAGCGCGCCTTGACCGCCTTCAGGTCCTTCGCGGTGAACGCCATGTGGTCGATCACGCCGGCGCGCTGCGCAGGCACGGCGCGGTCGAAGTACAGGTGCAGGATCGCGCGCCCGCCCGCGTACAGCCAGGCGCCCGCGAAACCGAGGTCGGGGCGCGGCCCCTCCTCGAGGCCGATCAGCCCGACGTAGTAGTCCAGCGTCTTGGCCGGGTCCTCGGCGATGACGGTGAAGTGGTTCATGCCTTGGATCATCAGCGGCTCCTCGTTGCGTCGTCAGGC
>DATLIE010000122.1:0-3447 GCA_035539635.1 Burkholderiaceae bacterium
CGCACCATCTCGTCCTCGGTCCAGAAGGTGCCGTCGACCATCAGCAGGTCGCAGTCGCTCATCCACTCGAGCTCCTGCGGGCCGACCTCGCCCAGTCCCGGCGCGTAGAACAGCCGCTTGCCGTTGCGCAGGTCGGTGATCTCGAGCGCGATGTTGTCGCCCACCTTCGGGTCGTGGCGGTGCGGCGAGTAGGGTGGCGCCTTGCCCGGGATGGCGATGGCGCGAAAGCGCAGCGACTCGAAGCCTTCGACCGCGAACTCGGCCACCTTCTGCTCGCCGGCCACCGGCAGCAAATGCCAGTGCACGCCGCAGTAGTGCTCCAGCACGGTGAGGATCGGCAGGCCGGTGGTGAGGTCCTCGAACACGCAGGGCGTGACGTGGAGCTCGATCGGCGGGCCCTCGCGCAGGCTCAGCAGGCCGGTGGCGTGGTCGATCTGCGCGTCCATCAGGATCACGGCCTTGATCGGCGTGTCGCGCAGGCCCTGCTTGGGATGCAGGATCGGCTGCATGCGCAGCTGCTGGCCGATGTCGGGCGAGGCGTTCAGCAGCACCCAGCGCTTGCCGTCGGGCGACACCGCGATCGAGCTCTGCGTGCGCGGCCGGATCAGCCGGGTGCCGTTGCGCGCCGCGGCGCAGATGGCGCAATTGCAGTTCCACTGCGGGCAACCGCCGCCGGCGCCCGAACCGAGGACCAGCACCTTCATCGCGGCCGCTCCCCGCCGGCCGTCCCGAGCAAGAGAGAACGAGAGATGAGCCAAGACGAACAGGC
This sequence comes from Burkholderiaceae bacterium, assembly GCA_035539635.1. GTDB lineage: Bacteria > Pseudomonadota > Gammaproteobacteria > Burkholderiales > Burkholderiaceae_C > CADEEN01. The sequence continues at coordinate 770 of DATLIE010000122.1, forward strand.
CGACGGCCGCGCCGGAGCGCGGCCGTCGGCACCGAAGGAGACGAGGATGCGCGAGGCGTCGCGGACCGCCGCAGGAGCGGCCCGCCAGGCCGGCAGGGAGCGGCAGCGATGAAGGTGCTGGTCCTCGGTTCGGGCGCCGGCGGCGGCTGCCCGCAGTGGAACTGCAACTGCGCCATGTGCGCCGCGGCGCGCAACGGCACCCGCCTGATCCGGCCGCGCACGCAGAGCTCGATCGCGGTGTCGCCCGACGGCAAGCGCTGGGTGCTGCTGAACGCCTCGCCCGACATCGGCCAGCAGCTGCGCATGCAGCCGATCCTGCACCCCAAGCAGGGCCTGCGCGACACGCCGATCAAGGCGGTGATCCTGATGGACGCGCAGATCGACCACGCCACCGGCCTGCTGAGCCTGCGCGAGGGTCCTCCGATCGAGCTCTACGTCACGCCCTGCGTGTTCGAGGACCTCACCACCGGCCTGCCGATCCTCACCGTGCTCGAGCACTACTGCGGCGTGCACTGGCACCTGCTGCCGGTGGCCGGCGAGCAGAAGGTGGCCGAGTTCGCGGTCGACGGCTTCGAGTCGCTGCGCTTCCGCGCCATCGCCATCCCGGGCAAGGCGCCGCCCTACTCGCCGCACCGCCACGATCCCAAGGTGGGCGACAACATCGCGCTCGAGATCACCGACCTGCGCAACGGCAAGCGGCTGTTCTACGCGCCGGGGCTGGGCGAGGTCGGCCCGCAGGAGCTCGAGTGGATGAGCGACTGCGACCTGCTGATGATCGACGGCACCTTCTGGACCGAGGACGAGATGGTGCGCGCCGGCCTCGGCAGCAAGTACGCCTCCGACATGGGCCACCTGCCGCAGTCGGCCACGCCCGAGCGGGCCGGCATGATGGATGCACTGGACCAGACGCGCGCTCACCGCAAGCTGCTGATCCACATCAACAACAGCAACCCGATCCTCGACGACTACGGCCCCGAGCGCGCCGAGCTCGCCCACCGCGGCATCGAGGTTGCCCACGACGGCATGGAGATCACCCTGTGAACGCGCCCCTTCCGCCCGACGCCGGCCGCCCCGCGGCCGACGCTCGCGCGCCCTGGCCGGTCGACGAGTTCGAGCGCCACCTGCGCGAGCGCGAGTCCGGCTACCACATCCACCATCCCTTCAACAGGCGGCTCAACAGCGGCCAGCTGCAGCCCTTCCAGGTGCGCGGCTGGGTCGCCAACCGCTTCTACTACCAGCAGGCGATCCCCATGAAGGACGCCGCGGTCATGGCCAACTGCGAGGACCGCGCGACGCGCCGCCGCTGGATCGACCGCATGCTCGACCACGACGGCCGCGGCGACCACGAGGGCCCGAACGCCGGCGGCATCGAGACCTGGACGCGTCTGGGCATGGCGGTCGGGCTCACGCGCGAGGACCTGTGGTCCAACCGGCACGTGCAGCCGGGCGTGCGCTTCGCGGTCGACGCCTACGTCAACTTCGCGCGCCGCGCGCCGTGGCAGGAGGGCGTGATCTCCTCGCTCACCGAGATGTTCGCGCCCAAGATCCACGCCGACCGGCTGGCCGGCTGGCCAAGCCACTACCCGTGGATCGAATCCGGAGGTCTCGCATACTTCCGCTCCCGCATCCCGCTGGCGCAGCGCGACGTCGAGCACGGCCTCGAGGTGGCGCGGACCTGGTGCGACACGCGCGCGAAGCAGGAGCGCGCGATCCAGATCCTGCAGTTCAAGCTCGACGTGCTGTGGGCCATGCTCGACGCCGTCGAGCGCGCCTATCCCGACGACCTGCCGGAAGACCGACGCCCATGAGCCCCACCCCCGCCGTCGCCGACGCCGCGCGGCCGGCCCTCGCTCCCATGTACCGCATGCAGTTCGAGCCGGCGCAGGACTGCTGGGTCCTGCTCTACCCCGAGGGGCTGGTCAAGCTCAACGGCCCGGCCAGCGAGATCCTCAAGCGCTGCGACGGCAAGACCACCGTCGCCGACCTGACCGAAGACCTGCAACGGGCCTTCAACGAACCCGACCTGCGCGCCGACGTGGGTGAATTCCTGGGTGATGCCTATGAACGCGGCTGGATCGTCTGAAGTGGAAGTGCATCCGATGGGTGCACCGAGCGCGATGAACGAGGCGAGGCCGGGCACCGGCGCGACGCCGCGCAAGGCCCCGGGCGCGCCGATGTGGCTGCTCGCCGAGCTGACCTACAAGTGCCCGCTGCACTGCGTGTTCTGCTCCAACCCGACCGACTATGCCGACCACATGTCGGAGCTGCCGACCGAGGACTGGAAGCGCGTGTTCCGCGAGGCGCGCGCCATGGGCGCGGTGCAGCTCGGCTTCTCGGGCGGCGAGCCGCTGCTGCGCGACGACCTCGAGGAGCTGGTCGCCGAGGCGCGCCAGCTCGGCTTCTATACCAACCTCATCACCTCCGGCATCGGCCTCACCGACAAGCGCGCCGCGGCCCTCAAGCAGGCCGGGCTCGACCACATCCAGCTGAGCTTCCAGGACTCCACCAAGGAACTCAACGACTTCCTGTCGTCGACGCGCACCTTCGAGCTGAAGAACAAGGTGGCCGCCATCATCAAGGGCCAGGGCTACCCGATGGTGCTGAACTGCGTGATGCACCGCTACAACCTGCCGCACGTGGGCCGCATCATCGACATGGCCGAGCGCATGGGGGCCGAC
>DATLIE010000123.1:0-3947 GCA_035539635.1 Burkholderiaceae bacterium
GGCGCCGGCGACGACGCCTCGACGGCGCTCGAGCCCGAGGAGGTGAAGGAGGTGCTGATGCAGGCCGCCATCTACGCCGGCGTGCCGGCCGCCAACACCGGCATGGCGATCGCCAACCGGCTGCTGCGCGAGCTCGGCCGCGAGCCGCCGCCGCTGCCGGCCAGCGAGGTGGGCCACACCGGCACAGGGCGCTCGCGGCGCAGCGCCGGCACCCCGTCCCTGCACTACACGGTGCGCGAGCCGCGCCATCGCACACCCGCCGGCGCGTCGCGCCCGACGGTCGTGCTGAGCCATGCGCTCGGCTGCGACCTCTCCATGTGGGACGCGCTGGCCAATGCGCTGGCCGCCGACCACCGCGTGGTGGCCTACGACCACCGCGGGCATGGCGACTCCGAGGTGCCGCCCGGCCCCTACGGGCTGGCCGACCTGGCCGATGACGCCGAGCGCCTGCTCGCCGAGCTGGAGGGCGAGGCCCGCCAGTCGGTGGTGTGGGTCGGCCTGTCGCTCGGCGGCATGGTCGGCCAGGAGCTGGCGCTGCGCCATCCGCGCCGCCTGAGGGCGCTGGTGCTGGCCAACACCACGGGCGGTTTCGGCGAGGAGGGCCGCGCGCAGTGGCGCCAGCGCATCGCGACGATCGAGCAGGGCGGCCTGGAGGCAGTGGTCGACGCGACCATGCAGCGCTGGTTCGGCCCGGCCACCCATGCCGCCCATCCGGCGCTGGTGGCGCGCCTCCGGCGCCGGGTGCTCAGCACCTCGCACGCCGGCTACCTGGCGGCTTGCCAGGCCGTGATGAACATCGACACGCTGGGCCGACTGCCGCAGCTGCGCCTGCCGACGCTGGTGATCGCCGGCGCGTCCGACGCCGGCACGCCGCCTGCGATGTCGCAGGCGATCGTCCAGGCGGTGCCGGACGCGCAGCTGGTCGTGCTGCAGGGCGCGGCGCATCTGAGCGTGCTCGAGCAGCCGGCCGCCTTCGAGTCGGCCCTGCGCGGCTTCCTGGCCCGCGTGCACTGCTGAGCGCACACCGCGCCGATCGATGGAGGCCCTGACCAGCCTGCTGCCCGGCGTCGCCCCGGCGCTGTGGTGGACGCTCGTCGTGGCGATGGTGCTTGCCGGGCTGGCCGGCACCGTGCTGCCGGTCCTGCCGGGCACGCTGCTGGTGCTGGCCGGCCTCTTCCTCGGCGCGTGGATCGACGGCTTCTCGCGCGTGTCGGGCGTGACGATGGGCGTGATCGCGCTGCTGGCGGTGCTGGGCTTCGCGACCGACTACGTGGCCGCGCTGCTCGGCGCGAAGAAGATCGGCGCGAGCCGCTGGGCGCTGATCGGCGCGGCGCTCGGGACCGTCGTCGGCCTGCTGGCCGGCGTCGTGGGCGTGCTGGTGCTGCCCTTCGTCGGCGCGGTGGCCGGCGAGTGGTACGCGCTGCGGCGCGCCCCGCCGGATGCCGGCGGACCCGCCACGGCGCGGCGCGCGCTCGACGTCGGCGTGGCGACCTGGATCGGCCTGCTGGTCGGCACCGCCGTGAAGCTCGCGCTCGCCTTCGTGATGGTGGGCGTGTTCGCGATCGCGCTGCTGTGGCATTGAGCGGCTGAGGTCCGGCGGGACCTCCCCGCGGGCGCACACCTCTGCGGCCGGCCGCGCATGACGATGCCGGCGCCGCGCGCTTCGCGCCGCCCGGCTCTTGATGCTTTCTTGATGCCGCGCGCGCGCAATTTGGCGACATCTTGAGGCGCTCCTTCCTACGCTTCCTGCATCGAAAGGAGGGACGTCGGATGGATATCGTCTATCTCGCGCTCGGCATGGCGCTCTGGGCGCTGCTCGCGGCCATGGCGGTCGGCTGCGCCCAGCTGGGAGGCCGCCGGTCATGACCTGGATCCACGTGCTGGCAGGCGCCGTGGCGGCGGGCCTGCTGGCCTACCTGGTCGCCGCCTTGCTGTTCCCGGAGCGCTTCTCATGAACGCGCACGCCTGGCTCGGGCTGGCCGCATACGGCGCGCTGCTGCTCGCGGCCGCGCTGCCGCTCGGCCGCTGCCTGGTGGCGGTGATGGAGGGCCGGCTGCGCTTCGCCGACCACATCGAGCAGCCCCTGTATCGGCTGTGCGGCGTTCGGCCGGAGGCCGAGATGGGCTGGCTGCAGTACGCGTTCGCCCTCCTGCTGTTCAACGCCCTCGGCGTCCTGGCGGTGTATGCGCTGCAGCGTCTGCAACAGTGGCTGCCGCTGAATCCGCAAGGCATGGCCAACGTCACGCCGGATTCGGCCTTCAACACGGCCGTGAGCTTCGCCACGAACACCAACTGGCAGGGCTACAGCGGCGAGCAGACGATGAGCTACCTCACGCAGATGCTCGGCCTGGCGGTGCAGAACTTCCTGTCGGCGGCCACCGGCATCGTGGTGGTCATCGCGTTGATCCGCGGCCTGGCGCGCCACTCGGCGCAGGGCATCGGCAACGCCTGGGTCGACCTGACCCGCGTGACGCTGTGGGTCCTGCTGCCGCTCTCCTTCGTCCTGGCGCTGTTCCTGGTGCAGCAGGGCACGGTGCAGAACTTCGACGGCTACAAGGACGTGCGCACCGTCGAGGCGCTCACCTATCAGCAGCCGCGGCTCGGACCGGACGGCCAGCCGATGAAGGACGCGCAGGGCGCGCCGCTCTTGGAGGACCGCAAGGCCGAGACGCAGACCCTGGCGATGGGCCCGGCCGCCTCGCAGACCGCGATCAAGATGCTGGGCACCAACGGCGGCGGCTTCTTCAACGCCAACGCCGCGCACCCGTACGAGAACCCGACCGCGCTGTCGAACCTGGTGCAGATGCTGTCGATCTTCCTGATTCCAGCCGCGCTGTGCTTCGCCTTCGGCCGCATGGTGCAGGACCGTCGCCAGGGCTGGACCGTGTTCGTTGCCATGTCGCTGCTGTTCGTCGCCGGCGCGGTGGCGGCAATCGCGTTCGAGCAGCAGGGCAACCCGCAGCTGGCGGCGCTCGGCGTGGACCAGTCGGCCGCCGCCGGCCAGGCCGGCGGCAACATGGAAGGCAAGGAGACGCGCTTCGGCATCGCCGAATCGGCGCTGTTCGCCACCATCACCACCGACGCTTCGTGCGGCGCGGTGAACGGCATGCACGACTCCTTCACGCCGCTCGGCGGGATGGTGCCGCTCGTCAACATGCAGCTCGGCGAGGTGGTGTTCGGAGGCGTCGGCACCGGCCTGTACGGCATGCTGGTGTTCGCGATCCTGGCGGTCTTCATCGCCGGCCTGATGATCGGCCGCACTCCCGAGTATCTCGGCAAGAAGATCGAGGCCCACGAGATGAAGATGACCTCGCTGGCCATCCTCGTCACGCCGCTGGTCGTGCTGCTCGGTACGGCCTTCGCCGTGATGGCCGACGCCGGCCGTGCCGGCCCGCTCAACGGCGGGGCGCACGGCTTCTCCGAGATCCTCTACGCCTTCACCTCGGCCGGCAACAACAACGGCAGCGCCTTCGCCGGCCTGTCGGCCAACACGCCCTTCTACAACGTCGTGCTGGGCGTCGCCATGTGGTTCGGGCGCTTCGGCGTGATCGTCCCGGTGCTGGCCCTGGCCGGCTCGCTGGGCGCCAAGAAGCGCATCGCGCCCACCGGCGGCACGATGCCGACGCACGGCGCGCTGTTCGTCGTGCTGCTGGTCGGCACGGTGCTGCTGGTCGGACTGCTGAACTACGTGCCAGCACTGGCCCTCGGCCCGGTGGTCGAGCACCTCATGCTCTGGAAGTGAGTCGCGCATGATCCGCAAGAGCTTTGCCCTGTTCGATGCCGCCCTGGTGCGCCCGGCGCTGGCCGACGCATTCCGCAAGCTGGATCCGCGTGTCCAGTGGCGCAACCCGGTGATGTTCGTCGTCTACGTCGGCAGCATCGTCACGACCCTGCTGTTCCTGCAAGCCCTGGGAGGCGCCGGCGAAGCGCCGCCCTGGTTCATCCTG
>DATLIE010000124.1:0-8443 GCA_035539635.1 Burkholderiaceae bacterium
GCACCTGTCGAAGAAGTTCGCCGAGCTGTTCTCCAAGCCGACGGCCGACAACGGCTTCAACCAGCCGGCCGACAAGCTGGCCAAGACCTTCAAGACCGAGTCGGGCCTCGAGATCAAGAACGGCGACGTGCTGATCGCCGCGATCACGAGCTGCACCAACACCAGCAACCCCGGCGTGCTGCTCGCCGCCGGCCTGTTGGCGAAGAAGGCCGTCGAGGCGGGCCTGAAGGTCAAGCCGCACATCAAGACCTCGCTGGCTCCGGGCTCGCGCATCGTCACCGAGTACCTGACCAAGGCCGGCCTGCTGCCCTACCTCGAGAAGCTCGGCTTCGCGGTGGCGGCCTACGGCTGCACCACCTGCATCGGCAACGCCGGCGACCTGACGCCCGAACTCAACAAGCTGATCACCGACAACGACCTCATCTGCGCCGCGGTGCTGTCGGGCAACCGTAACTTCGAAGCGCGCATCCACCCGAACCTGAAGGCCAACTTCCTGGCCAGCCCGCCGCTGGTGGTGGCCTACGCGATCGCCGGCAACGTGACGCGCGACCTGATGACGCAGCCGGTTGGCAAGGGCAAGGGCGGCAAGGACATCTACCTCGGCGACATCTGGCCCTCGAGCGACGAGGTCTACAAGCTGATGAAGCTGGCGATGGACCCGAAGGCCTTCCGCGAGAACTACGGCAAGGTCAAGAGCAAGCCCGGCAAGCTGTGGGACGCGGTCAAGGGCAGCAAGGGCCAGGTCTACGACTGGCCCAAGAGCACCTACATCGCCAAGCCGCCGTTCTTCGACGGCTTCACGATGGAACCGAAGGCGCTGGTGTCCGGGGTCCAGGGCGCCAAGATCATCGGCCTGTTCGGCGACTCGATCACCACCGACCACATCAGCCCGGCCGGCAGCTTCAAGGAAGGCACGCCTGCGGGCCGCTTCCTGATCGCCAACAGCGTGATGAAGACCGACTTCAACAGCTACGGCGCGCGCCGCGGCAACCACGACGTGATGATGCGCGGCACCTTCGCCAACGTGCGCGTCAAGAACCTGATGCTGCCGGCCAAGGCCGACGGCTCGCGCGAGGAAGGCGGCTACACGCTCAAGGGTGGCCAGAAGGTCGCGATCTACGACGCGGCGATGGAGTACATCAACGAAGGCACGCCGACCGTGGTGTTCGCCGGCGAGGAGTACGGCACCGGCAGCTCGCGCGACTGGGCGGCCAAGGGTACGCAGCTGCTCGGCATCAAGGCCGTGGTCGCCAAGAGCTTCGAGCGCATCCACCGCAGCAACCTGATCGGCATGGGCGTGCTGCCTTTGCAGTTCAAGGCCGGCGACTCGTGGGAGTCGCTCGGCATCAAGGGCGACGAAACGGTGGACGTGGTGCTCGGCGCGCAGATCAAGCCGCAGACCGATGCCAAGCTCGTGATCACCGGCACCGACGGCAAGAAGCGCGAAGTGACCGTCACGCTGCGCATCGACACCGCAATCGAGGTCGACTACTACAAGCACGGCGGCATCCTGCCGTTCGTGTTGCGCCAGTTGCTCGCAGCCTGACACCACTCGGTACAAGCGCTCACGACTCCGACAGCGCACCCTCTCGCGTGCCCCGCATGCGAGAGGGAGAATGACCCACATGGACGCCAGCGACCCGCGCCCGTACGCGCCACCCGCCAGCGGGGTGAACCGAGCCGTGGCTGCGGTGATCGGCGCTGTCGTCCTGCTCGGCGCGGGCACCTGGTGGTGGCAGCAGCGTGCCGCAGCGCCGGCCGCCACGGTCGCGCCCGCCACACCAACCGCCGCGGCGCCCGCCGAGGCGGCGTCAGCGGCGTCGGCTGAACCGGCGATCCTGCACCCGATCGAGGCCAGCGCCGCCGCAGGCGCGCGCGAACTGCCCCCGCTCGACCAGTCCGACGCCGCGATGAAGCAGGCGCTGACCGGACTGGTGGGCAGCAGGGCCGTCGCGCTGCTGCTGCAGACCGATGGTTTCGTGCGCCGTGTCGTCGCCACGGTCGACAACCTCGGGCGTGCCCATGCCGCGCCGCGCCTGTGGCCGGTGGTGCCGCCGAGCGGGCGCTTCGCGGTCCAGGACGGCGGCGACCGCACGCGGATGGCCGCGGCCAACGCGGCACGCTACGACACCTTCGTCGCGCTCGCCATGTCGGTGGACCCGGCACGCGCCGCCGCCATCTACCGGGCCCACTACCCGCTCTTCCAGGCCGCGTACCGCGATCTCGGCTACCCGAAGGGCTACTTCAACGACCGCCTCGTCGAGGTGATCGACCAGTTGCTGGCGACGCCCGAGCCGGCCGGTCCGTTGGAGGTGCGCCTGACCGAGGTGAAGGGGCCGATCGAGGCTGACCGGCCCTGGGTGCGCTTCGAGTTCGCCGACCCGGCGCTGCAGTCGTTGCCGGCCGGCTCGAAGATGCTGCTGCGCATGGGCAACGAGCACGCGCGCCGACTGAAGGCCCAGTTGCGCGCCTTCCGCGACGCGGTGGCGAGCGCCCCGCTCAAGAACTAGGCGCCGCGCCGGGCGTCGCGCTGGCGCAGCTCGCGGCGCAGGATCTTGCCCGCGGCCGTCTTCGGGATCGTGTCGCAGACCACCACGTCGGCCAGGCGCTTGTACGCGACCACGCGTTCGGCCACCCAGTCGAGCAGCGCCGCCACGTCGAGCGGCGCGCGGCGCGGCACCACGTAGGCCACGGGCAACTCGCCGGCGCGCTCGTCGGCGCGGCCGATCACCGCGGCATCCGCCACGTCCGGGTGCGTGAACAGCAGCGCCTCCAGCTCGGCCGGCGCGACCTGGAAGCCCTTGACCTTGATCAGCTCCTTGAGCCGGTCGGTGATGAAGAGGTAGCCGTCGGCGTCGAAGTGGCCGATGTCGCCGGTGCGCACCCAGCCGTCGGTCGTGATCGTGGCGGCCGTGGCCTCGGGCTGGCGGTGGTAGCCGGTGAAGGCCTGTGGCCCGCGCAGCCACAGCTCGCCGGAAGCGCCGCGCGCTGCGTCCGTGCCGCGTTCGATGTCGATCACGCGCGCCTGGGTGCCGGGCAGCAGCAGGCCGCTCGAGCCGCGCCGACCGCGCCCCACCGGCGTCGTCGCCCAGACGCCCGACGACTCGGTCATGCCGTAGCCCTGCGTCACCGGGCGGCCGAGGCGCGCCACCACCCGGTCCTCGACGTCGGCCCCAAGCGGCGCGGCGCCGCTGCCCACCCGCTCGAGCGACGACAGGTCGCGGCCCTCGATCATCGGGTGCGAGGCCAGGAACTGCACCACCGGCGGCACGACGCCGACGCGCGTGACGCGGTAGCGCTCGATCGCCCCCACGAAGGCCTCGGGCTCGAAGCGCGGCAGCGTCACCACCAGCGCCCCGCCGACGAGCGAGCACAGCGTGATCGCGGCGAAGCCGTAGATGTGGAACATCGGCAGGAACGCGAGCACCACGGTGCCCGGCGGCAGCGGCAGCATCTGGTCGACCTGCAGCACGTTGGCCACCAGCGTGCGGTGCGTCAGGCGCACGCCCTTGCCCGCGCCCGTGGTGCCGGACGAGTACGGCAGCGCGGCCAGCGCGTCGGGATCACTCGACCACGCGGGCTCCGGGTCGGCGCATTGCAGCAACCGATCGAACGCGACCATGCCCGCTGGCGCTTCGCCGAACACGATGATCGACACCTCGCTGCCGTTCAACGCCGCGGCCTCGCGCACCACGGCCACGCCGGCGAATGTCGTGCAGACAAAGCGCGCGCCGCTGTCGGCGAGCTGGTGCGCGAGGTCGGGCGCCGCGTACTGCGGGTTCGCACCGGTCACCGCGCCACCGGCGGCCATCGCGCCGAGCGCCATCAGCGGCCACTCCGGGCTGTTCGGCGCCAGCATCAGCAGCAGGTCGCCGGGCCGGAAGCCCTGCGCGGCCAAGCCCGCGGCGACGCGGCCGATGCGCTGGTCCAGCTCACCGTAGCTCAGGCGGTGGCCGCTCGCGGCATCAACCAGCGCCACCGCGTCGGGGTGGCGGCGCGCCCGTTCGCGCACCAGCTGCGGCAAGGTGATCGGCGGGATCGGCGCCGCCAGCGGCGGGCCTTCGTAGAGCACGGGCGTCGCGTCAGCCACGGCCGACATCGACGCCGCGCTCGTGCGCCAGCGCATCGAGCAGTCCGAGGTAGGGCCCGAGCCGCTCGGCCACCGCGTCGCGCACGGTGTCGACGATGACCTGCGTCTGGCGCTCGATCTCAACGTTGAAGGCGTCGCCGATCCGCTTGTCGGCGAAGGTCGTCATGCGCAGCGTCTCGGGGATCAGCCAGACCTCGAACCAGCCCGAGCCGTCGGCCTCGCGCCCGGCCTCGGCCACCGTGAGGCTCGCGCCGTTGACGGCGATGTACCCCTTGGCGAACACGTAGCGCATCCACGGCGCCGGCAGCGCGAAGCGCAGCACGCGGTTGTTCTCGGGCTCGCGCAGCGCCACCAGCGTGGCCCGCACGTCCACATGGCCCGACAGCACATGGCCGCCGACCTCGGCGTCCTGCGCGGCAGCGCGCTCCACGTTGAGCGCACTGCCCTGCTGCAAGGACCCGAGCGTGGTCAGCGACAGGGTCTGCTGCATCACGTCGAAGTCGGCTGCGCCTTCGTGCATGGCGGTCACCGTCAGGCACACGCCATCGCAGGACACGCTGGCCCCGAGCTGCAGGCCGGCGTCGAAGCCTCGCGGGAACGCGAGGCGCAGCGTGCGCAGCCCGCTGCGGTCGGCGACGTCGGCCACGCGCGCGACACCCTGGACGATGCCGGTGAACATGCGGCCACTGTACCGCGGCCTGCGGCACACTCTCGCGCCATGTCCGTGTCCGCACTCGACACCTTTTCGCTGACCACGCCGCCGCCGGGCTTCGTCGACGACCCCTACCCCTGGTACGCGGCACTGCGCGAGCGGGCACCGCGCCATGCGTTGGCGCCCGGCGTGCTGCTGCTGACGCGCTACGACGACGTGGCCGCGGTCTACCGCAGCAGCGCGGTCAGCTCGGACAAGCGGCGCGAGTTCGGCCCCAAGTTCGGTGAAGGCACGCCGCTGTTCGAGCACCACACGACGAGCCTGGTGTTCAACGACCCGCCGCTGCACACGCGCGTGCGCCGGCTGCTGATGGGTGCGCTGAACCAGCGCGCCATCGCCCGCATGGAGGCCGGCGTGGTGGCCCTGGTCGACGGCCTGCTCGACGAGATGGCGTCGCGCGGCCGGCAAGCCGACCTCATCGCCGACTTCGCGGCGCGCATTCCGGTCGAGGTCATCGGCAACCTGCTCGACGTGCCGCGCGAAGATCGCGGCCCGCTGCGCGACTGGTCGCTCGCGATCCTGTCGGCCCTGGAGCCGGCGCCGTCGGCCGGGGTGCTGGCGCGCGGGCACGCCGCGGTCAGCGACTTCCTCGCGGCGCTCGAAGGCCTCGTCGCGGCGCGGCGCGCGAACCCGGGCGACCCGGCGGTGGACGTGCTCACGCGACTGATCCAGGGCGAGACCGACGGCGAGCGCCTCGGAGCGCGCGAGCTGCTGCACAACTGCATCTTCCTGCTCAATGCCGGCCACGAAACGACCACCAACCTGATCGGCAACGGCGTGCACGCACTGTTGGCGCAACGCGACCAGTTCGAGCGCCTGGTGGCCGATCCGTCGCTGCTGCCCACCGCGGTCGAGGAGCTGCTGCGTTACGAGAGCCCGCTGCAGCTCAACAACCGGCTGAGCGTGGCGCCACTCGAGCTGGCCGACGGCCCGCCGATCCCGCCCGGCACCTTCCTGACGCTGGCCATCGGCGCCGCCAACCGCGACCCGGCCCAGTTCGCCGACCCGGATCGGCTGGACATCGCACGCAAGCCCAACCTGCACCTGGCCTTCGGCCATGGCGCGCATGCCTGCGCCGGCATGAACGTCGCGCGACTCGAAGCCCGCATCGCGGTGGGCGCGCTGGCGCGGCGCTTCCCGGGCCTGGCACTCGACGGCCCGGCCGAGCGCGACCCTCGCATCCGCTTTCGCGGCTGGCGCCGACTGCCGGTGCGCCTGGGCTGATGGAACCGTTCAAGAACCTGCTCAACGCCGCGCTCGTGCGCGAAGCCGGCAGTGCCCTGCAGCGCAGCTGGCCCGCCTTCGACCGCAAGGCCTTCGAGCGCCATGCGCTGCGCGATCTGGAAGCGCTCGAGATGAAGGCGCGCGCGATGCAGATTGCCGATGCGCTCGAAGCCACGCTGCCCGACGACTTCGACGCCGCCTGCGCGGCCATCGAACGCAGCCTCGCCGCGGCGACCGACCCCGACGCAGCGGCGGACGCGACGGCCGAACCCAGCGTGGGCCTGAGGGGCTGGATCGTCTGGCCGCTCGGCGAGTTCGTCGCCCGGCGCGGCCTCGACGAACCCGAGCGTGCGCTGCGCGCCCTGCACGCGCTGACGCAACGCCTGACGGCCGAGTTCGCGATCCGCCCGCTCATCGTGCGTCACCCGCAGCTCACGCTGGCCACGCTGCTCGCGTGGACGCGCGACCCGAGCGCCCACGTGCGCCGCCTCGCCAGCGAAGGCAGCCGCCCGCGCCTGCCCTGGGGCCTGCGCCTGCAAGCCCTGGTGGCCGATCCGACGCCAGCGCTGCCGATCCTCGAAGCCCTGCAGGACGACCCGAGCGAGTACGTGCGGCGCAGTGTCGCCAACCACCTGAACGACATCGCGAAGGACCATCCCGAGCGCGTCGTCGAGTGGGTGCGCCGCCACCTGCCGACGGCCGGCGCCGAGCGACGCGCCCTGCTCACGCACGCCAGCCGAGGACTGATCAAGCAGGGCCATGCCGGCATGCTCGCGCTGTGGGGCGCCGGCAAGGCCTTCGTCGGCGACTGCCGGCTTCGGGTCACGCCGCGCCGCGCGGCGGTGGGCGACCGGGTGCAGCTGGCGCTCACGCTGCGCTCCACGGCGCGCCGGCCGCAGGCGCTGCTGATCGACTACGCGGTGCACCACGTCAAGGCGGCCGGCCACACGAGTCCGAAAGTCTTCAAGGGTTGGAAGCTGACGCTCGCGCCCGGCGAGTCGCGCACGCTCACCAAGACCCATTCGTTCGCCCCGGTGACGACGCGGCGCTACCACGCCGGCGAGCACCCGATCGAACTCACGATCAACGGGCGGGTCGCCGCGCGAGCGGCCGTGCGGCTGTCCGTCTAGGCCTCAGTCGTTCGGCACCCGTGGCTCTTCGCACACCGGGTCGGTGCTGTAGCCCGCCTCGCGCACCCGCCCCTCGACCAGCCAGACCTGGAACCAGCGACAGGGCGAGAACCAGTCTTCGAAGCGGTACGACCAGACTTCGCCCAGACCACGCCACCCTCCGCGGCGCTCCGACGGCGGGCCCAGGCGATCGAGCACGTCCGCAGCGCCGATGCCCAACGGCAAGGCCTCGAAGCTGCGCTCACTCAGCAACTGGTCGATGCGCCGCACGCGCCCGGACGCATCGAATTCGACACGGTAGGTGTGCTTGCCGTACGGCCCGCGCGCATAGTCGAGCCGCGTGCCGCCGTCGGGCAGGCGCGCCTGCGTCGTCGGCTCGCCCATGCGCGCGCGCACATCGGCTTCGGGCCGGCCGGGTGTCAGGTCGCCCGGGCCGTAGCCGGCACAGGCGGCCAGCGTGCACGCGGCGAGCAGCGCGCTAGCCGCGTTCGATCGACGCGTAGGCCGCGTGGTTGTGGATCGACTCATGGTTCTCGACCTGCACCACATACCGACCGATGCGGGCGTCGGCATTGAGCGCCAGCGCCACGTCGCGCACCAGGTCTTCGACGAACTTCGGGTTCTCGTAGGCGCGCTCGGTGATCCACTTCTCGTCCGAGCGCTTGAGCAAGGCCCAGATCTCGCTCGACGCGTTGGCTTCGGCGAAGCGCACCAGCTCGGCCCAGTCCAGCGGCGCCAGCGCCTCGACGCGGATCGTGACCGTCGAGCGCTGGTTGTGTGCGCCGTAATCCGAGATCTCCTTCGAGCAGGGGCACAGGCTCTTCACCGGCACCGCGACCTCGGACCACACCGTCGTGCGGCCCGCACGCGTCTCGGCCACCCAGCGGCCCTGGTAGTCCATCAGGCTGCTGACGCCCGACACCGGCGCGCGCTTCCTCAGGAAGAACGGGAAGCGCGCCTCGACGCGGCCTTCGGTCGCATTGAGCAGCGTCAGCATCGCCGCCAACCTGTCGCGCAGCTGCGTCGCGTCGAGCGCCACGCTCTCGAGCGACTCCAGCCAGGCCACGAAGCGCGACATGTGCGTGCCCTTCTTCTCGGCCGGCAGTGCCACGTCGAGGTCCCACACCGCAGCGGTGGTCTGCTCCGCAGCGCCGACGCGCAGGCGCAGCGGGTAGCGCACGTCCTTCACGCCGACGCGCTGGATCGCGAGGTGCCGCTCGTCGCGCTCGCTTTGCGTGTCGGGAATGTGCAGGGCCTGGGTTGGGTGGGTCATGTTCACGGGGAGCG
>DATLIE010000125.1:0-2369 GCA_035539635.1 Burkholderiaceae bacterium
CTCGAAGTTGTCGACCTTCACCACGTCGCCGATGTGCAGGCTGCGCTCGGCCAGGATGACGAAGCCGCTGACGTAGTTGCTGGCCAGCTTCTGCAGACCGAGGCCGAGGCCGACGCCGATCGCGCCGCCGAACACGCTGACCGCGGTGAGGTCGATGCCGGCGGCCGACAGGGCCACCAGCAGGCCGGCGAAGAACAGCAGCGAGCGGCTGGCGTTGGACGCCATCTTGCGCAGCGACAGGTTGTCGGTGCGACTGCCGATCAGCTTGTTCTCGATCAGGGCGCTGGCCCACACGACGAACATCAGCACGATCACGGCATTGAACAGGCCCTCGACCAGCGCGCCCAGCGTGATGCGCACCGTGCCGAGCTTCCAGCCGATCTCGTCGAGCTCGGCGAGCACGATCGGCAGCACGCCGGTGAGCCACAGCACGACGCCGATCCACGCGATCCACGACACCCGCCGCTCGACCAGCCGCACGCCGGACGAGCGTGGGAAGGCGGCGCGCAGCACGCGCACGGCCAGGCGGATCACGGCCAGCGAGAGCAGCAGCGGCAGGCCGGGGCGCGCCAGCACCGGCGCCATGTCGTCCAGCACGAGCCGGCGCGCGGCCACCGCCAGGCCGAACATCAGCCAGGGGAACAGTGCGCCGTCGAACAGCTTCTCTCCGAACAGCACGGAGGTACTGCGCGCCTGTCCGCCGATGGCGCGCAGGATCAGCCCCGTCAGCACATAGGCCAGCACCGCGCAGCCGGTCAGCACGCCCAGCTCGACCAGCGCCTCGCTGGTGAACAGCGCGTGGCCGATCGCGTTGAGCTCGCCCGGGGTCAGGGGGCGGACGATGCCGCCCGGGGCGCTCGTCATGCCGCCACGCCGGCCAGCACCCGCAGGTGGGCGGCCACGCTGCGCCCCAGCGCGCCAAGGTCGTAGCCCCCCTCGAGGCAGGAGACGATGCGGCCCTGGGCATGGCGGTCGGCGACGGCCTTGATCTGCCGCGTGAGCCAGGCGTAGTCGGCCTCGACGAGGCCGAGCTGGCCGAGATCGTCGTCGCGGTGCGCGTCGAAGCCGGCCGACACGAACAGCATCTGCGGCGCGAAGGCGTCGAGCCGCGGCAGCCATAGCTTCTCGACCAGGCTGCGGATCTCGGGGCCCTTGGTGTAGGGCGGCACCGGCACGTTGACCATGTTCTCGCCCAGCGGCACGGTGCCGCTGTGCGGATAGAGCGGATGCTGGAAGAAGCTGACCATCAGCATGCGCGCGTCATTGGCGACGATGTCCTCCGTGCCGTTGCCGTGGTGCACGTCGAAGTCGACGATCGCCACCCGCTCCAGGCCGCCCGCCTCCAGCGCGTGGCGCGCGGCGATGCAGACGTTGTTGAGGAAGCAGAATCCCATGGCGCTCGAGCGCGTGGCGTGGTGGCCCGGCGGGCGCACCGCGCAGAAGGCGCTGTCGGCCCGGCCGTCGAGCACCGCCTCGGTGGCCGCCACCGCGGCGCCGGCCGCGCGCAGCGCGGCGTCCCAGGTGCCGCGGCCCGCGACCGTGTCGGCGTCGAGCCGGCGCCGCTCGCCGTGCGCCTCGACGCGCTGCATGAACTCGCGCAGGCTGCGCAGGTAGTCGGCGTCGTGCGCGCGCAGGATCTGCTCGTCGCTCGCCGGCGGCGCCTCGTGGTGCTCGAGCAGGTGGTCCAGTCCGGTGGCGATCAGGTGGTCCGCAATGGCGCCGAGGCGCTGCGGACTCTCCGGGTGCCCCGGGCCCATGTCGTGGGCGCGGCAGGCGGGGTGTGAATAGTAGGCAGTGGCCATCCGGCGTACGGGCGAGAGCTCTCGTGGGCGCAGGCGTTCGGCTATCGTGCGGGCATGACCTTGCACGAGCGCCTGCGCCGGTTGACGGACCAGATTAGCACGATCATCGTCGGCAAGCGCCCGCAGATCGAAGACAGCCTCGCCTGCCTGCTGGCCGGCGGCCACCTGCTGATCGAGGACGTGCCGGGCGTCGGCAAGACCACGCTGGCGCACGCGCTGGCGGTGTCGCTCGGGCTGCGCTTCTCGCGCGTGCAGTTCACCGCCGACCTGATGCCCTCCGACCTGGTCGGCGTGAGCGTCTACGAGCGCGGCAAGGAAAGCTTCGTCTTCCACCCGGGCCCGGTGTTTGCCCACGTGCTGCTGGCCGACGAGATCAACCGCGCCGGGCCCAAGACGCAGAGCGCGCTGCTCGAGGCGATGGAGGAACACCAGGTCAGCGTCGAGGGCGAGACCCGCGCGCTGCCGAGCCCCTTCTTCGTGATCGCGACCCAGAACCCCAGCGACCAGCTCGGCACCTATCCGCTGCCCGAGAGCCAGCTCGACCGCTTCCTGATGTGCATCACCCTC
>DATLIE010000126.1:0-9628 GCA_035539635.1 Burkholderiaceae bacterium
CCTTTTGCCGGTGTATTTCTTCGTGACCGGCCTGGAGCGACTGAGCGGCTACGACGTCGTGCGCGACGCCCTTCCCGACGAAGTGCTCGCGCAAGCGCTGGGCCACCGCCTCGTCCACGAAGCGGCGCCGCGCATCGAGGCCGATGCCGAACTCGACGTGCTGTTCGGCGAGATCACCCAGCGCCTGCATGCGCTGCGCATGACACTGCTGCGCAACGAGCAGGACCCGGTTCGCCGGCAGGCCATCCATGGCTTCGTGGAGGAGGTCCGTTCGCTGCAGCAGGGTTTGCGCGAAATGGCGCAGGGCCTCTTCGGCAACGGCCACGGACCCCACTCGCCGCGCTGGCGCGGCCTCTATCTCATGGCCGCGCCGCACGATGACCATGGCGGCGCCTTCGTGCACGATCTGTTCGAGCGCTTCCTGCCGGCGGACCAGCCCCTCGCACGTTCGCGAAATCCGGGTGGCGTGAGCGACAGCTACTTCGGCTCCACGCAGATGTGAAGCCGACGGCCCGTCATTCGTCGTCGCGCACTCGGAACTGCCCCGGGATGGCGCCCCCCACGACGTCGTCGACGAATTCGAACCCTGTGCCGCGCGGCAGCGGCTCGATGCGCAGGTAGACCTCGCCGAACTGTCCCGCGCCACCGGTCTGCTTCTTGTGCCGGTGGTGGCCCTCGGCATTGGCGGTGATCGTCTCGCGGTAGGCGATGCGTGGCGGGCGCGTGCTGACCTCGAACTTGTAGACATCGCGCAGCCGTTCGAGCAGCACGCGCAGGTGCAGTTCGCCCAGGCCGTAGACGATGGTCTCGTTGGTGGCCGCCACATGCTCGACCTTCAGGCACGGGTCCTCGTCGACCAGCTTGCCCAGGATCTCCCACATGCGCTGCTCGTCGCCGTGGCGCTTGGGTTCGATCGCCAGGCCGTGCACCGGCACCGGCAGGTTGAGCGGCTTGAGGTGGATGTGATCGTCCTCGGCGGCGTCGTGCAGCACCGCGTCGTACTCCAGGTCATCGATCTTGGCCACTGCGGCGATGTCGCCCGGCACGGCTTGCGCCACTTCCACATGGTCCTTGCCCTGCAGCATGAACAGGTGGCCGACCTTGAACGGCTTGCGGCCGTCGCCGATGTAGAGCTGTGAGTCCTTGGTCACCGTGCCCTGGTGCACGCGGAAGATGCCCATGCGGCCAACGAACGGATCGACGGTGACCTTGAACACATGCGCCAGCACATGCGCCTTCGGGTCGGGCCGGGCCTGCATCGGCTTGGCGTCGGTGCCTTCGCCGTTGAGGAATTCGGGCGGGTTGCCCTCGGTCGGGTTGGGCAGCAGCTTCTCGATGATCTCGAGCAGCTCGGCTACGCCGGCGCCGCTGCGCGCCGAGACGAAGCACACGGGGATCAGGTGACCTTCGCGCAGCGCCTGTTCGAGCGGTGCGTGCAGTTCGCTGGCGTCGATGTCGCCGTCGTTGAGGTAGCGGTCGACGAAGGCCGCGTCCACCTCGACCACCTGCTCAACGAGCGCGCGGTGCGCGTCGTCAACGCTGCCGAAGTCGCTGTGGCCTTCGCGGTTGTAGAAGCAGTCGACGACCTTGCTGCCGTTGCCGTCGGGCAGGTTCAGCGGCAGGCACTCCTTGCCGAAGGTGGCCTGGATGTCGGCCAGCAGGTCGGCCAGCACCGCGCCGGCGGCGTCGATCTTGTTGACCACGATCAGCCGGTCGAGGTGGCGCTCGGCGGCGTACTCCATCATGCGCACCGCCATCGCGTCGATGCCGGCCACCTTCCAGGTGGCGGCGTTGATCACCACCGCCGCGGTCTCCACCGCCTCGAGCGCGGGCAGCGACTGGCCGACGAAGTCGGTTGCGCCGGGCGTGTCGATCAGGTGGATGCGCCTGCCGGCGTGCGTCATGTGCATCAGCGCCGGGTTCAGCGAGTGCGCCATCTTGCGTTCGAGCGGGTCCCAGTCGCTGACCGTGGTGCCGCGCTCCAGGCTGCCCGCCGCGCCGATCGCGCCGGCCTTGACCAGCAGCGCCTCGGCGAGGCTCGTCTTGCCGGCGCTTTGCGGGCCGACGAGCGCCAGGGTCCGGATGCCGGTGGTGTCGATGGCAACACCCCCGGCGACAGATGGGCTGGGCATGGTGGGTCTCCTCGATGGCGGTTCGACCCAGCGTAAGGGATCGGCGCGGGCGGCACAAGGCCGCCCGCCCGGGGAGTCGCCTAGGCCATCGCCGGCGGCCAGCGATGCGTTTCGCCCTGCGCGTCGCGGCACCAGGCGTACAGCGCGTCGTAGAGCACCAGCCCGTGGCGCATCATCTCGTGGTCGTCGCCGAAGACCTTGGACAGACCAAGCGAGACGGCGTACAGCCCGGCCGACTGCGGCGTCAGGTCGAGCCGGTCGGTGTCGGCGCCGCGCACGATGTGCGCCAGGTGCGCCAGCGCCGCGTCCCCCTCGAGGCTGTACTTCGCGACGAAGGCGTCAAAGCTGCACCGCTCGCCGACATGGCTGAGTTCCACGCCGGGGATGTCGTAGGGGACGGCGCCGGTGGCGGCAGCGCGCGCCAGCACCTCGGCCGGCGCCACGTACAGGAACTCGGGTTCGCGGTCGATGAAGCGCGCGATCAGCCACGGGCAGGCGATGCGGTCGATCTTCGGCCGCTCACGGGTGATCCATTTCATGGTGCGAGTGCCTCCACCGGGTGGCCGGCGGCCCGCCAGGCCTCGATGCCGCCTTCGAGATGCCGTGCGTCGGCACCCATCGCGCGCAGTGCGGCCACCAGGCCCTGACTGATCTCATGACCCTGAGCGCAGTACACGACCACCGGCGTCGGGGCGCGCTCGAACCGGTCCTTCCAGTCCAGCCACAGTGCCGGGTCGAGCCATTGGCCGCCGGCGATCTGGTCGCTCTCGGCGCGACGTTTGGCCGCGCGGCGCACGTCGAGCAGGGTGAACGGCAGGCCGCCGCGCTGCCAGAGCGCGAGTTCGGCGACGGTGAGGTGACTCATCTCGAGCCTCCTTTCGACAGGTTCAGCGCAACAGGAACACCGCGAGGCCGATCGCCGCGCTGACCGCGATGACCTCGATCACGCCGCGCTTGAAGCGGAACAGGGTCACCGTGGCGGCGAGCGCGAGCGCCGCCGCCACGGCATCGAAGGGACCGGCCCAGCCCTGGGGCCACAGCACGTGTTGACCGAAGAAGAGGGCCAAATTGACGATCACGCCGACCACCGCCGCGGTGATGGCGGTCAGCGGGCCGGTGAACTTCAAGTCGCCGTGCGTGGACTCGACCAGCGGCCCGCCCGCGAGGATGAAGATGAAGGACGGCAGGAAGGTGAACCAGGTCACCAGCATGGCCGCGATCGCGCCCGCGGCGAAGCGGTGTTCGGGTCCGAACAGCGCAGCCAGCTCGGGGCTCTGCCAACCGCCGACGAAGGCGACGAAGGCCACCACCATGATCAACGGCCCGGGCGTCGTCTCGCCGAGCGCGAGGCCGTCGATCATCTGCGCCGGCGTCAGCCAGCCGAAGTGCGTGACCGCGCCCTGGTAGACGTAGGGCAGCACGGCGTACGCGCCGCCGAAGGTCAGCAGCGCGGCCTTGGTGAAGAACCAGCCCATCTGCGCGTAGGTGCCGTCCGGGCCGACCCAGGCCGCGAGCAGCCCCATCGGCAGCAGCCACAGCACCAGCCCGCAGGCAAGCACGCGCGCCAGGTGCGCCGCCGAGTGGCGCGCGTGCGCGGGGGTCGGCGTGTCGTCGTCGATCAGCGCCGGGCCGTAGGACTTCGCGGCGCCCCCGTGGCCGCCGACCGCGAAGCGCGCCGGGGTCACGCGTCCGCCCACGTAGCCCAGCATGCCGGCGGCCAGCACGATGGCGGGGAACGGCAACTGCAGCGCGAAGATGGCGACGAACGAGGCGGCGGCGATCGCCCACAGCCAGGCGTTCTTCAGCGCCCGCGAGCCGATGCGCCAGGCCGCGTGCAGCACGATTGCGGTCACCGCGGGCTTGATGCCGTAGAACAGCCCGGCCACCAGCGGCAGGTTGCCGAAAGCCATGTAGACCCACGACAGCGCGATCAGCAGCACCAGCGAGGGGAGCACGAACAGGGCGCCGGCGACGATGCCGCCCCAGGTGCGGTGCATCAGCCAGCCGAGGTAGGTGGCGAGCTGCTGCGCTTCCGGGCCGGGCAGCACCATGCAGTAGTTCAGCGCGTGCAGGAAGCGGCGCTCGCTGATCCAGCGCCGGCGCTCGACCAGCTCGGCGTGCATGATCGCGATCTGCCCGGCCGGTCCGCCGAAGCTGACGAAGCCGAGCCGAAGCCAGAAGCGCAGCGCCTCGCCGAAGCTCACGGCAGTCGGGGCGGGGGGGGATGGGTCGGTGCTCATGCGCCGGCTTCCTTCTCGAAGGTCTGGTGCAGGCCCTCGAACACGCCGGCCGCGGCAAGCATCAGGGCGTCGTCGTCGGTGATCGCGTCGCGCATGCCGGCCAGCACGCGCTCGACGCCGGCGGCCTCGGGCGGCATCACGCCGCCGGCATCCAGGCTGTGCACCAGGGTGCCCAGGCGCCGCAGCGCCGGCGTCTCGAGGCCGAAGGCCGCGAGCAGGGTCTCGAAGCTGACGCGCGCGCCGACATGGGTGAAGGTCGCCCCGTCGAAGTCGAAGCCGACGGCGCGCTTCGGGGCGGTGGCCGGGTCCGCCAGCCAGGCGAAGCGTGCGTCGGGGTCGATGAAGCGGCGGATCAGCCAGGCGCAGGCCAGGCGGTCGACCCAGGGCCGCGCGCGCGTGATCCACAGCCGGCCCCGGTAGGCGGCACGGTCGACGCTGGGCACGCCGGCGGGCAGTGCGCGCGGTTCGTCGGGGGCGTCCAGGCGGGGGACCCGGTGCTCGAACTCGGCCACGGCCTCGATCGCCTGGCGCTGCGCTTCGCCGGGGAAGAAGTCGATCGCGCACAGCTGGTCGAGCGCCTTGCGCAGGCGTCGCGCGCTGCGCAGCGCTTCCGCGGCTGTGGCCGGTGTCGCGTCGGCAAGGGCCTGGCGCGCCTCGTCGACCAGCGCGGCGAAGTCGGCCGCGCGGTCGAACAGGGGCTCGAATGGCTCCTCGCCGTCGTCGCCGGCCACGTTCACCAGGACGCGTGCCAAGCCGTCGTTGGCGCGCACGTCATCGGCGATCGAACGCAGGTGCGCGCGGTGCGGCGGGCTGTCCGGCAGCACGTAGACGCCGTCGCGCAGCACGGCGGCACCGCAGCCCTTGAGCGCGCGCCAGGCGCGCATGCGCGCGGCGGCGTTGTCGGTGGGCAGCGAGAGCACGAGCAGGCACCAGGGCATTGAGTAGAGTATGCAACTAAAACGTTTAATACTCAACACATTCGTTTCGAGGTCCACGTGGGACAGCGTTGCCGGCCGGTGCTACAAACCACGCCATGCAGCGACGCGACCTGCTCGCCCTCGGGCTCGCGCTGCCCGGCGTGGCGGCGGGCCAGCCGGCGCCGCTGACGCGCGCGATCCCGTCTACCGCTGAGCGCCTGCCCGCGGTGGGCCTGGGCACCTGGCTCACCTTTCATGTCCCAACCGATGACGCACCGACGATGGCGCGCCGCGCCGCGGTGCTCGACCGCTTCTTCGCCGAGGGCGGGCGTCTGGTCGATTCGTCGCCGATGTACGCGCAGGCCGAGGCGGTGCTGGGCGAGTTGCTGGCGCGTCCCGAGCCGCGCCTGTTCTCGGCCACCAAGGTGTGGACGCCGCTCGGCCCCTACGGCGCGACGCAGATGCGGCGCTCGCTCGCGCTGTGGCGCCTGCCGCGGGTGGACCTGATGCAGGTGCACAACCTGCTCGCCTGGCGCTCGCACCTGCCGACCCTGCGCGAGTGGAAGGCGCGCGGCCTCGTGCGCTACATCGGCGTCACGGTCTCGCATGGGCGCGACGGCGATGTGGTGGAGCAGATCCTGCGCAGTGAGCGCGGGCTGGACTTCGTGCAGCTCACCTACAGCCCCGCCGACCGCAGCGCCGAGCCGCTGATGGCGCTGGCGGCTTCGCGTGGCGCGGCGGTGATCGTCAACCGGCCCTTCGACGGCGGCGACCTTCTGGCGCGCCTGGCGCGCACAACGCTGCCGCCGGTGGCCGCCGAACTCGGCTGTGCGCACTGGGCGACGCTGGTGCTGAAGTGGGAGCTGGCGCACCCGGCGGTCACGGTCGTGATCCCGGCCACCACGAACCCGGACCATGTGTCGCAGAACCTCGCCGCACTGCGCGGGCCGTTGCCCGATGCACGCCAGCGCGCCGCGACCCTGCGTGCGATCGAGCCTGCGCTGTCCTGAGCGCGCGTGCCGCTACTCGTGGCGCAGCGCGTCGATCGGGTCGAGCCGCGCCGCGCGCCGCGCCGGGAAGTAGCCGAAGACGACACCGATGGCGGCCGAGAAGCCGAAGGACAGCAGGTTGATCGCCGGGTCGAACTGGTAGGGGATCTGCATCAGCTGCGCCAGCGCGAGCGAGGTGCCGGTGGCCAGCACCAGGCCGATCAAGCCGCCCAGCGCCGCCAGCACCACGGCCTCGATCAGGAACTGCAGCAGCACTTCGCGCTCGAGCGCGCCGATGGCCAGGCGCACGCCGATCTCGCGCGTGCGCTCGGTCACGCTGACCAACATGATGTTCATGATGCCGATGCCGCCGACCACCAGGCTGACCGCGGCCACGGCGCCGAGCAGCATCGTCATCACCTGCGTCGTGCCGCTCATCGTGTCGGCGATCTGGCGCGTGTCGAGTACGTTGAAGTTGTCGTCCTCGTTCTCGGCCAGCTTGCGGCGCTCGCGCATCAGGTCGCGCAGGCCGGCCTTCATGGTGTCGGCGTCGGTGCCGTCGCGCATCGACACCAGCAGCGTGTTGACACGCGTGTGGCCGACCACGCGGCGCTGCATCGTCGCCAGCGGCAGCACGAGGAGGTTGTCCTGGTCGTTGCCCATCGCACCCTGGCCCTTGGCGTTGAGCACGCCGACCACGGTGCAGGAGAACTTCTTGACCCGCACCTGTTCGCCGATCGGGTCGGCGCTGCCGAACAGTTCGCGCCGCACCGTCGCGCCGATCACGCACACGGCCGCGCCCACGCGTTCCTCGTCAGGCTCGAAGCCGCGCCCGCTGGCGAAGCTCCAGTTGCTGACCGAGAACCAGTCCTGCGTCGAACCGGTCAGGCTCGCCCCCCAGTTCTTGCCGTTGGCCACCAGCGTGGCGCTGCTGCGTACTTCGGGCGCCACCAGGCGCACGCCGCCGATCTGCGAGGCGATGGCTTCGACGTCGTCGACGTTGAAGGCCGGACCGCCGCCACCCCCTGGGCCCATGCGCTGGCCCGGCAGCACCATCAGCAGGTTGCTGCCCAGGCTGGCGATCTGCGACTGCACCGCACGCGTGGCGCCGTTGCCCAGCGTCACCATCGTGATCACCGCGCCGACGCCGATCACGATGCCCAGCATCGTGAGGAACGAGCGCAACAGGTTGCGTCGGATCTCGCGCAGCGCGAGCAGCAGGGTGTTGAGCCACATCTCAGTACCGCCCGGCCGTTCCGAAGGTACTGGGCACCCCCTCGGGGGGCAGCGAACGAAGTGAGCGTGGGGGCTTCACTTCAGGCCACCTCGACGGCCGCGTGCTGCGGCTGACGGCGATCGCTCTCGACACGCCCGTCGACGAAGCGCACGACGCGCTTGGCGTGCGCCGCCATGTCCGCCTCGTGCGTGACCATGATCACCGTGATGCCGCGATCGACGTTCAGGCGCGTCAGCAACTGCATGATCTCCTGGCCGCGCTGCGTGTCGAGGTTGCCGGTCGGCTCGTCGGCGAGCAGCACCTCGGGATTGGTGACGATCGCGCGGGCAATCGCCACGCGCTGCTGCTGCCCGCCCGACAGCTCGGCCGGCGTGTGGTGCTCCCAGCCCGCCAGACCCACCGATGCCAGCGCCTGGCGCGCCTGGTCGTGGCGCGCCGCGGCGCTCTCACCGCGGTACAGCAGTGGCAGCTCCACGTTCTCCTGCGCCGAGGTGCGCGCCAGCAGGTTGAAGCCCTGGAACACGAAACCGAAGTACTTGCGACGCAGGCGCGCGCGTTCGTCGCGCGTGAGCTTCTGCACTGCCACGCCGCGGAACAGGTAGTCACCCCCCGTGGGCACGTCCAGGCAGCCAAGCGTGTTCATCGCGGTGGACTTGCCCGAGCCGCTCGGTCCCATGATCGCGACGAAGTCGCCCGCGTCGATGTCCAGGTCCACGCCCTTGAGGGCCTGGAACGCCACCTCGCCTTGGCCGTAGGTCTTGGTGATGCCGCGCAGGCGGATCAGCGGCTCGGTCACTTTGCGGCTCCGTTGCTGCGCTGGTCCACGATGACGGCGTCGCCCTCGGCCAGGCCGGCCGCCGTGACCTCGGTGCGGCGGCCGTCGCTCGCGCCGACCGTGACGCGCACGGCGACCGGCTGGCCGTCGCGCAGCAGCCAGAGCTGGCGGTTGCCGCCGGCCGCGTTGGACGGCGTCGCGCCGCGTCGCGCCACGGCGCCGGGCGGGCGCGGCATGAGGCGCGACACGATGCTGGGGCTGGACGCCGCGGCCGCGGCGGCACCCGCCGTGCCGCTCGGCGTGAAGCGCAGCGCGGTGTTGGGTACCAGCAGCGCGGGCGCGCGGTCGCTGGTGCGGATTGTCGCGGTGGCGGTCATGCCGGGGCGCAGCGTCAGGTCCTGGTTGTCGACGTCCAGGCGCGTGGTGTAGGTCACCACGTTGTCGGTCTTGGTCGAGCCGAAGGCCACCCGCGTCACCGTCGCCGGGTAGCGCCGGTTCAGGTAGGCGCCGACGGTGAAGCTGGCCTGCTGGCCGTTGGCGACCAGCCCGACGTCGGTCTCGTCGACGTTGACCTCGAGCTGCAGCTTGGTCAGGTCCTCGGCGATCGTGAACAGCGTGACGGCCTGCAGCGACGCCGCCACCGCGTTGCCGGGGTCGACCGTGCGCGTCAGCACCACGCCGTCGATCGGCGAGCGGATCGAGGCCTTGGACAGGTTGGTCTCGTCGGTGGAGAGCTGCGCCTGCGCGCTGGCAACGTTGGCGCGTGCGCTGGCCTGCTCGGCCTGCGCGCGCTCGACGGTGGCGCGCGCGGTGTCGAGCTCGGTCTGCGCCGGCACCTTGCCGCCCGAGAGCTTGAACACCTCGTCCAGGCGCGCCAGGTTGCCCTGCGCCTCCTTCAGCGTCGCGCCGGCCTGTGCCACCGCGGCCTGGGCGGCACTGACGGCTGCGCGCGAGCGCGAGATCTGGTCGCGCAGCTTGGCGGTGTCGAGTTCGACCAGGACCTGGCCCTTCTTGACCCGGTCGTTGACGTCGACCAGCACGCGCGCGACCGTGCCCGAGAGCTCGCTGCCGATGTTCACCGAGCGCGTCGGCTGCAGCGTGCCGTCGGCGCTGACGGTGACGACCAGGGGCGCGCGCACGATCTTCTCGGTCACATAGGCCGGGGCCGCTTGCGTCGCGCGCTGGCCTTGCCAGAACCACAGGCCGGCGAGTGCCGCCAGCCCGATGCCGGCGGCGACCCAGGGCGTCGGGCGGCGCCACCAGGGGCGCGGGCTGGCGTCGCCGAGCAGGGCCGAGACGCCGGCTTGGGTGGAGGCGGGAGGAGTGGGGCTCATGGGG
>DATLIE010000127.1:0-6845 GCA_035539635.1 Burkholderiaceae bacterium
TCCCGCCCCCGTCGCCGCGGCGCCCGCGCCGGCCAAGGTCTACGTCGTCGGCACCGACGCCGCCTACGCCCCGTTCGAGAGCCAGAACGAGAAGGGTGAGATCGTCGGCTTCGACATCGAGGTCGTGCAGGCCATCGCCAAGAAGGCCGGCATCGAGGTCAAGTTCGTCAACACCCCGTGGGAAGGCATCTTCAACGCGCTCGGCCAGGGCGACCGCGACATGGTGGTTTCTGCGGTGACGATCACCGACGAGCGCAAGGGCACGATGGACTTCACCGACCCGTACTTCGACGCGCAGCAGCTGATCGCCGTGAAGGAGAACAGCAAGGTCGCCAAGTTCGCGGACCTGAAGAAGCTCAAGGTCGGTGTGCAGACCGGCACCACCGGCGACGAGGCCGTGACCAAGCTGCTGGGCAAGACCAGCACCGCGATCAAGCGCTTCGAGTCCACGCCGCTGGCGCTGAAGGAACTCGAGTCGGGCGGCGTCGACGCCGTGGTGGCCGACAACGGCGTGGTGATCCACTACGTGGCCAACAACCCGGGCGGCAAGTTCAAGACCGTGGCCGACAAGGAGTTCGTGCCCGAGCAGTACGGCATCGCCGTCAAGAAGGGCAACGCCGAGCTGCTGGGCAAGCTGAACAAGGGCCTGGCGGACATCAAGGCCGACGGCAGCTACAACACGATCTACGCCAAGTACTTCGGCGCCGCGCCCGCGGCTGCCGCGCCGGCTGCGGCTCCCGCACCGGCCCCTGCGGCTTCGAAGTAAGCCTGCCAGGAGCCCCCCGGCCATGGGTCTGCGTTGGGAGATCCTGGCCGGTTACGGGCCGCTGTTCGTCAGCGGCCTGCTGATGACCCTGCAGCTCACGCTGGTGGCGCTGACCGCCGGCCTGGCGCTGGGCATCGTGCTGGGCCTGATCAGCACGTCGCACGATGCGCCGGCGCCGAGCTCGGTGCCGCTGGTCTGGGTGTTGAAGCTGGCGCGCGGCGTCACGCTCGCCTACGTCACCTTCTTCCGCGGCACGCCGCTGTTCGTGCAGATCCTGCTGGTGCACTTTGCGCTGATGCCGGCGCTGATCCACCCGGACGGCGGACTGCTGCTCTCCGGCGAGATGGCGCGCACCTTCCGCCAGGAACACGGTGCCTTCTTCTCCGGCTCGCTGGCGCTGACGCTCAACGCCGGCGCCTACATCAGCGAGATCTTCCGCGCCGGCATCCAGAGCATCGCGCGCGGCCAGACGCAGGCCGGCTACAGCATCGGCCTGACCCATGTGCAGACGATGCAGACCATCGTGCTGCCGCAGGCCTTCCGGCGCATGGTGCCCGCGCTGGTGAACGAAGGCATCACGCTGATCAAGGATTCGTCGCTGGTCTCTGCGATCGGCCTGGCCGAACTGGCGCTCGCCGCGCGCACCGTGGCCGGCGCGTATTCGCGCTACTGGGAGCCGTATCTCGCGATCTCGGTGGTGTACTTGGTGCTGTCGCTGGCGCTGGCCATGGTGGCCAAGCGCTTCGAGGTGCCAGCCTACCAGCGCGGGCGCTGAGCCTCGGGTTCCGGGGCTCGCCATGTCGAACGGCCCCTCCAACTCTGAAGTTCGAGTTCGCGCGCCCGGTTTCCGCGAACCGGCCGCCTATGTCGTCTGCAGTACTGCGAGGTTCTCGGCCCAGTAGTCGATGCAGGCGCGCACCTTGGGCAGCCGGTGTCTTTCGTGCAGCATCAGCGCGTGGATCGGCACATTCTGGGGGTCGATCTGATCCGGCAGCAGCACGGCGAGCTCGCCCCGACGGATCAGCGGAAGCGCCAGCAGGTCCATGACCCGGCCGATGCCGACACCCTGCCGCACAAGGGTCAGCGTTAGCGCGATGCTGTCGCTGCGCGTGTGGCCGCGAGCCTGGTAGACACCTGCGTTGGCCCCACCGAAGAGCGGCCACCGGTTCATCTGCGGATTCGCGGTGTAGGCAATCAGGCGATGCCGGTCCAGCTCGGCCACGCTCCGCGGCGTGCCGAAGCGTTCGAGGTAGAGCGGGGACGCCACCAGCGTCCGGCCGAATTGGCCCAGGCGGCGCGCCACGAGCGTGTCGTGGTCGAGTTCACCGGTGCGGATGGCGACGTCGATCCCGTCACGCGCCAGGTCGACCACGCGGTCGTCGACGGTCAGGTCCACGTGCAGCTCGGGATGACGCTCGTACAGGCCCGCCAGCGTGGGCGCAACCACGGTCTCGGCCACCACCTGGCTCACGCTCACCCGCACCCAGCCGCTCGGCCCGCCGAGCTTCCCGCTCAACTCGCCACCGAGTTCGTCCGCGGTCTCCAGCAGGCGGCGACCGTAGGCCAGCAGGGTGTCGCCTTCGTCCGTGAGGCTCAGGCCATGCGTACTGCGATGCATCAGGCGCGCACCGCACTGGCCTTCCAGCCGCGCGAGCGAGCGCGTGACCTGACTGATCGATACGTCACGCTCACGCGCCGCCGCTGACAGCGTGCCGAGTTCAGCGACGCGCACGAACAAGGCGACGTCGTCGAGCCTCAGGTGCATGACTCAAGTTTGCTCTGTTTCGCGGAATCTGCAAAGCCAAGTTGTCGAAACCGTCGTTTCAGGCGCCCGATTGATCGAATATCGTCTGACCATGGTCGCGAAACCAAAGGCAACAGCTGCCGTCGTCGAGGCGGCACTCACGTTCCTGGTGCCCGGGGACGACAAGGCCAGGGTTGTCATGCCGGCCGACGATGCCGATCGCGTCGAACGAACCGGCACCTATCGGGACGTCCCGGTCACCATTCGCGACGCGCGGCACCTGGGCGTGCCACCGAGCCTCGATCGCGAAGGCTTCGCACTGGTTCGGGCGCCAACGGCCACCACCGACTTCTTCGACCCAGCGCGCGTGGCGCGTGACTACTACCCGGAGGTCATCGAGCTGCTGAAGCGCTGCACCGGCGCCGGCGAAGTTCATGTCTTCGACCACACTGTCCGGGTGGAGGACGCGACTACCGGAGGACGGCCAGGCGTGCGGCAGCCGGTGGCCTGCGTGCACAACGACTACACGGAGCGGTCCGCACAGCAGCGGATGAGCCGCTTCTTCCCGCCGCAGGAGGCCGCGCGCCTGCAGGCCGCAAGGGTGGCCTTCGTGAACGTGTGGCGCTCCATCGGTCCCTCGGCCGAGCGCTTTCCGCTAGCCGCAGCTGACGGTCGTTCGGTGCCGCAGACCGACTACGTGGCCGTGGACATGGTCTACGCCGATCGCGTGGGCGAGGTCTATCACAACACCTACTCGGCCGGACAGCGCTGGTTCTACTTCGCCGACATGCGGCCCGACGAAGCCATGCTGCTCAAGTGCTTCGACTCGGCCACCGACGGGCGCACGCGCCACACGGCGCACACGGGGTTCGCCAATCCGCGCGCAGCCTCGGACACCCCCCCGCGCCGGAGCATCGAGGTGCGAACCATCCTGTGCTTCGCGGGATGACCTGCCACGGATCCACCCCAGGGAGAAGCCTCATGAACGCGCTCAAGGGCAGCTGCCATTGCGGCAACGTCGAGTTCACGCTGCTGACGCAGTACAGCGAGCGGACCCTCGCTCCGAGGCGCTGCGGCTGCTCGATGTGCAGGCGCCACGGCGCGAGCTGGCTGTCCGACCCCGACGGGCGGCTCGACCTGCGGGTTCGCGACGAGTCGGGTCTCAGCGTCTATCAGTTCGGTCACGCAACGTCGCGCTGGATCGTGTGTGCGCGCTGCGGCGTGCTGCTCGCTGCCCTCTGCGAGGTGGGCGGCAGGCTGAGGGCCGTGGTGCGCTCGCAGTCGATGGTCGACCATCGATTCTCTGCGCCAGAAGTGGCGACGGACTTCGAGGACGAGACCGTCGACACCCGACTCGCGCGCCGGGCCAGGACGTGGATCGGCTCGGTGACGCATTCTCCGTCGCTCGACTTGCACTTCGTTCCATCCGTCTCCGACGGGCACAAGATGGCGTCTCCGAGCAACCGTTGAGCGGAGGCCGGCATGGCTTCCCTGCACTGCCCCCACTGCGACGCCACCATGCCTGGCCAACGATCATGGGCGGAGGTCGCGGTTTCGACGCTGGCCCCGTCGCCCGCGGTTCCCGACATGGCGACGCAGGTGCGCTGCAACGCCTGCGGCCGAGTCTCTGCGGCGAGCGACCTGCGTCACTCGGTGGCGGATCGCTTCCGCCCTCGGCGCTTGGTGCTGTGGCCCTTGATCGCAGCACTGTCGGTCTGGGCGTTGACGGCGGTGGCCATCATCTGAGCGCCGCTCAGCGCAGCTTCAGCACCTCGAGCTCGCTCACCGTCGGTGCACTGTTGCCCCAGGCGTTGCGCAGGTAGCTCACCACCGCGGCGACCTCGGCGTCGTTGAGGTCCTGGCCGAAGGGCGGCATGCCGTAGGGCCGCGGGTTGGCGGCCGTGGTCGGCGCAAAGCCGCCGTGCAGCACCACGCGCACCAGGTTCACCGCCGAGGCCATCTGCACCTTGCGGCTGCCGGCCAGCGGCGGATAGGCATTCGCCGCGCCCTGCCCCTGCTCGCCATGGCATGCCACGCAGCGGTCGTCGTAGATCACCTGGCCGCGGCGCAGCAGTTCGGCGTCGGGCTTGAACTCCTCTCGCTCGGCGGCCGGCTGCGGCGGCAGGTCCTTGAGAAAGACGGCCATCGCCTGCAGGTCCTCGTCGCTCAGATGCTGCGTGCTGCGGAACACCACCTCGGCCATCGGCCCCATCACCGAGCCGTGCGGCGAGGTGCCGCTGCGCAGCAGGTCGGCGATGCGCTGCGTGTCCCACGTCGCGACGCTGGCTTCGTCGGCACCGACGAGCGAGGGCGCGTACCAGCGCTGCATCGGGATCAGGCCGCCGCTCAGGTCGAGCCGGTCGCCGGTGGCGCCGAAGGCGTTGCGCGTCGAATGGCAGGCCACACAGTGGCCCAGGCCCTGCACCAGGTAGGCGCCGCGGTTCCACTGCGCGCTGCGCTCGGCGCGCGGCTCGAAGGCCTCGGCGCGGAAGAACAGCGCGCGCCACACCGCCAGCGCGGCCTGCGTGTTGTATGGGAAGCGCAGTGCGTGCGGCTTGTTGGCCTGCGTCACCGCCGGCTGGCTGCGCAGGAAGGCGTACAGCGCGTCGGCGTCCTCGCGCGTGACCTGCGTGTAGCTCGGGTACGGGAAGGCCGGGTAGAGCAAGCGCCCGTCGATCGAGCGGCCATGGTGCAGCGCACGCCAGAAGTGGTCGGCCGACCAGCGGCCGATCCCCGTCTCGGCATCGGGTGTCAGGTTGCTCGCGAACACCGTGCCGAAAGGCGTGTCGATGCCGCGGCCACCCGCATACGGCGCGCCGCCGCGCTCGGTGTGGCAGGCGGCGCAGTTGCCGGCGCGCGCGAGGTAGGCGCCGCGCGCCAGGGTTTGCGGCGAGTTGTCGACGGCAGGGGACGTGGCCGCGATCGGCGCCTCGCCTCGCACGTTGAGCCAGGCCACGAGCGCCACCAGCAGGCCCGCCACCGCAACGCCGACGACGACGCCGCGCACCCAGGCGCCCCGCGACCCGCTCATCGGGCCGCACTCCCGCATTCCATCGGCGCCGGCTTCGTCGAGGCCGGCACCGCCTTCGCGTCGACCGGCACCGGCTGAGCCGCGAGCCACGAGGCCACGGCGCCGATGTCCTCGGCAGACAGGCGCAGCGCGATCTGCGCCATGCAATCCGGCGCGTTCGCCCGGCGCTGCCCCGAGCGCCAGGCGCCGAGCTGCGCCACCAGGTAGTCGCGCGGCAGACCCAGCAGCCCCGG
Source organism: Burkholderiaceae bacterium (assembly GCA_035539635.1). GTDB lineage: Bacteria > Pseudomonadota > Gammaproteobacteria > Burkholderiales > Burkholderiaceae_C > CADEEN01. The sequence continues at coordinate 5,775 of DATLIE010000127.1, forward strand.
TGCGGCGGGCAGCACACCGGTCATCGCGGCGCCGTGGCACTGCACGCAGGCCGGCACGCGCTGCGTTGGGTCGCCACGCTGCACCAACGCCTCGCCACGCGCCTGCCCCGGCCGCGCCGCGTCGTCGGCCTTCGGCGGCGGGTACGGCAGGTCGAGCGTCGCGAAGTGCTCGGCGATCTGCCGCAGGTAGTCGTCGGACATGTGCTCGATCAAATGCGTCATCGCCGCGTTGCGCCGACGGCCGTCGCGGAAGTTGACGAGCTGGTTGTAGAGATAACCCGCCGGCTTGCCGGCGATGCGCGGGAAGTAGCCGTCGCGTGTGGCGCGCCCCTCCTTCCCGTGGCAGGCGGTGCAGGCCTGCAGGCGCTGGGCCAGCGTGTCGGGCACGGTGGCTTGCGCCATCGCGGCGGGCGCGGCAGACGCGATGCAGAGCCCAAGCCAGCATGCAAACAAGCGGAGCATCGAGCGAGTGTCGCCCAAAGCTCAGCGCCGCACGGTCACCCTCGCGAAGCGCTGCGTCCCATGTTCGCCGCGAGCAGCGCCGCCGCCAGCGTGACCAGCCACGAGAAATACACCCAGAGCAGGAACACCGGGAAGGCGGCGAAGGCGCCGTACACCGCCTTGTAGGTGGGGATCTTGAGCAGGTAGGCGGCGAAGCCGCGTTTGCCGAGCTCGAGCGCCACGCTCGCGAGCAGGCCGCCGATCAGCGCGTCGCGCTTGCGCACCTTCGTGTTCGGCACGTAGCGGAACAGGCAGGCCAGGCTGACCCAGCCCAGCACCACCGGCCCGAGGTTCAGCACGAAGCGCGCCGACGGCGGCAGGGTCTCCAGCCAACCCATCGACGCGCCGAGCACGACCGAGGTGGCCCACAGGCTGACGCCCAGCAGCGGCGGCCCGAGCGCCAGGATCAGCAGGTACAGGCCCACGCGTTTGAGGATCGGGCGGCTGCGCTGCACGTTCCAGATCTGGTTGAACGCGTTCTCCACCGTCAGCAGCAGCGCCACGGCCGCCGCCAGCAGGAACAGCGAGCCCGCGACCGTGAGCCCGCTTGCATTGGCCACGAACTGGTTC
>DATLIE010000128.1:0-8004 GCA_035539635.1 Burkholderiaceae bacterium
TTCACCAACAGCTCCAACTCGGGCATCGTTTTCGCGACGCTCAAGCCCTTCGCCGAGCGCAAGGATCCGTCGCTGAGTGCCGGTGCGATCGCGATGGCGCTCAACCAGCAGTACGGCGCCTCGATCGAGGAAGCCTTCGTCGTGATGTTCCCGCCCCCGCCGGTGCAGGGCCTGGGCACGACCGGCGGCTTCAAGCTGCAGCTGCAGGACCGCGCCTCGCTCGGCTACGACGCGATGGACGCGGCGACCAAGGCCTTCATGGCCAAGGCCTCGCAGGCGCCCGAACTGGCGGGCCTGTTCTCGAGCTGGCAGGTCAACGTGCCGCAGCTGTACGCCGACATCGACCGCACCAAGGCGCGCCAACTCGGCGTGGCGATCACCGACGTGTTCGACACGATGCAGATCTACCTCGGCAGCCTGTACGTCAACGACTTCAACAAGTTCGGCCGCACCTACACCGTGCGCGTGCAGGCCGACGCCGCGTTCCGTGCCCGTGCCGAAGACATCGGTGCGCTGAAGGTGCGCTCGGCGAGTGGCGAGATGGTGCCGCTGTCGGCGCTGATGAAGGTGCAGCCGAGCTTCGGCCCCGAACGCGCGATGCGCTACAACGGCTTCCTGTCGGCCGACATCAACGGCGGCCCCGCCCCCGGCTACTCGTCGGGCCAGGCACAGGACGCCATCGAGCGCATCGCCGCCGAAACGCTGCCGCCGGGCATCGGCTTCGAGTGGACCGAGCTGACCTACCAGGAGATCCTGGCCGGCAACTCGGCGCTGTGGGTGTTCCCGATCGCGATCCTGCTCGTCTTCCTGGTGCTCGCGGCGCTCTACGAGAGCCTGACGCTGCCGGCGGCGATCATCCTGATCGTGCCGATGGGGCTGCTGGCGGCGATGACCGGCGTGTGGCTCTCCAACGGCGACAACAACGTCTTCACGCAGATTGGCCTCGTCGTGCTGGTGGGCTTGAGTGCGAAGAACGCGATCCTGATCGTCGAGTTCGCGCGCGAGCTCGAGTTCGCCGGCCGCACACCGGTGCAGGCGGCGATCGAGGCGTCGCGGTTGAGGTTGCGACCGATCCTGATGACCTCGCTGGCCTTCGTGATGGGCGTGCTGCCGCTGGCGTTTTCCACCGGCGCCGGCGCCGAGATGCGCCAGGCGATGGGCATCGCGGTGTTTGCCGGAATGATCGGCGTCACGGCCTTCGGCCTGTTCCTGACCCCGGTGTTCTACGTGCTGCTGCGCAAGCTCGCCGGCAACCGGCCGCTGAAGCAGCACGGCGAGGTGCCGCACCACGCCGAAGCCTTCGCGTCTACGGCAGCCCTCGGCCATGGCGGCGGGGCGCAGGCCGTGCCGCAGGCGCCCGTGTCGCGCCATGAGTGAACCCCACCGATCGAACTCGAAAGATCCCGCGATGAACTTCTCTCAGCGAGCCCTGCTCCCCCTGGTGGCGGCCCTGGTGCTGGCCGGCTGCGCCACCGCCACCGCACCCTTGCCCGAGGCCCTGCCCGATCTGCCCGTCAGCTTCAAACAGGCCGACGGCACGGCCTGGACGCGCAGCCCCGACGCACCGCCGGCCCAGGGCGAGTGGTGGAAGGCCTTCAACGACCCTGCGCTGGACGCCCTGCTGGCGCGTGCCGCCCAGGCCAACACCAGCGTGCAGGCCGCGGCCGCGCGCCTGGCGCAGGCGCGTGCGCTGCTCAAGTCCGCCGACGCCGAACGCCTGCCGCAACTCGGGCTCGGTGCCGGCGCAACGCGCGAGGCCCAGCCCGCGCTCGGCGTGGCGCCGCGCACCGTGGGCAGCGTGGGCGCCAGCCTGTCGTACGAGGTGGACCTGGCCGGACGCCTTTCAGGCAGCAGCCGGGCCGCCGCGCTCGACGCCCGCTCGCGCGAGGCCCTGCTGCACAGCACGCGCCTGCTGGTGCAGTCGCAGGTGGCGCAGGCCTACTTCGCGCTGCGCGCACTCGACGCCGAGCGCACGCTGGTGCGCGACACCGTGGCCGCCTACCGCGACACGCAGAACCTGATCGAACGCCGCGTGCGCGCCGGCGACGTGGCCGAACTCGACCTCGCCCGCGTGCGCAGCGAGGTGGCGGCCACCGAGAGCGAGGCGCTGGCCCTGGAGCGGCAGCGCACGCAGCTCGAACATGCGATCGCCCTGCTCGTGGGCGCCCCGGCGTCGGCCTTCACCGTCGACGCCCGCGCCGACTGGGCGGCTCCGCTGCCGCAAGTGCCGGCCGGTGTGCCCAGCACGGTGCTGGCACGCCGACCCGACGTGGCCGCGGCACAGGACGGCCTGCGCGCGGCGCAGGCGCGCTTGGGCGTGGCGCAGGCGGCCTGGTTCCCGAGCCTGGCGCTCACGGCCGACGGCGGCTTCGCATCGACCGAGCTGTCGGACCTGTTCCGCCATGCCGCGCGCGCCTGGAGCGTCGGTGCGCTGCTGTCGCTGCCGATCTTCGACGGCGGGCGGCGCGAGGCCGGTGTCGCCAGCGCGCAGGCCGGTCTCGACGGCGCGCTCGCCGCCTACCGCGAGCAGCTGCTCGTCGCGTTCAAGGACGTCGAGGACGAACTCGCCGCGCTGCGACTGCTCGACGCCCAGGGCCGCACGCAGGCCCAGGCGGTGGAGGCCGCCACGCGTGCCACCACCTTGTCCGAGGCGCGCTACCGCAACGGCCTGGTCAGTCAGCTCGAACTGCTCGACGCACGCCGCAGCGAGCTGCGCAACCGGCGCCAGTCGCTGCAGGTGAAGGCCGCGCAGTACCAGTCGACGGTGGGACTGATCAAGGCGCTGGGCGGCGGCTGGGGCTGAGGCCGGGCACCCGGCATCAGCGCCTCGTGCGCCGGCGCGGCGCCGGCCCGAGCGGGCTGTCCGCCAGCTCGGGCTTCACCACCTCGGTGAGCCAGTTCAGCACCGCCTGCAGCCGCGGCGCCAGCTGGCGCCGATGCGGATACAGCAGCGACACCGGCATCGCGGCCGCCGTGTAAGCGGGCATCACCTCGACCAGCAGGCCCGCATCGACCAGGCGCCGCGTGCCGCGTGCAGGCGCCTGGATCAGGCCCAGCCCCGCGAGGCAGGCGGCCTGGTAGGCGTCGGTGCTGTTCACGACCAGCGCGCTGCGCATCGGCTGCACGCGCACCACGCCGTCGTCGACATGTTCCCAGCCCGCACCCTGCGTGCCGAGCCTGGCCGCGTAGTGAACGATGCGGTGCTGCGCCAGGTCGGCCAGGCTGGTGGGCGTGCCATGCGCACGCAGGTAGGCGGGGCTGGCGACGTTGGTCATGCGCAGCCAGCCGAGCGGCCGCGCGACCAGGTCCGAGTCGCCGAGCGCACCGACGCGCAGCACGCAGTCGAAGCCTTCCTGCACCAGGTCCACGCGCCGGTCGGTCGTGCTGATGCCGATCTCGAGCAGCGGGTGCGCCGCGAGGAACTCCGGCAGGCGCGGGATGACGAGGTCGCGCGCCAGCGTGTTCGGCAGGTCGATGCGCAAGCGCCCGCGCAGGCCGCTGGCCGCCGGCTGGAACATCGACATCAGCTGATCCGCGTCGGCCACCAGTTCGCGGCAGCGGTCGAGGAACTGCTCGCCGTCGGAGGTGAGCCGCACGCGCCGCGTCGTGCGCTGCAGCAGTCGCGTGCCGAGCTGCGACTCCAGCCGCTGCACCGCGGTCGAGACCAGGCCCTTGGCCAGCCCGAGCTGGTCCGCCGCGCGGGTGAAGCTGCCCAGGTCGGCGACGCGGGCAAAGATGCGCAGCTGGTTCAGGTCCACCCGCCGATTGTCTTCGGAATCAGAACAGTGAAGGTCCGAATCGCCTGTTTATTCATCCTCTGCGGATTCATAGAGTCTCCCCATCGACACCCGTTGGCCTTCAAGGAGACCCTCATGACCGCATCGACCCGCCCCCGCATCGCCCTCGTCACCGGCGCCAGCCGCGGCCTGGGCCGCGACACCGCGCTCAAGCTCGCCGAGCAGGGCGTGGACCTGATCCTCACCTACAAGAGCCGCGACGACGAGGCGCACGCCGTGGTGCGCCGCATCGAGGCGCTCGGCCGCCGCGCCGTGGCGCTGCCGCTCGATGTCGGCGACAGCAGGAGCTTCCCGGCCTTCGCGCAACGCGTGAAGGACGTGCTCGCGAGCACCTGGCAGCGCGAGCGCTTCGACCACCTCGTCAACAACGCCGGTGTGGGCGCGCACGCCCCCTTCGCCGACACCACCGAGGCGCAATTCGACCTGCTCGTGAACGTGCACCTGAAGGGGACCTTCTTCCTGACGCAGGCGCTGCTGCCGCTGATCGAGGACGGTGGGCGCATCGTCAACACCTCGAGCGGCCTGGCCCGCTTCGCCTTCCCCGGCTACGCGGCCTACGCCGCGATGAAGGGCGGCGTCGAGGTGCTGACGCGCTACATGGCCAAGGAACTCGGCGCGCGCCGCATCAGCGTCAACACCATCGCGCCGGGCGCGATCGAAACCGATTTCGGCGGCGGCGCCGTGCGCGACAACCCGCAACTCAACGCGCAGATTGCCGGCGCCACCGCGCTGGGCCGCGTCGGCGTGCCCGACGACGTGGGCGGTGCAGTGGCGGCGCTGCTCGGCGAAGGCACCCACTGGATCACCGGGCAGCGCATCGAGGTCTCGGGCGGCATGATGCTGTGACGCCCGCCCGCCGCGCGGCTAGCGCTGCTCGGGCTCGCTGACGAAGCCGACCTTCGCGAGGCCGGCCTTCGACGCGTCGGCGAGCGTCTCGGCGACGTGCCGGTATGTGGTGGCCTGGTCGGCGCGCAGGTGCACTTCGGGCTGCGGCACACGCCTGCCTTCGGCGGCGAAGCGCTCGGCAGCCTGCGCGCGCGTCACGGCCTCGCCGTTCCAGTAGCGCGTGCCGGCGGCGTCGATCGCAAACTCGATCTTGTCGGGCTTCAACGGGTTGGCCTGCGAGCTGGCGCGCGGCAGCTCGAGCTTCACGGCATGCGTGAGCAGTGGCGCGGTGACGATGAAGATCACCAGCAGCACCAGCATCACGTCGATCAGCGGCACCATGTTGATGTCGGCCATCGGTGCAGCCGTGCTCTTGCGGTCGAACGAGGCGAAAGCCATGGCGTGGGCTCCGCGCTCAGGCCGTGGCGCCGCGCAGCGGCCGCACGTTGGCACGCTCCTCGGCGGCGCCGGTGCGCAGCGACTGGCCCATCGACAGGAACGTGACGAGCTCGAACGCGAACGCGTCGAGCCTGGCGTTGAGCACGCGGTTGCCGCGCGTGAACGCGTTGTAGGCCACCACGGCGGGAATCGCGACCGCGAGGCCGAGTCCCGTCATGATCAGTGCCTCGCCCACCGGGCCGGCCACCTTGTCGAGCGTGCCCGCGCCGCTCATGCCGATGGCCACCAGCGCGTGGTACACGCCCCAGACCGTGCCGAACAGGCCGACGAAGGGTGCGGTGGCGCCGATGGTGGCCAGCGTGGTCAGGCCGCCTTCCATGCGCGTGGTCTCCTCGTCGAGCACCTTCTTGATGGTGCGGGTGACGAAGTCCTGCGCCGTGCCGGCCTCGGCCAGCTTGGCCGCACCGTACCTGGCGTGGTGCGCCTGGGCGTGCATGGCGTGGGCGGTGAGGTGCGCGAAGGGATCGCGTGCGCCGTGCGTGGCGACCTCGCCGCCGACCTCGTCGAGCGAGCTCGCATTCCAGAACAAGTGCAGGAAACGCTCGCTGCGCTTGCCTCGGATCAGCTGCACCAGGCCCTTGATCGCGATCAGGGCCCAGGACAGCACCGACATCGCGAGCAGGATCACGAGCAGCGTGCGGCCCACCGCGTCGGTCTGGCCCAGGAAGTGGGCGAAGCCCAGGGTGGCTTGAGGTTCTGTCATGGTTCTTCTTCAGTTCTCGAGTTCGAAGATCAGCGGCATCACCACCCAGAACGGCAGCGCGACGCCGTTCTCGGTGTAGGGCTTGAAACCGGTGGCGCGCACAGTGGCGAGCGCGGCCTCGTCCAGGCGGGCCGAGCCCGACGAGCGCACGAGCTGCATCTGCTGCGGAGCGCCGCGCGCATCGACCAGCACCCGGACCTGCACCGCGCCCTCCTCGCGCAGGCGGCGCGAGGCCAGCGGGTAGCTCAGCTGCGGCGGCGTCAGGTAGTCGACCGCCGTGATCGCGATCGTCTTCGGCGGCGGCGGAGTGGCCGGTGCGGGGGGTGCTGCGGGCGCGGGCGGCGACGCCTCGACCGCCACCGTGGGCGGCTCGGGCGGCGGCGGCGGTGCGACGAACGCAGCGGGCGCCGGCGACGGCGCGGCCGTCACCAGCGGCGGCGGCTGGACCGGCCTGGGCAGCGGCTTCGGGGGCGGCGGCGGCGCGGGGGGTATCGCGATCGGCGGCACCACCCAGTCGACGAACACCGGCGCGAGTTCGCCCATCGCCTGGCGCACCGGCTCGAATTGCAGCAGCGCCCAGCCGGCTGCCAGGTGGGCGCCGAGCATGCCGGCCACCAGCGCGCGACGCTGGCCGCGCGTGAGGGCGTCGTCGGGCTGCAATGCGGGCACCGGTCTCGTCACGCTGCCACCCTGGCCACCAGGGAAGAAGCAACCTCGGCCTGCGCCGGCACGACCCAGAACACGAAGGCACCGACCAGTGCGACCAGCAGCACGGTCAGCAGGTCGTAGCCCCAGTGGGCTCGCGACTTCGGCATGGCGTTCAGTGCACCGCGGCGCCAGCCGGCGCAGCCTCGGCCGCCAGGTCCAGCGGCGGCGCGGTGATGGCGGCGTCCTGCGCGATCAGGATCCAGCGCTGGTGCAGGCGCCCGACCACCTGCTGCAGGCCCGGTCCGACGTCCGGGTGGTCGCGCAGGAAGAACAGGTTGGAGACCACCTTGCGCGCGATCAGCGAGCACTGCTCGTGAGCGGCGACCTTGGCCCCGGGTTCGGGCGTGGCCCAGCAGGTCATCAAGGCCAGCGTGCCCGCCAGCAGGCCGCCGGCACAGGGCCGCGGCGGGGTGTCGTCGTCGAAATCGGCGGAGGGGTTCATGCCAGTCCTTCATCGGCCCGCGCGTGCGGCGGGGGGTGGGCGACGGAGCTGGCGGAAGGCTGGCGGTCGGAAAGCGAAGTGGATCGGGTGCGGCTACTTGGTCAGGATCAGCTTTCCCAGGGACGTGCGACGCAGCCGGTAGATGTGACCGGCGTGCTCGATCTCGACTTCGGCGGCGGTGCCGAGCAGCTCGCGGCTGTGGATGCGGCGCACCGGCGCCGCGCTGAAGCCGGGCGGGCCTGCGGGCTCATGTGCCGGCGGCGGGTCACGCTCGGCCTCGGCCATCAGGCCACCTCGAGCGTCTGGCGCGCCCGGTCGCGGACCCGGGTCACGTCGACCTGCAGCCAGGCGCTGGCCATGGCGCAAGGTGCCTGCGCGTGCAGCCGCTCGAAGGTCTGGCGCGCGCAGTCGTTGCACGCGCCGCAGCCGGTGACCACCCGCAACTCGTCCTGCAACTCGTCGAAGGAGCCGCAGCCCGCCTTCACGGCATGGGCGATGTCGCGGTCGGAGACGCGGTGGCAGACGCAAACGATCATGGCCGCATACTAATGCGAACCATTCGCATTTGCAAGGCCCTCGGCTAGCTGGGCGTATCGATCTGCGACTGCAGGTAGTTCGGCTCTCCCACCTTGCCCGCCAGCTCGAGCTGGGTCTCGAGGAAGTCGATGTGCTCCTCGGTGTCGCTGAGGATTTCGCGCAGAATCTCGCGGGTGGCGTAGTCGCCGGTGGCCTCGCACTCGCGGATGCCTTCGATCTGGTCGACGCGGCCGCCGACCTCGACGGCGAGGTCCGCCGCCAGGCATTCGGGCACCGTCTCGCCGATCTTCAGCTTGTGCAGGTCCTGCAGGTTGGGCAGGCCCTCAAGGAAGAGGATGCGCTTGATGAGCTTGTCGGCGTGCTTCATCTCGCCGATGGATTCATCGTAGGTGATCTTGCCCAGGCGGGCGTAGCCCCAGTCCTGGTACATGCGCGCATGCAGGAAATACTGGTTCACCGCGGTCAGCTCATTG
>DATLIE010000129.1:0-3708 GCA_035539635.1 Burkholderiaceae bacterium
AGTCGCGCGTCACGGTGAAGGCGACGTCGTCCGGGATGAGCGCGCCGCGCAGCTCCTGCAGGCGAGCCGCCACCGCGCGCGCCACGTCGGCGAGGTACACCGGGCGGCGCTCCACGCGGCCCACGACCAGCGCCGCGGCGCTACGCCTGGACCGGAAGCGCCGCCGGCGAGCGTCCGGCGGTGACCCTCGAGGTCACCAAGAAGCCGGGCGCGAACGCGGTCGAGGTGGCGCACGCGGTGGCGGCACGCCTGCAGGAGCTGCGCGGCGCGCTCATCCCGGACGACGTCGCCTTCACCGTGACGCGCGACTACGGCGCCACCGCCGACGACAAGGCCTCGAGCCTCATCCGCAAGCTCGTGTTCGCGACCCTCGCGGTGGTGGCGCTCGTGTTCGCGGCACTCGGCCGGCGCGAGGCGGCGATCGTGGGCGTGGCGGTCGTGCTCACGCTGGCGGCCACGCTCTTCGCCTCGTGGGCGTGGGGCTTCACGCTGAACCGCGTGTCGCTCTTCGCGCTGATCTTCTCGATCGGGATCCTGGTCGACGACGCGATCGTGGTGGTCGAGAACATCCACCGCCACAGGGCGCTCAAGCCCGGCGTGCCACTGGCGCAGCTGATCCCCGGCGCGGTCGACGAGGTCGGCGGGCCGACCATCCTAGCCACGCTGACCGTGATCGCCGCGCTGTTGCCGATGGCCTTCGTCAGCGGGCTGATGGGGCCGTACATGGCGCCGATCCCGATCAACGCGAGCATGGGCATGCTGCTGTCGCTGGCGATTGCCTTCGTCGTCACGCCCTGGCTGGCGCGGCTGTGGCTCAAGGCGTTGCCGTCTGATGCCGCCGACCACGGCACCCCTCACGGCCTGGCCGCGCGCATCGCGCCTTGGTTTGAGCGTGTGTTCGCGCCGCTGCTGCATCCGCAGCACGGCACGCGCAACCGGCGCTGGCTGGCCGCCGGGGTCGGCGCCGCCATCGCCGTGTCGCTCGCGCTGCCCGCGGCTGGCCTGGTGCTGCTGAAGATGCTGCCCTTCGACAACAAGTCGGAGTTCCAGGTCGTGGTGGACATGCCGGCCGGCACGCCGGTCGAGCGCACCGCGGCCGTGCTGCAGCCGCTGACGGCGCACCTGGTCGCGCTGCCCGAGGTGACCGACGTGCAGGGTTATGCCGGCACCGCGGCACCGATCAACTTCAACGGCCTGGTGCGTCAGTACGACCTGAGAAGCGGCGGCGAGGTCGGCGACCTGCAGGTCAACCTGGTCGACAAGGCGCAGCGCAAGGAGCAGAGCCACGCCATCGCCACGCGCGTGCGGCCGGCGCTGCAGGCGATCGGCGCGCGCCACGGCGCCAACGTCAAGGTGGTCGAGGTGCCGCCGGGCCCGCCGGTGCTGTCGCCGATCGTCGCCGAGGTCTACGGCCCGGAGGCCGAGGGCCGAGCGCAGGTGGCGCGCGCGGTGCGCGCGGTGTTCGAGAAGACCGAGGGCGTGGTCGACGTTGACGACTCGACGATCGCCGCCGCACCGCGCACACTGCTGGTGGTGGACCGGCGCAAGGCCGCGCTGCTCGGCGTGCCGCAGCAGGCCATCGTGACCACGCTGCGCGCGGGCCTGGCGGGCGAAGCCACCGCCTACCTGCACGACCAGAGCAAGTACCCGACGGCCGCCGTGATCCAGCTGCCGCCCGAGCGCCACGGCGATCTCGACGCGCTGCTGGCGCTCACGGTGCGCTCGGCGGCCGGCAAGCTGGTGCCGATCCGCGAACTCGTGACCGCGACCGACACGCAACGCGAACAGCCGATCCACCGCAAGGACGGCCTGCCGCTGGTCTATGTCGTCGCCGACGCGGCCGGCGCGGTGGACAGCCCGCTGTACGCGATGTTCCAGATGCGCGGCGAGCTCGCGCGCATCGCCACGCCCGGCGGGGGCACGCTCGGCGAAACCTTCATCTCGCAGCCCGAGGACCCCTACCGCGGCTATGCGATCAAGTGGGACGGCGAGTGGCAGATCACCTACGAGACCTTCCGCGACATGGGCGCGGCCTACGCGGTGGGGCTGGTGCTGATCTACCTGCTGGTGGTGGCGCAGTTCGGCTCGTACCTGACGCCGCTGGTCATCATGGCACCCATCCCGCTCACCCTCGTCGGCGTGATGCCGGGGCACGCGCTGCTCGGCGCGCCGTTCACCGCCACCAGCATGATCGGCATGATCGCTCTGGCCGGCATCATCGTGCGCAACTCGATCCTGCTGGTCGACTCGATCAACCAGCACCTGCGCGAGGGCCGGCCCTTCGAGCGTGCCGTGGTGGAGGCGGCGATCACACGCGCCCAGCCGATCGCGCTGACCGCGCTGGCCGCGATGCTCGGCGCCTTCTTCATCCTCGACGACCCGATCTTCAACGGGCTGGCGATCTCGCTGGTGTTCGGCATCTTCGTCTCGACGCTGCTGACGCTGGTGGTGATTCCGGTCCTGTACTACGTCGCGTACCGCCAGCGCTTGCAGGCGATCGCGGCGCCCCCATCTCACTCTGCAACGCAAGGAGCTTCGTCATGACCTCATGGCAAATCGTGCGCGTCCTCGCCGGCACGTTCATCCTGTTCTCGCTCGCGCTCGGCGTGCCGGGCAGCCCCAGCTTCGTCAGCACCTGGTGGCTCGCGTTCACCGTCTTCGTCGGCGCGAACCTGCTGCAAAGCGGCTTCACGCGCTGGTGCCTGATGGAGCGCATCCTGCGCAAGCTCGGCGCCAAACCCGGAGCCTGAGATGCACCTCGTCTGCCCCCGTTGCGGCACGGTCAATCGGCTGCCAGAGCAGCGCCTGGACCACCATCCGGTGTGCGGGCGCTGCAGCACCGAGCTGGCGGCCGCCAAGCCGTCTGCCCTCACCGACGAGGTGTTCCCGGCGTTCGTGACGCGCAGCGAGCAGCCCGTGCTGGTGGACTTCTGGGCCGAGTGGTGCGGACCCTGCCACGCGATGGCGCCGCAGTTCGAAGCCGCCGCCGCGCGCATGCCGCAGGTGCGCTTCGCCAAGGTGGAGACCGACGCCAACCCGAAGGCCAGCGTGGCCAACCGCATCCGCAGCATCCCGACGCTGGTGCTCTATCGCGGCGGGCGCGAGCTGGCAAGGCGCAGCGGCGCGACGAGCGCCCCCGACCTGCAGCGCTGGTTGCAGGCGCAACTCGCCACAGCGCGCTGAGCGCAGCGTCCGAATCGCAACCCCGAACGACCAGGAGACAAGCATGGCCCACATCGTCATCGTCGGTGCCGGCACCGGCGGCATGCCCGCGGCCTACGAGCTGCGCGCGGCACTTGACCGCTCGCACCGCATCACGGTCGTCAACTCCGTGCCCGACTTCCAGTTCGTGCCGTCCAACCCCTGGGTGGCCGTGGGCTGGCGCGACCGCGAGGCCGTCACCTTCCCGATCGCCCCGCGCCTGGCCAAGAAGGGCATCGACTTCGTCGCGCAGCGCGTGCAGCGCATCGACGCACCGGCCAACACGCTCGAACTCGCCGACGGCTCGCAACTGGGCTACGACTACCTGGTGCTGACCACCGGGCCGAAGCTCGCGTTCGACGAGGTGCCCGGCACCGGCCCCGACGGCCACACGCTGTCGATCTGCACCTTCGACCACGCGCAGCACGCCTGGGGCACCTACCAGCGCTTCCTCGAGCAGCCCGGCCCGGCGATCATCGGCGCGATGCCCGGCGCGTCCTGCTTCGG
>DATLIE010000130.1:0-3271 GCA_035539635.1 Burkholderiaceae bacterium
GGCGGCCAGCGACGGCAGGCCGCCGATCTTCTCGGCCACGCCCATCGCGATCGGCATGGTGGCCGACTTGGGCGCGAGCGACATCAGGAGCTCGCGCGAACCGCCGAGCACCCAGCCGATGCCGATGGCCGACACGATGGCAGCCACCGAGCCCACCAGCAGCGCCACGCCGATCGGCAGCCACAGGCGCCGCAGCCGGCCGACCTGGCTGTACAGCGGCACGGCCAGCGCCACGGTGGCCGGGCCGATCAGGAAGTGGACGAACTTGGCGCCCTCGAAGTAGGTGTCGTAAGGCGTGCGCGTGAGCAGCAGCACGCCCACGATGACGATCACCGACACCAGCACCGGGTTGACCATCGGGTTGCGCCCGCTGCGCGCATGCAGCCACAGCGCGCCCAGGTAGGCCAGCAGCGTGAGCGACAGCCACAGCAGCGGCGACTGGGCCAGGAAGACCCAGATTTCAGACAACTTGGCGGGCGCGTTCATTCCGCGTCCTTGCCCGTGACGCGGATCATCCAGCGCAGCGTGAGCGCGGTCACCGCCATGGTGAAGGTGCCGCCCACGACACCGGCCGCGAGGAACGGCAGCCACTCGCGCCCCACGCGCTCGAAATGCAGCATGACGCCGGTCACCGCCGGAATGAACAGCAGCATCAGGTTGCGCAGCAGATGGCCCGAGGTGTCGGTCAGCGCTTCCGGCACGCCGCCGCGCACGAGCAGGCCGACGAAGAGCAGCAGCATGCCGATCAGCGGACCGGGGATCGGCAGCGACAGCCACTGCACGAGCAGTTCGCCCGCAAGCTGGCACAGGAAGAGCGTGGTGATGGCGTAGAGCATGGGCCTGTTCGTTTTCCTTTTCTTGAGACGGCCCTATTGTGGTGCGAGGTGCGTTCAGCCGCTGTGTCGTGCGGCGCTGGCCCTCGCCCTCGCCCACGCGGCCTTCAAGGCCTGCTGGCTCGCCGGCGGCAGCACGCCCAGGCGCAGGTGCCCCGGCAGGCCGAAGGAGGCGCAATCGCGCAGCTTGATGCCCTCGGCGCGCAGCGCGGCGGCCCGGGGCGGGTATGGCGTGTCGGGCCGTGCGCCGAAGAAGTTGGCGTCGCCCGGCAGCACCTGCCAGCCCAGCGATTCGCAGACGGCGCGCTGCCGCGCCTTCCAGTCGCGCAGGATGTCGAGGCTGCGCGCGAGCCAACCTTGCGCTTCGTCGGTGGTCCAGGTCGTGAGCAGCGCGACGCCGTGCGTGCCCAGCGGCCATGACGGTGCGAGGCGTTCGAGCCGTTCCAGCAGCGGGCCGGCCACTTCGTTGTTCGCAGGCGCGATGGCGTAGGCGGCGCGAATGCCCGTGAGGCCCATGGCCTTGTTCGGTGTCCACAGCTGCCAGAGGCGGTCGCGCTGCGCGGCGTCGTGCGAGGGCTGGCCTTCGAGGCGCAGCGGCTCGTAGGCCATGTCGAGCACGCAGACGGCATCGCTCGCGGCGTGTTCGGCGATATCGGGTTGCGACTGGCCGAACGGGCTCGACGGTTCGCAGCACCAGTGCAGCGCGGCGCCGTCGGCTTCGTCAGGTGCGCGCCGCACGCCGAGGCCCCAGGCCGTGGCCGAACGTTCGTAGTCGCCGTAGCTGTGCGCGGGCAGCCAGACCTCTCCGCCGCCTGCTTGCGCCACAGCGGCGCTGATGCGGTGGATGAATTCGCTCGCGCTCGCAGCGATCGCGATGCGCTCCACCGACACGCCGTGGAAATCGGCAAGCGCGGAACGCAGCGCGGTGTAGCGCGGATCGGGATAGTGCGCCACGTCGGCCTCGCGCAGCGCGGCGAGCACCACGGGGCACGAACCGACCGCGTTGCCGTTGGTCGAGAAGTCGTGCGGCGCGGCGCCGGTCTCGTCGGGGCCGCCGTGCACCATGCTTGGATTCGTCATGCCCACCTCGCCAGCAACGGCGACAGCATCGCGAGCGAAGCGATCACCGCCAGCCCCCACGCCGCCCGCTCGCCGAGCTGCGCCGTGCGCGCGGTGTCGGCCGGTGTGGCGGCACGCCCTTCCCCGTTCAGCGCATACACACCCGGCTTCGCAAGCCGCACACCCAGCAGCAGCGCCATCGCCCCCATCGGCCAGCCGCTGTTGGGCGACGGCGTGCGGCGCGCCTCGCGGGCCACGCCGCGCGGCCAGCGGCCGGCCGCGAGGGCCAGCAGCAGCACGGTGAGGCGCGCGGGCAGCCACGAGAGCACGTCGTCGGCGCGCGCGGCCCACTTGCCGAACCAGGTCCAGTCGCGCCCGCCGCGTTCGCCGCGGTAGCCCCACATGGCATCGGCGGTGTTGGCGAAACGGTAGAGCGCCGCGCCCGGCAGGCCGAACAGCACGAACCAGAACACGGGCGCCACCAGCGAGTCGTTGAGGTTCTCGGCCAGCGACTCGATGGCGCTCTCGCGCACTTCGCGCTCGCTCAGCACCGAGACATCGCGGCTCACGAGGCGCGCGAGCCGTGCGCGGCCTGCGTCGAGCGATTCGCCCAGCGCGGCTTCGACCGCCAGCACCTCGTCGCGCAGCATGCGCCACGCAAAGAGCGGCTTGAACGCGAGCCCGAGCACCACGGCCATGCCCCAGACCGGCAGCCACTGCATCGCCAGGCTCTGCACCGCCGTCGCGTCGGCGGCGCGCGGTGCGAGGCGGCTGCCGATCCAGTCCAGGTAGCGGCCCATCCACACGACCGGATGCAGTGCGGCGGGCGGCTCGCCCAGCCAGCGGTCGACGGCCAGTGCCAGCCACAAGGCGGCGACCAGCGCGAGGGCGAAGATGGTGAAGGGATCGAGCGCGGGCATGGCAGGCATTCTCGTGAATCAGGCGGCGGGCACGGCCCGGCCGCGCCGCCATTGCACCAGCGCGCCGATGGCCAGCAACAAGGCGGCGCCGAATGCGGCGAGCAGGCGCGGCAGCACGGCGGACGGCGGCGGGGGCGATGGGGTGTCGGCGACGGGCTTCAGCTGGAGGCCGGCCACCGGTTGTGCGAGGTCCGCTGCGGCGGGTGATTCGGGTGCAGGTTGGGTCGCTTCGACGGGCGCGATGGGGGACGCGACGACGACCGGTGCAGAAGCAGTGACAGGCGACGCCACCAACGCAGCCTGCGCAAACCGCTGCACCGCCTCGTTCCGCTCCCGCAGCCCCGTGGCGCGCACCGCCTCCGTGTAGGCCTGCGCCAGCTCGCGCCGCGTCGCGGCATCGGGCGCCCAGTAGTTCAGCCGCACGGCATCGAGCATGCGTTCCAGCGTCTGCGCGAAGGC
>DATLIE010000131.1:0-8665 GCA_035539635.1 Burkholderiaceae bacterium
CGGGACCTACGGCATGACGCGCTACCACAAGATCCTGATGGAAGCCGAGCGCATCGGCGAGCACGCGACCTGCGAGGCGTGCGGCGCCTACGCCCGCTTCAAGCTGATCTCGGCCTCGGAGGGCCGCTGCCGCAAGTGCAACCACCAATGGCGCGTGATCGTGCCGGAATGAGCCCGCGCCTGCTGTACCTGTTCGCGCAATGGTGCCTGTTCTTCAAGCAGAACGCGCGCGCGCTGCAGCTGCTCGAAACGCTGTTGCGCAGCGAGCCGGACCACCACCGCGCCCTGAGCGTCGCCGGCTTCCTCTACGCCGGGCAGGGCAGGACGAAGGATTCGATCGCGGCGCTGGAGCGCGCGGCGGCGCTGGCGCCCGACGACGCGGCCACGCTGTTCAACCTCGGCTTCGTGCTGCAGAAAGCCGGCCGGCACGAAGAGGCCATCGCGCGCATGACGCGCGCGGTCGAGCTGCAGCCGGCGCTCGACCGGGCCTGGTACGGCCTGGGCCTGTCGCTGATCCGCCAGGGCCGGCTCGACGAGGCAATCGACGCCTTGAAGCGCAACACGGAGCTGCAGCCGATGAGTCCGTTCGGCTGGTACCAGCTGGCACGGGTTCATGCCAATCGCAGCGAACCCGAGAAGGCACGCAAAATCATCGCCCATCTGCAGCGCTTCGAGCCTCAGGTGGCGGCCCAGCTGCAGCGGGAAACGGGGCTCGCACCCTGATGTCGAGGCGAGAGGGTTTCAGGAAGGGCGCCGCTTTGCGCGGTACGGGAGGTCGATCGGTAGATCGGCTGAGGCACCGGGGCGATTCCCGGACGTCGTAGAAGGGGAAGGCACAACGACATGCAGTTGACCAAGAAACACCACGAGTACTGGCGAAAGACGCTATCCATCACGGGAATCCTGCTGGCCATCTGGTTCGTAGTGACCTTCGTGGTCGCGTACTACGCACGGGACCTGACCTTCAGCTTCTTCGGCTGGCCTTTCAGCTTCTGGGTCGCGGCCCAGGGCGCGCTGATCGTCTACGTCCTCTTGATCTGGTACTACGCGTGGCACATGAACCGCTTGGACCGGGAATACAACGTCCACGAAGCGGAGGATGACTGACATGGCAGGCACGAATCAACAATCGACCGGCGTATTCAGCGCCGGCTCGCAGAGCGCCTTCAAGAAGCAGCTGAACAAGGTCTACACCTGGTACATCGGCGGCTTCCTCGTCTTCGTCCTGATCCTGGCCGTCCTCGAGCAGATGGGGCTGCCGCGTAACTGGATCGGCTTCATCTTCCTGATCGCCACCGTGCTGCTCTATGCCGGCATCGGCGTCATGAGCCGCACCTCGGACGCAGCCGAGTACTACGTCGCGGGCCGCCGCGTCCCGGCCATGTACAACGGCATGGCCACCGGCGCCGACTGGATGAGCGCGGCCTCCTTCATCGGCATGGCGGGAACGCTCTACCTCACGGGCTTCGGCGGGCTGGCCTTCATCCTCGGCTGGACCGGCGGCTACGTGCTGGTGGCGCTGTTCCTGGCGCCGTACCTGCGCAAGTTCGGCCAGTTCACGATTCCCGACTTCCTGGGCGCCCGCTACGAGGGCAACCTGCCGCGCTTCATCGGCATCCTGGCCGCGATCCTGTGCTCCTTCACCTATGTGGTGGCGCAGATCTACGGCGTGGGTCTGATCACGACGCGTCTGTCGGGCCTCGCGTTCGAGGTCGGCATCTTCGTCGGCCTGGGCGGCATCCTGGTGTGCTCGTTCCTTGGCGGCATGCGCGCGGTGACGTGGACGCAGGTGGCGCAGTACATCATTCTGATCATTGCGTACCTGGTGCCGGTGGTCTGGCTGTCGGTCAAGCAGACCGGCGTGCCGATCCCGCAAGCCGTTTACGGCTTCCAGCTGCAGAAGGTGTCGGAGATCGAGAAGAAGCTGCGCGCGGACCCGAAGGAGCAGGAGGTCATCGGCATCTTCAAGCAGCGTGCCGACGCGGCCGATGCCAAGCTCAAGGACGTGCCCGCCGCGATGGCAGCCGACCAGGCCGCCGCGCAGAAGAAGCTCGACGACCTGAAGGCCGCCAACGGCCCGGTGGCCGACATCCAGGCCGCCGAGAAGGAACTCGCGGCGCTGCCGAAGACCCTGGAAGACGCGAAGAAGGCCTACACGGCGGCGAAGACCACCAACACGGCCCGCACCGCACCGCTGGGCGGCATGCCGAGTCACGCGGCGATCTACGCGGGTGACCCGAACGGTGACGACAAGGCCAAGGCGGCGTACGACACCTCGCGCCGCAACTTCCTGGCGCTGATCTTCTGCCTGATGGTGGGCACGGCCGCGTTGCCACACATCCTGATGCGCTACTACACCACGCCGTCGGTGAAGGAAGCACGGGACTCGGTGACCTGGTCGCTGTTCTTCATCTTCCTGCTGTACTTCACGGCGCCCGCGCTGGCCGTGCTGGTCAAGTACGAGATGTTCACCAACGTGGTGGGTGCGTCGTTCAGCGCCTTGCCCGAGTGGATCTCGGCCTGGAACCGGGTCGACCCGGCACTGCTCTCGGTGGCCGACGTCAACAAGGACGGCATCCTGCAGCTCGGCGAGATCCGCATCGGCGGCGACATCATCGTGCTGGCGACCCCGGCCATCGGTGGCCTGCCGTACGTGATCTCGGGCATGGTGGCCGCTGGCGGCCTGGCGGCGGCGCTGTCCACTGCGGACGGCCTGCTGCTGACGATCGCCAACGCGCTGTCGCACGACCTGTACTACAAGATGATCGACCCCAACGCCCCCACTTCGCGTCGCGTGGCCATCTCCAAGGCCCTGCTCGTGATCGTGGCCCTGGCGGCGGCGGCGGTGGCGGCGCAGAAACCGGCGGACATCCTGTTCCTGGTCTCGGCGGCGTTCTCGTTCGCAGCGGCGGCGTTCTTCCCGGCCCTGGTGCTCGGCATCTTCTGGAAGCGTGCCAACAAGTGGGGCGCCACGCTGGGCATGATCGCCGGCCTGGGCACGACCTTCTACTACATGGTCACCACGCAACCCTGGATGCGCGGCATCTTCGGCGTCACCTCGCCGATCGCCGACAACATCTGGTGGGGCATCCAGCCGATCTCGGCGGGCCTGTTCGGCGTGCCGGTGGGCTTTGCGGTGATCATCATCGTCAGCCTGCTGACCGGCCAGCCGCGCCAGGACACGCAGGAACTGGTGGAGCATGTGCGCTACCCGAACCTGAAGGGCGCCAAGCCGGCGCGTGCCTGACGAGACGCCATGCTGAGTTGATCCAGGTCCACCCTGGATCGCCCCAAGGGCCCCGCGAGGGGCCCTTTTTCATGGGTCTTTGCGTATGCTGGCCGCGATGAGCATGAGCCCTTCGTTCAGCTTGGTCTCCAACCTGCGCGCCGAGTTGCTGCGCTTCGCGCCGTTCGCCCAGATGGAGGCCGCGCAGGTCGACCGCTTCGTCGAAGCCAGCGCCCAGGCCTACTACGAGCCCGGCGAGGTGGTGCTGTCGCCGGCCAACGGCGCGGTGACGCGGCTGCTGTTCATCCGCCGCGGCCGCGTCAGCGGGCGCAGTGGCCTGGCCGACACCGGTGGCGGTTTCGAGTACGAGGCTGGCGACCTGTTCCCGGTCGGCGCCGCGATGGGCGCGCGCCCTGTGACCGCCACCTACACCGCGCAGGCCGACACCTTCTGCCTCGAACTGCCCGTCGAAGCGATGCACACACTGGCGCGCGACAGCGCCCCATTCGCCGACTTCCTGAACCGGCGCGTGCAGCAGTTCCTCGACCTGTCGCGGCGTGCCCTGCAGGTGGCCTATGCGTCGCAGTCACTGGCCGAGCAGTCGCTCGAAACGCCGCTGGGCCACCTGGTGCGGCGCGCGGCGTACGGCGTGCCCCCGGCCACGCCGCTGGAGGACGCGCTGCGCGCGATGCACGACAAGCGCATCGGCTCGGTGCTGGTGCAGGACGAGGCCAGCGGCGCGGCGCTGGGCATCCTGACGCGGCACGACATCCTCGGCCGCGTGGCGCTGCAGCGCGTGCCGCTCGACCGTCCGATCGCCGAGGTGATGAGCCAGCCGGCGCACACGCTGTCCACGCGCCACACGGCGCAGGACGCTGCGCTGCTGATGTCGCGCCATGGCATCCGCCATGTGCCGGTGACCGACGCGAACGATCCGGCCGGCCGGGTCGTCGGCATCCTGTCCGAACGCGACCTGTTCGCGCTGCAGCGGCTGTCGCTCAAGCAGGTCAGCACGGCGATCCGCGCCGCCCCCGACGTCGACACGCTGCGCGTCGTGGCGGCCGACATCCGCCGCTTCGCGCGCAGCCTGCTCGGCCAGGGCGTGCGCGCGCGCCAACTCACCGAGCTGATCAGCCACCTCAACGACGTGCTGACCGAGCGCCTCGTGACGCTGGTCGCCGTGCGCCACGGTGTCGACATGGCGCGCCTGTGCTGGCTCGCCTTCGGCTCCGAGGGCCGCAGCGAGCAGACCATCGCGACCGACCAGGACAACGGCATCGTGTTCGACAGCGACGAGCCGGCGCGCGAGCGGCCCGCGCTGCTGGCCTTCGCGCGCGAAGTCAACGAGGCGCTCGACGCCTGCGGCTACCCGCTGTGCAAGGGCAACGTGATGGCCAGCAACCCAGAGTGCTGCCTGACAGCGGCCGAATGGATGCAGCGCTTCGGCGACTGGATCGACCATGGCGCGCCCGAGGACCTGCTCAACGCCAGCATCTACTTCGACTTCCGCCCGCTGGCCGGCAACGCGACGCTGGTGCAGCCGATGCGCGACCTGGTGATGCAGCACGCGGCGCGCAATGCGCGCTTCATGAAGCAGATGGGCGAGAACGCGCTGCGCAACGGCCCCGCGCTGAACTGGCACGGCGGCATCGACGCCCAGGCCCAGGGTGACCAGTCGGTGGTCGACCTCAAGCTGCATGGCACGGCGATCTACGCCGACGCGGCGCGCCTGTACGCGCTGGCGCACGGCGTGCCGGCCACGTCCACGCGCGAACGCTTCGAGGCGGTGGCGCGCGCGATGGGCGTGCCGGCGCAGGAGGCCGAGGCGTGGATCGGCGGCTTCGAGTACCTGCAGCTGTTGCGCCTGCAGGTGCAGCTCGAGCGGGACAGCCGGCAGGCGGTCGACGCGGCGGACGGCAACCCGAACCTGGTGGACGTGAACGCGCTCAACGACATCGACCGCCGCGTGCTCAAGGAGAGCCTGCGCGTCGCGCGCCGCCTGCAGCAGCGCATCGAGATGGACTACCTGCGGTGAGCCTGCTCTCGCGCTGGCTCGGGGCGCCGCGGCAGCGCGTGCCCGACGCCCGGCGCTGGGTCGTGCTCGACGTCGAGACCACGGGCCTGGACAGGCAGCATGACTGCCTGCTCGCAGTGGCCGCGATCGCGGTGCACTTCGACAGCGCCGGCGGGTCGCCCCGCGTGGTGCTGGCCGACAGTTTCGAATCGGTGCTGCAGCACCAGGGTGCGAGCACCGACAAGGACAACATCCTGCTGCACGGCATCGGTGTCGGCGCGCAGCGTGCCGGCGCGCCACCGCGCGAGGCGCTGCGCGCGTTCGAGCAGTGGATCGGCACGTCGCCGCTGCTGGCCTATCACGCGAGCTTCGACCAGACGATGATCGGCCGCGCGATGCAGCAAGCCCTCGGCCAGCGACTCGCCAACCCCTGGCTCGACCTGGCACCGGTGGCGGCCGGGCTGCACCCGGACGTGGGCGGGCACGCGCTGGACGACTGGCTGGCGCACTTCGGCATCGAGTGTGCGGTGCGCCACCAGGCGGCCGCCGACACGCTGGCCACCGCCGAGCTGTTGCTGCGCCTGTGGCCCGCGGCGCGCAGGCAGCGCTGCGACTCGTTCGAGGCACTGGTGGCGCTGGCGCGCCAGCAGCGCTGGCTCAGCCCCGGCGGCTGAGCGGCGCGCGAGGCGCCGCGGCTACTTCTTCTCCGGCGCCGCGCCGGTGCGCGGTGCGATCGCGGCGGGCGTTGCCTTCGGCGTACCGCCACCGGCGACGGGGGCGGCGGCACCGCTGGCCGCGTAGGTCAGCTTGGCTTCGCGCATCAGCACCTTGTGGAAGTTCTCGCTGCGGTCGAGCCAGTTGGCGAACGGCTCGCCGGTCATCACCGACTGCTTGAACGCGCCCTGGGCCATGAAGTCCCGCCACTCGGGCAGCGCGCGCACCTTGTCCAGCAGGCCGCTGTAGTAGGCCACGTGCTCGGGGCCGACGCCGGGCGACATGAAGATGCCGCGCATCATCAGGTACTGCACCGGAATGCCGAAGGACATGCAGGTGGGCAGGTCGCCCCAGCTCTGCGTCGCGGTGATCTTGCCCTGGTAGTCGAGCTTGTTGCCGTCGAACACGCACAGCGGCCGCACCTTGCCCTCGTTCCACAGCTTGGCGGCCTCGATCGGGTTGTTGACGGTGATGTCCACTTCCTTGGCCGCCAGCGACTTCGCCACGTCGCCACCGCCCTTGAGCGGCAGGTAGGCCAGGCGCGTCGACGCGGCCGTCTCGAGCAGCACGCTGATCAGCTGGTCCTCCTGCTTGCTGCCGGTGCCGCCGAGCTTGACGCTGCCCGGCTGGCTAGCGCGCAGCGCGTCCAGCAGCTCCTTGGCCGACTTGTGCGGCGACTCCGCGTTGACCCAGAGCACGAACTGGTCGAGCGCGAGCATCTGCACCGGCGTGATGTCGCGCCAGCTGAAGTCGGTGCCGGTGGCCAGCGGCGTCGTGAACAGGTTCGACAGCGTGATGATCAGCTTGTGCGGGTTGCCCTTGGCTGCCTTCACGTCGAGCAGGCCTTCGGCGCCCGAGTTGCCCGCCTTGTTCACCACCGTCAGCGGCTGGTTCATCAGCTTGTGCTTGGTGACCATCTGCGCGACGAAGCGCGCCATCTGGTCGGCGCCGCCGCCGGTGCCGGCTGGCACCACCAGCTCGACCGGGGCCGTGGGCTCCCAGGCCGAAGCGGGGGCAGCGAGCAGGGCGAGCGCGGCGGCCGCCAGGGCGCCGAGACAGCCGCGGGTGGGGGACGGGATCGATCCGGGGACCGGCAACGGGGGCGAAATCTTCATCTGCAACCTGTGTGCCGCCGCGTGCGGCTTCCGGATGCGGATGCTAGGGCGTGACGGCGCCGCAGTAACGGTCACGGTCCGCCGCGCGCAGGCGCTGCGCGAAATAGTGCCCGATCATTGCGTGCACTACGGCATGGTCGGCCGGCGCGAGCAGCGAACCCAGGTTCTCGATCCAGCGCGCCGAGCAGGTGCGCGCCGGAGTGTCGCTGGCGGCGCAGTCGAGCAGGGCGTCGAAGCCGGCGCGCCAGCGGCGCCAGGTGGCGCGCTCCATCACCGGCCCATGCCCGGGCAGCAGGCGCTCGAACGGCAGGGCATCGACGCGTGCCAGCGCCTCGCGCCACTGTGCGGGGCAGGCCGTGTCGAGGAAGGGCACCGGCAGCGTGACCAGGTCGCCCACGGCGAGCACGCCGCTCGCGCGGTCGAGCAGCCAGAGGTCGCCCTCGCTGGCGCCGGCTTCGTGGCCGACGGTCACCTCGCGGCCGGCCAGCGTCAGGGCCTGGGCCGGGCCGGCAATTTGGCGGTTCGGTGTCATCGCCGCGGCGCGGTCGTACAGCGCGAGATCCACGCGCGCCATCTCGCGCACGTCGGGCGGGGTCCCGGGGTTCGCGAGCAGGCCCTCGAGCTCGCGGCGCGAGGCCGGGAAGCGCTCGGCGATCGCGCGCGCCACCGCCGGGCTGCCGACCACCTCCAGCCCCGGCAGCGCGTCGCGCAGGCGCGCGTTGCCGCCGAGGTGGTCGAGGTGCCAATGCGTGTTGAGCACGGTGGTGATCGGGCGGCCGCGCCGCAGCGCGAAGTCGAGCAGCGCCTGCGTGTGATCGGCATGGCGGCCGGTGTCGACGACCAGCAGAGCGCCGCGGCCTTCGAGCACCAGGCTGTTGCCGTCGGGCTGACGCTCGCGCGGGAAGCGGCCGGGCAGCAGCCACAGGCCGTGGCCGAGCGACTGCAGCACCGGGTCGGCGTTGGTGGGTGCACGGGGCGTGCCGCTGCAGGCCGCGAGCAGCCCCGCCGCGAGCAGTCCGGCGAGCATGAACAGGGAGCGCATCGCTGCGATTGTGGGAGGACCGCCGGCCGCTGTCAGCCCGGTGTGCGCGATGATGGCGCCACGCCACTGCCCACCCTGCCATGACCGACCCCGCCTTCCCGCTCGACGGCGGCTGCGACTGCCGCCAGGTCCGCTACCGCATGCGCACGCGGCCCCTGTTCGTCCACTGCTGCCATTGCCGCTGGTGCCAGCGCGAGAGTGGCGCCTCGTTCGCGCTCAACGCGATGATCGAAATGGACCGCGTCGAGCTGCTGGCCGGCGAGCCCGAGTTGGTGGACACGCCGTCCAACAGCGGCAAGGGCCAGCTGATCGCACGTTGCCCGCGCTGCCGCATTGCGCTGTGGAGCCATTACGCGGGCGCGGGCCGGCGCGTGGCCTTCGTGCGCGTGGGCACGCTCGACGAACCCGACCAGCTGCCGCCGGACATCCACATCTTCACGGCCAGCAAGCAGGCGTGGGTCTTGATCCCGCCCGGGGTGCCGGCGGTGCCCGAGTACTACGACCTCAAGCAGCACTGGCCGGCCGAGAGCCAGGCGCGACGGCAGGCCTTGAAG
>DATLIE010000132.1:0-3698 GCA_035539635.1 Burkholderiaceae bacterium
GGCCAGCACGCTGAGCCTGGCGTACTTCGACGACTCGCAGTCGGGCAGCGCCGCACTCGAAGGCTCGCGCAAGGTGGCGTGGGCGACGGTGAACTACCGCTTCTCGCGCCGCACCGACATCTACGCCGTGGTCGACCGCAACGAGGTCGACGGTGGCTACGCGCGTCCCGCGTTCCTCGGCACGCTGGGCAGCCAGACGGCGTTCAGCGTCGGCCTGCGCCACCGCTTCTGAGGCCCGGGTGGGCATACTGCCGTTCATGAACACACCACGTCCCCTGTCCCTTCGTCGTCGCAGCGCGCTGACCTGGCTCGGTGCCGCGGCCCTGCCCGGCGTCTCGGGCTTCGCGTCCGCGCAGGAGCGCTTCCCGTCGCGCCCGATCCAGCTGCTGGTGCCCTTCGGCCCCGGCGGCATCGCCGACCTCACGGCTCGCGCGGTGGCCGAGGTGATGAGCCAGCGCCTCGGCCAGCCGATCGTGGTCGAGAACAAGCCCAGCGCCGGCAGCATCGTCGCCAGCCAGGCGGTGGCCAGCGCCAAGCCCGACGGCCACACGCTGCTGCTGATGAGCAACGGCAACGCGGTCAGCGTCGGCCTGTTCAAGAAGCTGCCCTACGACACGCAGAAGGCCTTCGCGGCGATCAGCACGCTGGGCTACTTCGACGTCGGCCTGTTCGTGCCGGCGGGCTCGCGCTTTGCGAGCCTGCGCGACGTGGTGGCGTTCGCGAAGGCCAACCCGGGCAGGCTCAACGTCGGCACCATCGCGGTGGGCAGCACCCAGCAACTGGCAGCCAAGCTGTTCGAAACCGTGGCCGGTGTCGACGCCTTGGTCGTGCCGTACAAGGGCAGCCCCGCAGTGCTCACTGCGCTGCGCGCCGGCGAGATCGACCTCGCGTTCGAGATCCTCGGCCCGATGATTCCGCAGGTGCAGGCCGGCGTGGTCAAGGTGCTCGCCGTGTCGTCGGACAAGCGCAACCCGGCGCTGCCCGACGTGCCCACGGTGCAGCAGGCCGGTGTGGCCGGCTACAACGTCGCCTCGTGGAACGCGCTCGCCGCACCCGCTGGCACTCCGGCCGAGGTGATCGCGGCACTGAACCGCGCCGCGCGCGAGGCGGTGGCCTCGCCGGCGGTGCAGGACAGGCTCGGCAAGCTCGGCATGCGCCTGGCCGCCAGCACGCCGGCCGAGCAGGATGCGCTGCTCGCCGGCGAGATCAAGCGCTGGGGCGACGTGATCCGCGCGGCCAAGATCGAGCCCGAGTAACGGGCAGCGGCCCGCGCGACCGCCTGGCGACTGAACCCACACCGAGGAGACATTCATGACCCGCATCGCGCGTCGCCAACTGCTGCTCGGCGCCGGCGCCCTCGGCCTTGCGCGCTGGGCCGCGGCCCAGAGCAGCACCTGGCCCACGCGTCCGATCAAGCTGCTGGTCGGCTTCGCGCCCGGCGGCGCGGTGGACATCATCGCGCGCGCGATCGGGCAGCAGATCGCGCCCGGCCTCGGCCAGCCGGTGGTGGTGGAGAACAAGCCCGGCGCCGGCACCAACATCGCGATGCGCGCGCTGATCGACAGCCCGGCCGACGGCCACACGCTGATGCTGACGGCCAACTCGATCGCCGCCAACGCCACGCTGTACCAGCCGGCCCCGTACGACATGGCGCGCGACTTCACGCCGGTGTCGCTGGTCGGCCGCGTGCCGGTGGTGCTGGCGGTCAACGCGGCGACGCCGATCGAGTCGATCGCCAAGCTGATCGCCACCGCGAAGGCGTCGCCGAAGACGGTGACCTACGGCAGCCCGGGCAACGGCTCGACGCCGCACCTGGCAATCGAACTGTTCGAGCGCGCGGCGGGCATCCAGCTCAGCCACATCCCGTACAAGGGCGGCACGCCGGCCATCACCGACGTGATCGCCGGCCATGTGCAGGCGGTGGCGGTGAACGCGCTCGAGGTGCAACCGCATGTGCGCGCCGGCAAGCTGCGCGTGATCGCGGTGCTGAGCCCGGCGCGCAGCCCGATCTTCCCGGAGGTGCCGACGATTGCCGAGTCGGGCTTCGCCGGCTTCGAGGCCTCGGTCTGGTACGGCGTCGTCGGTCCGGCGGGCATGCCGCCGGCGGTGGTGGCCCGCGTGCATGCCGAGGTGCAGAAGGCACTGGCGGCGCCCGAGGTGCGCGACCGGCTGACCAATGCCGGCGGCGAGGTGCTGCCCGGCCCGGTCGAGCGGCTGACGTCGCTGCTGACGAGCGAACGTGCTCGCTACGACAAGCTGATCCGCGACGCGCAGATCAAGCCCGATTGAGGCCGTGCACGTGATGCCTGCCTGGTGCGCGACGCCGCGGCGCGCGCCGGCCTGCGCGGGACCGTCGACACGCCCTGGGGTCAACGCAGCGACGCGTCCAGCGTCGCCATCAGGCGCTGGCGGCCCTCGAGCACATGGCGCTCGGCGGCGGCGCGTGCCTTGGCGCCGGAGCCCTTGGCGATCGCCTCGTAGAGCTCGCGGTGCTGCTCGTTCGAGCGCTTCATGTTGCCGGGGCCGTTGAAGTACTTGCGCCGGAACAGGTGCAGTTCCTTCACATAGTCGTCGTAGGCCTCGCAGGCGCGCTGGTTGCCCGACAGCGCCAGGATGCGGGCGTGGAAGTCCAGGTTCAGCTCGTAGTAGCGCGTGCTGTCCTCCACCGCGCTGGCGCTGTCCATCGCGTCGAGCAGCTTCTCGAGCTCGCGCTTGTCGGCGGCCGCTGCGCGCTCGGCGGCGCGTTCGGCGGCAAAGCCGAACACCAGCGCGCGCAGGTCGTACACCTCGAGCATTTCGCGCACCGACAGGCTGCGCACGAACACGCCGCGGTTGGGCACCGGCGTCACCAGCCCCCAACCGGCCAGCGCTCGCAGCGCCTCGCGGATCGGGCCGCGGCTGGTGCCCATGCGCAGCGCCAGAGCCGCTTCGTTCAGCCGCTCGCCGGGCGCGAAGGCGCCTTCGTAGATCAGCTGCTTGAGTTCGGTAGCGATGCGCGGCGCTAGGTGGCGGTCGGCGTGGCGTTTCGAAAGCGGGGCGTTCACGGGCACAAGCATAGGGCCGGGGCAGGCCGGGCAGGGTATTGGTGTTAACGATGCAATGCAAAGTGTTGACACTTTAGGCGGGTGGCAGGAATACTGACCCGCATGCCGCATCTGCCTGCCTCGGCCGCGCTCGCACGTTTTCGGGTCGTCGATCTGACCCAGGTGCGTGCCGGTCCGACCTGCTGCCGCCAGCTCGCCGACTGGGGCGCCGACGTGATCCAGGTGCAGATGCCCGAGCACATGCGCGGCGACGACACGCTCGGCGGCCAGGACGGCTCGGACTACCAGTACACGCACCGCAACAAGCGCTCGATCACGCTCGACCTGAAGCAGGCCAACGGCATCGACATGCTGAAGCGCCTGATCGCGAGCGCCGACGTGGTGGTGGAGAACTTCCGCCCCGACGTGAAGGTTCGCCTTGGCATCGACTACGACAGCCTGGCGCCCGGGCACCCGCGCCTGGTCTACGCCAGCATCTCCGGTTTCGGCCAGACCGGGCCGCTGGCCCAGCGCCCCGGCTTCGACCAGATCGCGCAGGGCATGAGCGGGCTGATGTCGGTGACCGGCCTGCCGGGCCAGGGCCCCGTGCGCGTGGGCATCCCGATCGCCGACCTGTGCGCCGGCATCTTCGCGGCGCAGGGCATCCTGGTGGCG
>DATLIE010000133.1:0-3364 GCA_035539635.1 Burkholderiaceae bacterium
GCCGAGGAGAGTTCAGCGCGGGGTGTCCTCGAACGCCGCGAACAGCTCGAGCGCGAGCGCCCGCAGGGCGGCGTCCTGGCTGGCGTGCGCACGCGCGAAGCACTCGAAGGCGTAGAGCCGGTCGTAGCCGAGGCGGGCCGCCTGCACCGGTAGATGCTGCGCCGCCATCGCGCGCACGAAACGGCGCAACGCGGCGGGGCGCACGCGGCCGCCCAGCGGCAACGCGGTCGACGGCTCGGCGTCGCCCGCGCAGAGGAATTCGGGCGGGGCGTGGAACGGCGCCTGGTGGCGGGGTGCGCGCAGCATCGGCAAATGATCGCCCGCCACAGCCTCAGGCGATCGTCGAAAAAGCACGCCCGCGCGCAGCGCGGCGCAAGGCCCGTGCACTCCTTCGCGCTCAGGTCTTGGGCAGGGTGACGCCGCGCTGGCCCTGGTACTTGCCGCCGCGGTCCTTGTACGAGGTTTCACAGACCTCGTCGCTCTCGAAGAAGAGCACCTGGGCGCAGCCCTCGCCGGCGTAGATCTTGGCCGGCAGCGGCGTGGTGTTGCTGAACTCGAGTGTCACGTAGCCCTCCCACTCGGGCTCGAAGGGCGTGACGTTGACGATGATGCCGCAGCGCGCGTAGGTGCTCTTGCCCAGGCAGATCGTCAGCACGTTGCGCGGGATGCGGAAGTACTCGACCGTGCGCGCCAGCGCGAAGCTGTTGGGCGGGATCACGCAGACGTCGGCGTTGATGTCGACGAAGCTCCTCTCGTCGAAGTTCTTCGGGTCCACCACCGTGCTGTAGATGTTGGTGAAGACCTTGAATTCCGGCGCGCAGCGAATGTCGTAGCCGTAGCTCGAGGTGCCGTAGCTGACGATCTTGTGCCCGTCGGCGGCGTGCCGCACCTGGCCGGGCTCGAAGGGCTCGATCATCCCGTGCTCGGCCGCCATGCGGCGGATCCACTTGTCGCTCTTGATGCTCATCTCGAAGGACCGTCCACGCCAATCCATGATTGTAGGCAGGGTGTCACGCCGGCCCGGGTTGTGCGCGCCAGGGTCGCGGGACTACCATGGCCGCGCCGCGCAGCGAGGAGTCCCGCCATGGCCGCCGCCACCGAACTGATGACCAAGTACGCCGCGTACCACCGCGACCGGCGCAACATCGCGACGCACTTCGTCGGCATCCCGCTCATCGTGTTCGCGGTCGGGGGCCTGCTGGCGCGGCCCGCGTTCACGCTCGGTGGCCTGGCGCTGACGCCGGCGGCGCTGCTGTGGGCCCTGAGCGCGCTGTGGTACCTGAGCCGCGGCAACCTGGCGCTCGGCGTGGCGACCAGCCTCGTGAACCTGCTGCTGATCCTCTCGGCACTGCCGCTGGGCCAGCTCGACACCGCGGCCTGGCTCGCCTGGAGCCTGGGTGCCTTCGCCGTCGGCTGGGCGATCCAGTTCATCGGCCACTACTACGAAGGGCGCAAGCCGGCCTTCGTCGACGACATCCGCGGCCTGCTCGTCGGGCCGATGTTCGTCGTCGCCGAGGCCCTGTTCGGCCTCGGCTGGGGCAAGGCACTGGCAGCCGAGATCGAGGCGCGCGTCGGCCCGACGCGTCTGCGTGATCTGCACGCCCCCGCTGCGCGCTGACCACACCGCTCCCCGAGCCCCCTCCGAGAGGGGGCTCCATCTCGACCCTCATGCTGGAACCCCCTCTCGGAGGGGGGCAGGGGGAGCGGTCAGTTCGGCGTCGCGACACTGACCGGAGCCCGAACGGGTTCCGGTTCAGCGTCGAAGCGCTCGAAGCCGCAGTAGCAAATGAAATGCTTCTGGCTCGCGCGGCCGAAGAGGGTCATGCCCAGCCTGCTGGCCAGTTCGTAGCCCATCTGCGTGACGCCGTTGCGCGAGATCACGATCGGCACGCCGAGCTGCGCCGCCTTGGTGACCATCTCGCTGGTCAGGCGTCCGGTCGTGTAGAACACCTTGTCGCCGCCCTGCCCGAGCGGCGCGTCGCCGTGCATCCACATCCAGCCGGCGATGGTGTCGATGGCGTTGTGGCGGCCGACGTCCTCGACGAAGGTCAGCATCTCGGTACCGCGGAACAGCGCACAGCCGTGCACCGAGCCGGCACGGCGGTGGATGCTGTCGACCTTGCGCATCGCGTCGTTGAGCGCCTGCAGCGTGCCCTGGCGGATGCGCGCCGCCGCCGGGGGCGGCAGCTTCACACGATCGATCTCGTCCATCAGGCTGCCGAACATCGTGCCCTGGCCGCAGCCGGTGGTGACGATGCGCTTGGCGGTGCGGGCCTCGAAGTCGCTCGTGGCGCCGGGGCCGGTGCGCGTCTTGACCGCGGCGGCACCGACCTCCCAGTCCACCGTGACCGACTCGATCTCGGCCAGCGACCCCACCAGCTGCTGGTTGCGCAGGTAGCCCAGCGCCAGCAGTTCGGGCGCGGCGCCGAGCGTCATCAGCGTGACGACCTCGCGCTTGTCCACGTACAGCGTCAGTGGCCGCTCGGCCGGGATGTGGATCGCGCGGCGCTGGCCGAACTCGTCGAGCACCTCGACCTCGCGCGTCAGCGGGGCGGCCGCGCGCGTCAGGCGCGGGAGCGCCAGGTCGTCGCGGGAATCGGGCAGCGGCAGCATATGCGCGAAAGTCTACGCGCCGATGCCCGCCGCGTCGGCGCTCAGGTCTTCTTGGCCGGCGGCTTGGCCGCGGCAGCGGGTGCCGGCGCCGCAGCGGGAGCTGTCGCGGGTGCCGCACCCGCGACGGGCGGCGGGTAGACGAAGGCGCCCGGGTCGGCGCAGGGCGCGGTGGCCGTGGCCGGCTTCACGTCCTTGCCGGCCTTCTTGGCATCGGCCATGTACCTGGCCGCCACGCGCTCCATCGACTGGCACAGCTTGTAGTTGTCCACCTTGCCGGCATGCGCGGTCTTGGCCGCCGCCTCGGCGGCCTTGGCCTTGGCGTCGTCGGACAACGGGGGCAGCTTGGCGCTCGCCACACCAGCCACCGCAGCCAGGACAGACAGGATCAGCACTCGCTTCATGACGGCTCCCGGTGGGTCGAGGTTCAGGCCTGCTTGGCCAGTGGGGGGGGTTGCGGCGTGGCCGAGCGTTGCGCGGGGATCTTGCCGGCCTGGATGTCCTCGGCCCACAGCGCGTGGTGCTCGCGCGCCCAGGCTTCATCGACATACCCGGTCCGCATCGCGCTGTAGGCGCCCTTCATGCCCAGCGTGCCCATGTAGATGTGGCCAAGGAAGGCGGCCATCATCAGGACGGCGGCCGAGGCGTGGACCATGTGCGCCACCTGCATCTCGCCACGCGTGAACACGAAGCCCGGCACCAGCTTGTCGAGGAACAGGCCCGAACCGACCACGATCAGGCCGAGCACGAACAC
>DATLIE010000134.1:0-4702 GCA_035539635.1 Burkholderiaceae bacterium
TCGAGGATCGGTTGCTTGAATCCCGCCTCCTCGTCGGCGCTCCAGCGCCCGCCCTTGGCCTCGATACCGTCGCGCTTCACGGTGGCCAGCACGCTGGCGGCCTGCTCGCCGCCCATGACGCTGATGCGCGCGTTGGGCCACATCCAGAGCATGCGCGGGCCGAACGCGCGGCCGCACATGCCGTAGTTGCCGGCGCCGAAGCTGCCGCCGATGATGACGGTGAACTTGGGCACGTTGACGGTGGACACCGCGGTGACCATCTTGGCGCCATGCTTGGCGATGCCCTCGTTCTCGTACTTCTTGCCAACCATGAAGCCGGTGATGTTCTGCAGGAAGACGAGCGGCACCTTGCGCTGGCCGCACAGCTCGATGAAGTGCGCGCCCTTCATCGCCGAGTCGGAAAACAGGATGCCGTTGTTGGCGACGATGCCGATCGGCATGCCCTCGACGTGCGCGAAGCCGGTCACCAGCGTGCTGCCGTAGCGCGCCTTGAACTCGTCGAACTCGGAGCCGTCGACGATGCGGGCGATGATCTCGCGCACGTCGTAGGGCTTGCGCGTGTCGGTCGGGATGATGCCGTGCAGTTCCTCGGCCGGCAGCAGCGGCGCGCGCGGCGGCGCGAGCTTCATCGCCGGCTGCTTGGTCCAGTTCAGGCGAGCGACCGCGGCGCGCGCGATCGCCAGCGCGTGCATGTCGTCCTGCGCCAGGTGGTCGACCACGCCCGACAGGCGCGTGTGCACGTCGCCGCCCCCCAGGTCCTCGGCACTGACCACCTCGCCGATCGCGGCCTTCACCAGCGGCGGGCCGCCGAGGAAGATGGTGCCCTGCTCCTTGACGATGATCGACTCGTCGCTCATCGCCGGCATGTAGGCGCCACCGGCCGTGCACGAGCCCATCACCACCGCGATCTGCGGGATGCCCTGCGCACTCATGTTGGCCTGGTTGAAGAAGATGCGGCCGAAGTGGTCGCGGTCGGGGAACACGTCGTCCTGGTTCGGCAGGTTGGCGCCGCCGCTGTCGACGAGGTAGATGCAGGGCAGCCGGTTCTGAATCGCGATCTCCTGCGCGCGCAGGTGCTTCTTGACCGTCATCGGGTAGTAGGTGCCGCCCTTCACGGTGGCGTCGTTGCAGACCACCATGCACTCGACGCCGGCGATCCGGCCGATGCCCGCGATCAGCCCCGCGCCGGGTGCGTCGTTGTTGTACATGTCGAGCGCGGCCAGCGGCGCCACTTCCAGGAAGGGCGTGTCCGGGTCGAGCAGCATCTCGACGCGGTCGCGCGGCAGCAGCTTGCCGCGCGCCAGGTGCTTGGCGCGCGGGCCCTCGCCGCCGCCCTGGACGATCTGCGCCAGCTTCGCGTTCAGGTCGTCGACCAGCGCGCGCATCGCGGCGGCGTTGGCCCGGAACTCCTCCGAACGCGCATTGAGCTTGGACGCCAGGGTCGGCATGCAGGGTCTCCTCGGGCGTGATTGACGTTTACGTAAACGTCAATTCTATGGGCCTCGCGCGCTCAGCCCTTCTTGGGTTTGTCCGCGGTCGGCGCGCCCTTCTCCTTCCACGCGCTGAAGCCGCCGTCGATGTGCGCCACCTTCGGCAAGCCCATGTCCTGCAAGGTCCGGGTGGCCAGGGCCGAGCGCCAGCCCGCGGCACAGAACAGCACGAAGCGCTTGTCCTGCCCGAACACCGGCTTGTGGTACGGGCTCTCGGGGTCGACCCAGAACTCGAGCATGCCGCGCGGCGCGTGGAAGGCGCCGGGGATCACCCCCTCGCGCTCGAGCTCGCGCACGTCGCGCAGGTCGACGAACTGCACGTCGTCGCGGCCGTGCAGCTCCATCGCCTCCTCGACGCTGTAGGTGGTGATCACGCTCATGGCGTCGTCGACCATCGACTTGACGGACCTCTTCATGTCGGACGCTCCCTTCAGGTGACGGTGTGGTCGAAATCGGCCTGACCGCCGAGCCAGGCCTCGATCTGCGGCCGCCGGTCGTGGCCCCAGAATGGCTCGCCGTCGACGACGAAGAACGGCGCGCCGAACACGCCGGCGGCGATGGCCTGGTCGTTCTCGCGGCGCAGGCGCTCCTTCCACGCCGGGTCGGTGTAGACGGCCTCGGCCTCGGAGGCGACGATGCCCGCGCCGAGCAGCGCGCCACGCAGCACGGCGGGGTCGCTCAGGTCCTGCCCCTGCGTGAAGTAGGCGCGCAGGCCCGCGTGCGCCCAGGCCACCGCCCGTTCCGGCCCGGCCGTGTCGTGCAGCCACCAGAACACCCGCGCCGCGTTCTGCGTCGTCACGGGGAACCGGTGCGGATGCACATACGGCACGCCGGCAAAACGAGCCGAGCGAGCGAAGTCGCGCAGCGAG
The DNA here is from genome assembly GCA_035539635.1 of Burkholderiaceae bacterium. GTDB lineage: Bacteria > Pseudomonadota > Gammaproteobacteria > Burkholderiales > Burkholderiaceae_C > CADEEN01. The sequence goes on from DATLIE010000134.1 coordinate 2,360, forward strand.
TACTCGCGCTTGATCGGGTGGTCGACCGGGCTGCGCAGCCCCGCGGCCTGGAAGGTGGCCCCGAGCAGGATCGCATGCCAGCGCACGGAGCGGCCGTGGCGTGCCGCCACGGCGTCGATCCACTCGCTCGCGATGTACGAGTACGGTGACGAGAAGTCGAAGTAGAAGTCGATCGGCGGTCTCATGCGCGCACCTTAGCGCGGCCGACTCACTTGCGCCAGAAGGACGCCGTGAACAGCACCAGCACCGAGAAGAGCTCCAAGCGCCCGAGCAGCATCGTGATCGAGCAGACCCAGGTCTGGAAGTCGTTCAGACCCTGGTAGTTCGCGGCCGGCCCCACCTGGCCGAGACCTGGACCGGTGTTGTTGATGCAGGCCACCACTGCAGTAAAGGCCGTCACCACATCGAGCCCCGAGAACAGCAGCAGCATCGTGGCGCCGACCGTCACCGCGCCGTAGATCAGCATGAAGGCGAGCACCCCCTGCAGCACATTGGCATCAACGGCCGTCGAACCCAGCGTCACCGGCAGCACCGCTCGCGGATGGACGATGCGACGCAGCTCGCGCCGTGCGCCCTTGACCAGCAGCAGCGCCCGGATCATCTTGATGCCGCCGCCGGTGGACCCGGCGCAGGTGGCGAAACAGCACAGGAACAGCATCAACACCGGCGCGAAGACGGGCCATTGCGCGTAATCAACGGTCGCGAAGCCTGTCGTGGTTGCGACGGACACCACGTTGAACGCGGCATGACGCAGCGATTCTCCGAAGCTCGGGTACACGCCGTGTGCGCTCAGGAAGGCTGCCACGCCCAGTACCGCCAACAGCAGCGTCGTAAGGTACGCGCGCGCCTCGAAGTCGCGAAAGACGCCCGCCAGACTGCGGCGCCGCCAGGCGACGAAGTAGAGCGCGAAGTTGACCCCCGCTACGGTCATGAAGAACACCGCTACCGCCTCGACCCAGGGCGAATCGAAGGCCGCGAAGCTGGCGTCGTAGGCCGCGAAACCGCCCAGGCCCATCGTTGAGCACATGTGCATGAAGGCGTCGGCCCAGCCCATGCCGGCGACGCGGAACGCAAGGAAGCACAGCAACGCGATCGCGAAATACACCGCCCACAGGCCGCGCGCAGTTTCGGCGATACGCGGCGTGAGCTTCTGATCCTTCATCGGACCCGGCGTCTCGGCCTTGAACAGCTGCGAGCCGCCGACGCCGAGCAACGGCAGGATCGCCACCGCCAGCACCAGGATGCCCATGCCGCCGATCAGCACCATGAAGCAGCGCCACACATTGATCGAGGTCGGCAGCTTCTCGAGTCCGGTGAGCACGGTGGCGCCGGTGGTCGTGAGCCCCGACGTCGCCTCGAAGTAGGCGTCGGTGAACGACAGGCCCGGCAGGTGGAGCATCAACGGCAGCGTGCCGAACGCGGGCAACACCGCCCACACCAGCGTGACCAGCAGGAAGCCGTCGCGCGGCTGCAGTTCTCGCTTGAAACGGCGGCAGGCCAGGAACAGGGCCAGCCCGGCACCGAAGGTGACGGCGATGGCCCCGCCGTAGGCATTCAGCCCGCCGTCGTCGCCGACGAAGGCGAAACCCAACGGCACCAGCATCGTGGCGGAGAACACCATCAGGATGCCGCCCAGCACGGCCAGCACCGGCAGGATGCTCTGCATGGCTCGGGGCCCTAGCCGAAGAAGGTGGCAGCGACCTGGAACAGCTTCTCCACCTCGCGCACCTGCTTCCTGCTCGACATGAACACGATCACGCGGTCGCCCGGCTGGATCACCGTGTCGTGGTGGGCAATGATGACCTCGGGCGCCGCGTCGCCGCGCTTGTCGCCCAACGCGAGGCTCTCCATCTCGCCGGACACCGGCAGCCCGCGCACGATGGCGCCGATCTGCGCGCCGCGCGGCAGTGCGATCTCCTCGATGCGCCGTCCGGCCATGCGGCACGAGCCCCGGTCGCCGCGCACCACCGCCTCCAGCGCCTCGGCTGCGCCGCGGCGCAGCGAATGCACGGCCTCGACGTCGCCGCGCCGCACGTAGGCCAGCAGCTCGCCGATCACCGCGTGCGCGGGCGACATCGCAATGTCGATGGTCGTGCCCTGCACCAGGTCGGCGTAGGCCTTGCGGTTGATCAGTGCCAGCACGCGCTTGGCACCCATGCGCTTGGCCAGCAGGCAGGCCATGATGTTGTCCTCGTCGTCGCTCGTGAGCGCGAGGAACAGGTCCACCTCCTGCACGTTCTCCTCTTCCAGCAACTCCTCGTCGGTGGAGTCGCCGTGCAGCACGAGCGTGTCGGTGGGCAGCTGCGTGGCCAGGTACTGGCAGCGCGGGCCGTTCGCCTCGAC
>DATLIE010000135.1:0-2133 GCA_035539635.1 Burkholderiaceae bacterium
GCGCGCCTGCGCCCGCCGCTGAAGACCATCACCTTCATCGGCATGATGTTCAACTCGAGCAACGCCGACCTGAAGCACTTCTTCAACGCCACCAAGTCGTTCGAGAGCTTCTGGTACGTGTGCAAGCGCCTGGCCACGCACCTCAAGGAGCTGGTGCTGTACCGGCGCGGCATCCACGTGACCAGCGGCAACGCGCTCGCGGCGCGGCTGGCCAAGTCGGCGCTCGAGCTCGGCATCCCGATCTGGACCTCGTCGCCCGCGAAGCGCCTGGTCGTGGAGCAGGGTGTCGTGCGCGGTGCCCAGTTGATGCGCGACGGCGTGGAAACCGTCGCGCGCGCGCGCCACGCCGTCGTGCTCGCCTGCGGCGGCTTTCCGCACGACCGGGCGCGCATCGGCAAGGCCTACCCGCACCTCGCGCGCGGCGGCGAGCACCACTCGCCGACGCCGGCGGGCAACACCGGCGACGGCATCACGCTGGCCGAAGACGTCGGTGCGCGCTTCGACATCCGCTTCAAGTCGACCTCGGCGTGGATGCCGGTGTCGCGGGTGCCGAACGGCGATGGCAGCTACGGCGTGTTCCCGCACCTGCTCGACCGCTACAAGCCCGGCATCATCGGCGTCACGCGCCATGGCAAGCGCTTCTGCAACGAGAGCGAGTCGTACCACGACGTCGGCGCCGCGATGGTCGAGGCCTGCCGCGGCGACAAGGAGACGGCGATGTGGCTGGTGTGCGACCAGGCCGCGCTCGCCAAGTACGGCCTCGGCTACGTCAAGCCGGCCCCCATGCCCGTCGGGCGCTTCCTGCGCAACGGCTACCTGTTCAAGGGCCGCACGCTGGCCGAGCTGGGCGTGGCCTGCGGCATCGACGGCGCGCAACTCGAGCGCACAGTGGCCGAGTACAACCTCGGTGCGGCACAGGGCGAGGACCGTCAGTTCGGCCGAGGCACCACGAGCTTCAATCGCTACCTCGCCGACCCCGCGAACAAGCCGAACCCCTGCGTCGCGCCGGTCACGCAAGGCCCGTTCTACGCCGTCAAGGTCTTCATGGGCGACCTGGGCACCTTCGACGGCCTGGCCACCACGCCCGAGGGCCAGGTGCTGTCGACCCGCGGCACGGTGATCGACGGCCTCTACGCGGTGGGCAACGACCGCGCGTCGATGATGGGCGGCAACTACCCGGGTGCCGGCATCACGCTCGGCCCCAACATGACCTTCGGCTGGATCGCCGGGCGTCACATCGCCGCGCGCGCGAAGGCGCAGCCGGCGCAGGAGCAGCGCCATGCAGCCTGACGCGATGATCGTCGCCGCGGGCAAGGCGCTGGTCGACCACCGCATCTACACGATCCGCCTGCGCAAGATGGGTGAGTTCATCGAGGTGTGGGACCGCCTCGCCATGCCGATCCTGCTGCGCACGCTCGGCTCGCCGCTCGGCTTCTGGACCAGCCTGGTCGGGCCGCAGAACCAGTTCATCCATTGCTGGGGCTACGACAGCCTGGCCGACTACGAACAACGCTGCCAGGCGCGCGACACGCATCCAGACTTTCCGAAGTACTTGGCCGCAACCGAGCACCTGATCGTCGCGCAGGAGACGCGCCTGATCCGGCGCGTGGTGCTGCCCAGCCTGGAGACAATGAAATGAGACCCCCACGCTCGCTCGCGCTCGCTGCCCCCCGGGGGGGCGCTCAGTGGCTTCGGACGGCCGGGCGCCACTGAGATGATCCGTTTCGCCATCGTCACCGGTGCGGCCGACGGCATCGGTTGGGCCACCGCACAGCGCCTCGCGGCCGACGGACTGCGCATCGCGATCGCCGACCTGCGCGAAGAGGCCGCCAAGGAGCGCGCGGCGCAACTCGGCTCGAAGCACCTGGGTCTGGCCTGCAATGTCGCCGACGAAGCCTCGGTCACCGCCGCGGTGCGCCAGGTGCTCGCCTGGTCGGGCGGCCGCATCGACGTGCTGGTCAACAACGCCGGCATCGGCGACCAGGCCGCGGTCACCGTCGAGCAGCAGGTCGAGGCCTTCGACCGTGTGCTCGCGGTGCACCTGCGCGGCACCTTCCTGATGAGCCGCGAGGTCGGCCGCGTGATGCTCGAACAGCGTGGGGGCGCGATCGTCAACCTGGGCTCGATCGCCTC
>DATLIE010000136.1:0-4001 GCA_035539635.1 Burkholderiaceae bacterium
TTCGGCAGCGCCATCTGCGCCGCGGTGGTGAGCGAGTTGGCGGTCGAGATCCAGGCCATGCCGATCACCAGCATGGCCGGCAGCGCGAGCCAGGCCTCGGGCGCGAACACCACCACCACCGACATCGCCGACAGCGTGAGGGTGCCGTAACGGACGAACTGGTCGCGGTCGAAGCGCTGGCGCCAGCGCGGGAACTGCAGCGACGCGAAGATGGCGCCCGCGCCCAGGCAGGCCAGCATCAGCGTGAAGGTGCCGGGGCCACCGCCGTGCAGGCGGCGGGCGATCAGCGGCAGCAACGCCATCAGCGCCGTGGACTGCAGGAAGAACAGGAAGATGCGCGTCAGCACCGCCTTCATGCGTGGCGACTGGCGCACGTGCTGCATGCCGATGCGCATGGCGCCGACGAAGCGCTCGCCGGGCAGCGCGCTGGTCTTGCGCACGTGGCGCCAGCGCAGGATCAGCACGAAGGCCATCGCCGACAGCACGGCGTTGACGACGAACACCGCCGCGCTGCCCAGGCCCAGCAGCATGCCGGCCAGCACCGGTCCGACCACCCGCGACAGGTTCATCGCGATGCCGTTGAGCGCCAGTGCGGCCGGCAGGTGCTCGCGCGGAACGATGTCGGGCACGATGGCCGCGAACACCGGCCAGCGCATCGCGAGGCCGACGCCGTTGACGAAGGTGAGCGCGAGCAGCAGCGGTGCGCTGAGCGCGTCGGCCAGCGACAGCGCGGCGAGCACGACCGCGTTGACGGCCACCCACAGCTGCGTCGCCGCGAAGTAGACGCGCCGGTCGAGGATGTCGGCCATCGCGCCGCTCGGCAGGCCGAGCAGGAACACCGGCAGGGTGGAGGCGGTCTGCACGAGCGCCACCAGCGCCGGCTGGGTGGTCAGCGACGTCATCAGCCAGGCGGCCGCGACGTCGTTCATCCACATGGTGACGTTGGCGGCCAGCCAGGCCAGCCACAGCATGCGGAAGGTGCGCTGCTCCAGCGGGGCGAGCGCGGGCAGGGCGAAGGCGCGTTGCAGCGGCGACGGCATGGTCGGCAAGCTTAGCGAGGGCACGGCGTCCGCGCGCGTGGTGGGCTGTTGCGGGCGCCGCGCAGAAACGACGCGGCGCCGCAAGGCGGCGCCGGCAAGGCGAAGGCGCGCGACGACGGTCGGGACATCGCGCGCCGCGGGCGGATCAGTCCACTTCCTGGAACGCCTCTTCGCGCTTGCTCTTGATCGCCGGCAGGGTGACCACCACGATCATCGCGACCGCCCCGGCCAGCAGGCCGGCCGACAGCGGGCGGGTCAGGAAGGTGCTCCAGTCGCCGCGCGACAGCAGCAACGCGCGGCGCAGGTTCTCCTCCATCATCGGCCCGAGGATGAAGCCGAGCAGCAGCGGCGCGGGCTCGCAGTGCAGCTTGTAGAAGACATAGCCGATGATGCCGAACAGGACGCCCGAGAACACGTCGAAGTTGTTGTTGTTCAGCGTGAACAGGCCGATGCAGCAGAAGGTAAGGATGGCCGGGTACAGGTAGCGGTAGGGCACCGTCAGCAGCTTGATCCAGATGCCGATCAGCGGCAGGTTCAGGATCACCAGCATCAGGTTGCCGATCCACATGCTGGCGATCAGGCCCCAGAACAGGTCGGGGTTGCTGGTCATCACCTGCGGGCCGGGCTGGATGCCCTTGATCGTCATCGCGCCGACCATCAGCGCCATCACCGCGTTGGGCGGGATGCCCAGCGTGAGCATCGGGATGAAGCTGGTCTGCGCGCCGGCGTTGTTGGCGCTCTCGGGGCCGGCCACGCCGCGGATGTCGCCCTTGCCGAAGCGGCTGCTGTCGCTCGCGATCTTCTTCTCGAGCGTGTAGGCCGCGAACGAGGCGAGCAGCGCGCCGCCGCCGGGCAGGATGCCGAGGATGGAGCCGAGGCCGGTGCCGCGCACGACCGCCGGCCACGCCTTCTTGAACTCTTCCTTCGTCGGCAGCATGCCGCCCACGGCCTTGGTGAAGACCTCGCGGTGCTCCGGCGGGCGGCCGAGGTTGGCGATGATCTCGCCGAAGCCGAACACGCCCATCGCGATGGCGACGAAGTTGATGCCGTCGGTCAGCTCGGGGATGTCGAAGCTGTAGCGCGGCGTGCCGGAGATGACGTCGGTGTTGATCTGGCCGATCAGCAGGCCGAGGATGATCATCGAGATCGCCTTGATCAGCGAGCCCGAGGCCAGCACCACCGCGCCGATCAGGCCCAGCACCATCAGCGAGAAGTACTCGGCCGGGCCGAACTTGAAGGCGAGCTCGGTGAGCGGCGGCGCGAAGGCGGCCAGGATGATGGTGCCCACGCAGCCGGCGAAGAAGGAGCCGAGGCCGGCAGTGGCGAGCGCCGCACCGGCGCGGCCCTGCCGTGCCATCTGGTAGCCGTCGATCGCGGTCACCACCGAGCTCGACTCGCCCGGCACGTTGATCAGGATCGCGGTGGTCGAGCCGCCGTACTGCGCGCCGTAGTAGATGCCGGCCAGCATGATCAGCGCGGGCGTGGCGTCGAGCGAGTAGATCGACGGCAGCAGCATCGCGATCGTGGTCGTCGGGCCGAGGCCCGGCAGCACGCCGATCAGGGTGCCCAGCACGCAGCCGAAGAAGGCGTACGCGAGGTTGCTGAACGAGAGGGCGACGCCGAAGCCGGTCGCGAGATTCTGGAGAAGATCCATGAGAGGCTCCTGGACGCGTCAGCCGAAGGCCGCCGGCAGCATGGGGATGGTCAGCCCCAGGCCCTTCGAGAACACCAGCCAGCTGAAGAGCGTCAGCACGACGCACAGGATGAGCGCCTCGCCCCAGTGGAACTCGTCCCCGGCCAGGCACGACACCACGATCATCAGCGGCGCCGCGACCACCAGGCCCAGGTACGGCAGCGTGACGCCGAACAGCACGACCGCCCCGAGCACCAGCAAGAGCGGCTTGAATGTCAGTGCGCCGATCGGGTCTCCGCCCTCGCTCTCGATGGTCAGCGACGTGAACAGCACGATCGCGCCGAGCAGGGCAAGGATGATGCCCAGCAGCAGCGGGAAATAGCCGGGGCCCGGGCGTGCCGAGTTGCCGAAGCTGTAGGTGGTGGCGCCGACGGCGAAGGCGACGCCGATGGCCAGGAACAGAATTCCGGATGCGAAGTCGCGCTGGCTCTTGATCTTCACTCGTTGTCTCCTCGAGCGCGCCTTCTGACGCTTGGTGGACGCGATTCTAGAAACCGCCCCCCGAGGGACCGCGTGTGGTTTACACGTAGCGTCGGCGTGCCTGTCGGGGGCGTCAGCTTCGCACCGCGCTACTCCCAGCGTGGCGTGGCGCGCAGAACCTCGTCGAGCGTCGTGAGACCCTGAGCCACCTTCATCGCGCCGGCCAGCCGCAGCGGCTGCAGGCCCTGCTGCGCGGCGCGCTTGCGCAGCGCGGCCGCGTCGTAGTGCGGGTGGATGGCGCCCTGCAGCGCGTCGTCGAGCACCAGCAGCTCGTACAGTCCGCCGCGCCCGCGGAAGCCCGTGTGGCGGCACTCCAGGCAACCGACCGCCTTGCAGGGGCGGAACTCGCCCTTGAGCCGCCAGGGCCGCACCGCCTCGTCGATCAGCTCGGCCGAGGCCTGCGGGTCGGGCTGCTTGCAGGCCGGGCACAGCGTGCGCACCAGCCGCTGCGCCAGCACGCCGATGACGGTGGCGCCGATCAGGTAGGGTGGGACGCCGAGGTCGATCAGCCGCGTGACCGCCGCGGCGGCGTCGTTGGTGTGCAGCGTGCTGAACACCAGGTGCCCGGTCAGCGCCGCCTGGATCGCCATCTCGGCGGTGGCCAGGTCGCGGATCTCGCCGACCATGATGATGTCCGGGTCCTGGCGCATGAGCGCGCGCAGGCCCTCCGCGAAGCCGAGCTCGAGCGCGGGCTGCACCTGCGTCTGGTTGAAGGCCGGCTCGATCATCTCGATCGGGTCCTCCACCGTGCAGACGTTGACCTCGTCGGTGGCCAGTCGCTTGAGGGT
>DATLIE010000137.1:0-3468 GCA_035539635.1 Burkholderiaceae bacterium
GCGGGCGCCGCCGCCGTCGCGACCTAGCGCGACCAGCGGTCCGCTCCAGGCCCGGGTGCAGCGATGCCCCGGGCCTTTTGCTTTTCCGCCCTCGATCAACCGTTATCCGGAGATTCAACCCATGAAGATCACCCTGCCCCGCTTGGCCCCGCGCAATCCGCTCGTGACCCCGGCCCGGCTGCGACACGCTGGCCCTCACGGCGCCTCGCGTGGCGCGCAGCGCCAGAAGGACGCCCGCACGCTGCGGCGCGAACTCGAGCGCCTGGCCGCCAAGGAACGACCGCCTCAACCATGAACCGATGAACGCGCCGCGAACGTGGCGCGCTGGAGAACCACCATGTCGCCCCATGTCCTGACCCCCGCCCACGCGGCGCGCCCCGCGGCACCGTTGCGCCTGGCTGCCGCCCTGCTCCGGCTGGCCAGCCACGCCCTCGACCGGCTGGCGCAACGCCTCACGGCCCCACCGGCTGAACCCAAGGTCCTGCGCCCGACGCAGCTGGAGTTCCACGCCGAGGCTGGCGCGCCCGAGGGCGCGTTGTACGCCGACGGCGTGCTCATCGCGGTGCTGCCCGGCGTGACCCGCCTTTAAAGCACCTGCAAGCCCGGCGGTGGCCTCAAGCCGCCGCCGGGCACGCCGATAAGCGAGAGACGAGCCCGCGCCATGAGCACCGACCTCGCCACCCCGCCGCGTCTGCACGCCCCCCTGCCCAGCCCGGCCGCGTGGGTGGCGTGGTTTCGCGACGCCCCGATCCCGGTGCTGGCGAGCACGGCGTCCGCGCTGGCCGAACTCGCCGCCAACGAGGATGCGGTGGACGCCCATCTGCTGGCCGAGGCGATCGGCTCCGATCCGATGATGACGCTGCGCATGCTGGCGCACGTGGGCATGAACAGCCGCCGCACGACCGATGTCGAGACGGTCATCGGCGCGCTGGTGCTGATGGGCGTCGGGCCCTTCTTCCGCCACTTCGGCGAGTTGCCGACGATCGAAGCGTCGCTGGCCGACGACCCCGCGGCGCTGGCCGGCGCGCGCGCGGTGCTGGCCCGCGCGCATCGCGCCGCCCGCTTCGCGCTCGGCTTTGCAGCGCACCGGCTGGATCCGGATGCCGCCGTCATCCACGAGGCGGCGCTGCTGCACGACTTCGCCGAGCTGCTGCTGTGGTGCCATGCGCCGGGTCTGGCGCTGGAGATCGCACAGCGCCAGAAGGCCGATCCCAGCCTGCGTTCGAGCAGCGCGCAGCGTGCGGTGCTCGGCATCACGCTGGCCGACCTGCAGCAGCAGCTGATGAAGGCCTGGCGCCTGCCCGAGCTGCTGATCCGCCTGGGCAACGACCAACATGCCGAGCACACCCAGGTGCGCAACGTGCTGCTGGCCGTGCGCGTGGCGCGCCACACCGCCCAGGGCTGGGACAACGCGGCACTGCCCGACGACGTGGCCGACATCGGCGCGCTGCTGCAGCTCGGGCCTGCCCCGACCTTGAAGCTCCTGCACGAGATCGACGCCTAGAGCGGCGAACATCGCCGCCCGTCGGTCGCCTTGCGGCACGACTGGCCAACGAGGGACGTGCGCGGCTCAGACGGGCAGCGCTGTGGTGTTCTTGACGCGATCGAGCACGAAGCTCGTCTTGCAGTCCTGCACGCTCGGGTGCTTGAGCAGCGTGTCCATCACGAAGCGCGAGTAGTGCGCCATGTCCTCGACCACCACGCGCAGCAGGTAGTCCATCTCGCCGGTCAGTGCAGCGCACTCGACCACCTCGGGCCAGGTCTGCACCGCGGCACGGAACAGGTCCATCGGGTTGCGCTTGTGGCGCTCGGTGTGTTTCTCCAGCCGCACGTTCAGGTAGGCCGTCAGCGGCAGGCCGATGCGCTCGGGCACGAGCAACGCCACATAGGCGCCGATCGCCCCTGATTCCTCGAGCCGCTTGACGCGCCGCAGTGCGGCCGACGGCGACAGGCCCACCTCCTGTGCCAGCACGTCGTAGGTGACCCGCCCGTCGCGCTGCAGCGCGCGAAGGATGCGCCGGTCGATGGCATCGAGCGGAATCGGGCCGTCCATGGCTGAGATTGTGCAGCTTTCCTGCGCCAGCGTGGACTCTCGGGCTGCAACTTGCACAAATCCTGCGCACGGACGAACCTAGAGTCACGCATCCCCAAGACGCAGCGAGGCAGGCCATGCAATTCACCCCCTGGGACAACCCGATGGGCACTGACGGCTTCGAGTTCATCGAGTACGCCGCGCCGGACCCGGCCGCGATGGGCCAGCTCTTCGCACGCATGGGCTTCAAGCCGATCGCGCGCCACCGCCACAAGAACGTGGTGCTGTACCGCCAGGGCGAGATCAACTTCATCGTCAATGCCGAGCCGGACTCGTTCGCGCAGCGCTTCGCGCGCCTGCACGGGCCGAGCATCTGCGCGATCGCGTTCCGCGTGAAGGACGCCAAGGCGGCCTACGAGCGGGCGCTGTCGCTCGGCGCCTGGGGCTATGCCGGCGTCGCCGGCCCGGGGGAGCTGAACATTCCGGCGATCAAGGGCATCGGCGACTCGCTGATCTACTTCGTCGACCGCTGGCGCGGCAAGAACGGCGCGAAGTCCGGCGACATCGGCAACATTGGCTTCTTCGACGTCGATTTCGAACCGCTGCCCGGCGTCGGAGCTGACGCGCTGAGCGCGCCAGGCCACGGCCTGACCTACATCGACCACTTGACGCACAACGTACACCGCGGCCGCATGGCCGAGTGGGCCGGTTTCTACGAGCGCCTGTTCAACTTCCGCGAGATCCGCTACTTCGACATCGAGGGCCAGGTCACCGGCGTCAAGAGCAAGGCCATGACCAGCCCCTGCGGCAAGATCCGCATCCCGATCAACGAAGAGGGCAACGAGAAGGCGGGCCAGATCCAGGAGTACCTGGACAAGTATCACGGCGAGGGCATCCAGCACATCGCTCTCGGCTCGACCGATCTGTTCAAGACCGTGGACGCGCTGCGCGCGCAGGGCGTGAAACTGCTGGACACGATCGACACTTACTACGAGCTGGTCGACAAGCGCATCCCCGGCCACGGCGAGAACGTGGCCGAGTTGAAGCAGCGCAAGATCCTGGTCGACGGCAAGGCCGGGGAACTGTTGCTGCAGATCTTCTCGGAGAACCAGCTCGGGCCGATCTTCTTCGAGTTCATCCAGCGCAAGGGCGACCAGGGTTTCGGCGAGGGCAACTTCAAGGCCCTGTTCGAGAGCATCGAGCTCGACCAGATGCGCCGCGGCGTGCTGAGCAAGGCCTGACACGATGAAGGGTGCGAAGGCGGTCAACGCCGGCGTCGCGCCGGTGACCTATGGCGAGGGCACGCGCCCGCCGCGGGGCGACTACGCACGCGCACGCGCCGACTACACCTGCGAGCAGGACTACGCGCAGTACACCGCGGCCGACCACGACACCTACCGGCGCCTCTATGCACGGCAGGTGCAGCAGCTGCCCGG
>DATLIE010000138.1:0-13447 GCA_035539635.1 Burkholderiaceae bacterium
CGGTGAAGGCCGACAGGATGGCCACCGGCACCGTCTTCTTCTCGGTGCTGTTGATGAAGGTCAGCGCATAGATGAACTCGTTCCAGCAGAGCGTGAGGCAGAAGATCGACGCCGAGATCAGCCCCGGCACCGCCAGCGGCAACACGATCTTGACGAGGATCTGCCAGCGGTTGGCGCCGTCCATCAGCGCACACTCCTCGAGCTCGTAGGGGATGGTCTTGAAGTAGCCCATCAGCAGCCAGGTCGAGAACGGGATCAGGATCGTGGGGTAGGTGAGGATCAGCGCGAACGGCGTGTCGAACAGGCCGTACTGGAAGACGACGGTGGACAGCGGGATGAACAGGATCGACGGCGGCACGAGATAGGCCAGGAAGATCGCGCCGCCGACCCACTGCGAGCCGCGGTAGCGGATGCGCGTGATGGCGTAGGCCGCGAACACGCTGGCGATCAGCGACAGGATCGTGGCCGACACGGCGATGAACATCGTGTTCCACAGCCACTGCGGGTAGTCGGTCTTGAACAGCAGGTCGCGGATGTGCTCGAAGGTCGGCGTCAGCGTGTAGAACGGGTTGTGCGCGTCGAGGTCGAGCAGGTGCTCCTTCGGCTTGATGGCCGTCATCGTCATCCAGTAGAACGGGAACAGCAGGACGAAGACGATCAGCACCAGCGGGATGTAGGTGCGCACCACGCGCTGCGGCAGCGTGGACAGGAAGCTCATGCCCTCGCTGTGGTCGGCCTCGGTGGCCGTGACGGCGGCAACGCGCCCGTTACTCATTGTTCTCTCCGCTTTGCCACTTGCGGCGCTGGAGCCCGAACCACGACACCATGATCGCGGCGAGCAGGAAGGGCACCATCGCGGTGGAGATCGCCGAGCCCTCGCCGATGCGCCCGCCCAGGATGGCGGTGTTGTAGGACATGGTGGCCATCAGCTCGGTGGCGCCGGCCGGGCCGCCGTTGGTCAGCACCTTGATGAGCTGGAAGTCGGTGAAGGTGAACAGCACCGAGAAAGTCATCACCACCGCGATGATCGGCGTCAGCAGCGGGTAGGTGATCTTGACGAACATCTGCCAGCGCGTGGCGCCGTCGAGCGTGGCGGCCTCGTACAGCGACGGCGGCACCGTCTGCAGGCCCGCCAGCAGCGTGATCGCGATGAACGGCACGCCGCGCCAGACGTTGGCGAAGATCACGCTGTAGCGTGCATTCCACGTCTCGCCGAGGAAGTTGATGTTGCCGCTGAGCAGCCCGAGCTGGCGCAGCGACCACGAGACGATCGAGAACTGCGGGTCGAAAATCCACCAGAAGGCGATCGCCGACAGCACGGTCGGCACGATGAACGGGATCAACACCACCGCGCGGATGATGGCCTTGAACGGCAGGTGCTGGTTCAGCAGCAGCGCCAGGTACAGGCCGATGCCGAACTTGATGACGCTCGCCACCACGGTGTAGAAAATGGTGAAGAACACCGCCGTCTGGAACTTGCTGTCGCCGATGATCCACTCGTAGGTCTCGAGGCCGACGAACTCGCCCGGCGTGCCGATCTTGGCGTCGGTGAACGACAGCCAGATGCCCAGGCCGAGCGGGTAGACGAGGAACAGGACCAGGAACGCCGCCGCGGGCAGCATGAACAGGAACCCGAGGAAGTTCTTGCTCTGCCAGAGTTGCTTCATGCGGCGGCGCCCCGGTTCAGGTCAGCGGTAGATGCGCTTGGCCTGGCGCTCGGCAATGGAGATGGCGTCCTTGATCGACGCACGCCCGGTGCACACCGAGGCCACCATGTCGAGCATCACGAAGTCGGCCAGCGCCGCCGCCGCCTTCTCGCCCACCGAGCCGAGGCCGCCCGCCGTCAGCGTGCGGCGGCTCGCGTCCTTGAGCATCGACAGCTTCGGGTCGGTCTTCCACACCGGGTTGGCGTCGTAGGCGTTCAGCGGGTGCGTCAGGTAGGCTACCGCCTCCTGCAGCCACTTGTCGTAATTCTCGGCTTCGAGCATGAAGGCCATGAAGGCCTTGCAGGCGTTGGGCACCTTCGAGTACTTCATGATCATCAGCGGGTAGGCGATGTGGAACTCGGTGGGCTTGCCCGCCGGCCCGATCGGCCACAGCGAATGGTTCATGTCGTCCATCACCTCCTTGGCCTTGGCGTCACCCTTGGCGGCGGCGGCCTTGGCTGCGGCGTAGATCGACACCCCGTTGTTGGTCAGCGAAACCTGGCTCTCAAGGAAGGCCTTGTTGTTGAAGGCATCGTTCCAGCTCGCGGTGCCGGCCACGAAGGTGTCGGACAGCGCCTTGGCGTACTCGAGGCCCTTCACGGTCTCGGGCGAGTTGATGATGACCTTGTCCTTGGCGTCGACCAGGTTGGCGCCCTGCGACCACAGCGCCCAGTGCACCCAGGCGTTGCCGTCGCCCGAGGCGCGGCCGAGCGCGAAGCCGCCCGGCACCGACTTCTCCTTCAGGCCCTTCATCAGCTCCAGGAAGCCGGCGGTGTCCTTCGGGATTTCCTTGAAGCCCGCCTTCTCGATCATGCTCTGGCGGTAGTTGATGACGTTGCCGTTGTAGGCCACGGGGATCGCGATCCACTTGCCGCCGGGGCCCTTGCCGTAGGTCTCGGCGGTGGAGACCCAGCCGCCGTACTTCTTGCCGAGGTAGCCGGCCACGTCGGTGACGTCGACGCACTTGGCGGGGAACAGGTGCGGCAGCGAGTACAGGCCCCAGAACATGTCCGGGCCCTGGTTCGTGTTGGCCGCCACGCTGGCCTTGGGCTGCACGTCGTCTAGCGACTCGTTGATCACCTTGACTTCGACGCTGGTGGCCTTGGTGAAGGCCGCGCAAAGCGCCATGAACGCATCCTCCTCCGCCTGCACGAAGCGCTTCCAGCGCAGCAGCGTGATCGCGGCGCCCTTCTCGGGCTTGAACGGCGAGGCCTGGGCCCAGGCGTGCGCGAACATCGTCAGGTTGGCGGCGCTCGCGCCCGCCAGCGCGGCGCCGGTCTTCAGTGCATTGCGGCGGTTGAGCTTGCTCTCGAACATGTCCTGGGTCTCCTGTTGTGTGTGATGCGGTCAGATGCGTTGGCCGCTGCTGGCGTCGAACAGATGCGCAACCGGCGCACGCGGTTTGAGTCGGATCTTCTGGCCCGGCTCGAAGGCGTGGCGCTCGCGGAAGATGGCCACGATCTCCTGCTCGCCCAGCCGCGCGAAGAGTTGTGTCTCGCTGCCGGTGGGCTCGATGACGACGACTTCGGCTTCGAAGCCGTCGTCTGCGAGGTCGAGGTGCTCCGGCCGGATGCCGTAGACCATCGAGCGCCCGTCGTTGGCGGCGGTGGCGCCGGCGATCGGCAGGCGTGCGCCGTTGCCCGCCACCAGCGCGCCATCCTGCTGCCGGCCATCGATGAAGTTCATCGCCGGCGAGCCGATGAAGCCGGCGACGAAGCGGTTGGCCGGCCGGTCGTACAGGTCGAGCGGCGAGCCCGTCTGCTCGATGCGGCCGTCGTGCATCACCACGATCTGATCGGCCATCGTCATGGCCTCGATCTGGTCGTGCGTGACGTAGATGGAGGTGGTGCGCAGTCGCTGGTGCAGTTCCTTGATCTCGGTTCGCATCGCCACGCGCAGCTTGGCGTCGAGGTTCGAGAGCGGCTCGTCGAACAGGAACACCTGCGGGTCGCGCACGATGCAGCGGCCCATCGCCACGCGCTGTCGCTGACCGCCCGAGAGCTGGCGCGGAAAGCGCTCCAGCAACGGCGTCAGCCCCAGGATGCCGGCGGCCTTGCCCACGCGCTCGTCGATGAAGGCCTTGTCCTTCTTGGCCAGCGTGAGCGAGAACGCCATGTTGTCGCGTACCGTCATGTGCGGGTACAGGGCGTAGTTCTGGAACACCATCGCGATGTCGCGTTCCTTGGGCGGCACCTGGTTGACCACCTTGTCGGCGATTGCCACCTCGCCGCCGGAGATGTTCTCCAGCCCCGCCACCATGCGCAGCAGCGTGCTCTTGCCGCAGCCCGACGGGCCGACCAGCACGGTGAAGGAGCCGTCGGGAATCTCGATCGACACGCCATGCAGCACGGCGGTTTCGCCGAAGCGCTTGATCACGTTGCGGATGCTGACGCTGGCCATCGTGGGTTGCGGTGTGTGCGGTTGCGGGGACGCGAACGCAAGTTGTATGATGACCAGATCACCATGTCAATCGCACTTTCCCCGGCCCCCGTCCAGCGCCTGGAGACAGCGCGCCTGTCGGACCGCCTGGCGGCGCTGATCGAGGCGCAGATCGATGGCGGCGCGCTCGGTCCGGGCGATCGGCTGCCCACCGAGCAGCAGCTCGCGGCGGCGCATGGCGTGTCGCGCACGGTGGTGCGCGAGGCGGTGCACCAGCTCAAGAGCCAGGGCCTGGTGCGCTCGCGCCAGGGCTCGGGCGTCTACATCACCGAGCCGCCGGCGCACCGCGCGCTGGCGTTCGACCCCAAGCTGCTCGAGTCGATGGACGCGGTGGTGCAGATGGTCGAGGTGCGGCGCGTGATCGAGGGCGAGATGGCGGCGCTGGCCGCCATCCGCGCCAGCGGTGCGCAGCGCTCGAGCCTGAAGCGCGCGCTGCTCGCGATCGACGAGGCCACCGAACGCGGCGAGCTCGGCGTCGAAGAGGACCTGGGTTTCCACCGCACCATCGGCGAGGCCACCGGCAACCCGCAGTTCGTGCGCCTGCTGGGCATCATCGAGGCCTATGTGCGCGACGCGATGACGGTGACCAAGGGCCACGAGTCGAAACGTGCCGACTTCATGGCCCAGGTGCGGCGCGAGCACCGCGCGATCGTCACCGCCATCGTCGCGCGCGACAGCAAGGCCGCCCGCGCGGCAGCCATCGAGCACCACCTGAACGGCGAACGCCGGCTGATCGTCTCCGGCGTGATCAAGCCCTCGCGCGTGAAGAACGTGAAGAAGCGCTAAGACCCGCAGTGCCGACGTTCGCCGCCAACCTGTCGATGCTCTACAACGAGCATCCCTTCCTCGACCGCTTCGGCGCCGCGGCCGCTGACGGCTTCGACGCCGTCGAGTACCTGTTCCCGTACGAGCACCCCGCCGCCGAGCTGGCGGCGCGGTTGAAGGCGCATGGGCTGCAGCAGGTGCTGTTCAACAGCCCACCGGGCGACTGGGCGCGCGGCGAGCGCGGCCTCGCCTGCCTGCCGGGCCGCGAGGACGAGTTCCGGCGCGGCGTCGCGCGCGCGCTCGAGTACGCCCGGGCGCTCGGCTGCCCGCGCGTGCACCTGATGGCGGGCCTGGTGCCGGCCGGCGCCGAGCGCGCCGCACTGCAGGCGACCTACGTCGACAACCTGGCCTGGGCGGCAGCGCAGTCGCGCGACGTCGACTTCCTGATCGAGCCGATCAACACGCGCGACATTCCCGGCTTCTTCCTGAACCGGCAGGACCATGCGCACGAGATCGTGTCGCTGGTCGGCGCGCCGAACCTGAAGGTGCAGATGGACCTGTACCACTGCCAGGTCGTCGAGGGCGACCTGGCGAAGAAGATCGAGCTGTACCTTCCGACCGGACGGATCGGCCACTTCCAGATCGCCGGCGTGCCCGAGCGCCACGAGCCCGACGTCGGCGAGCTGAACTATCCCTACCTGTTTGCGCTGATCGACCGTCTCGGCTGGGACGGCGTCATCGGCTGCGAGTACCGGCCGCGCGACAGCGGGCCGGGCGGCACCACGGCTGGCCTGGGCTGGCTGCAACCTTATCGACAATGACCCGACTCCTGATCACCGGCGGTGCCGGCTTCATCGGCGCGCGACTCGCACGCACCCTGCTCGCCCGCGGCACGCTGGCCGGGCGCGCGATCGAACAGATCGTGCTGGCCGACCAGTTCGCGCCGCCCGAAGACCTGACCGCCGAGGGCCGCGTGCGCGCGCTGACCGGCCCGCTGATCGAGCAATGCGCCAGCTTCGCGAGCGAGCGTTTCGACGGCGTGTTCCACCTCGCGTCGGCCGTCAGCGGCGAATGCGAGCTCGACTTCGATCTCGGCATGCGCTCCAACCTCGACTCGACGCGCGCGCTGCTCGACGCGCTTCGGGCCGCAGGCAACACACCGCGTCTGGTCTTCTCGAGCTCGGTCGCCGTCTTCGGCCCGGACCCTGGCAAGCCCCTGGCCGACGTGGTGGCAGACGACACGCTGCCCGCGCCACAGACCTCCTACGGCGCGCAGAAGCTGATGTGCGAACACCTGATCACCGACATGACGCGCAAGGGTTTCATCGACGGCCGCGCCGCGCGCCTGATGACGGTGACGGTGCGCCCGGGCAAGCCCAACGCCGCGGCGTCCTCGTTCTTCAGTGGCGTGATCCGCGAGCCGCTGGCGGGCGTGGAGTCGGTGTGCCCGGTCGACGCCTCGGTGTCGCACCCGGTGTCGTCGCCGGCGCGCACGATCGAGGCGCTGATCGCGGTGTACGAGGCCACGCGCGAGCAGCTGCGCGGCCGCCTGGCGCTGAACCTGCCGGCGCTGAACGTGACCGTGCAGCGCATGCTCGATGCACTCGAGGCCGTGGCAGGCCCCAAGGTGCGCGCGCTCGTGAAGTTCGAGCGCGACGAACGCATCGCCGGCATCGTGGCCAACTGGCCCAAGGGCGCGAGCGCCGCGCGTGCCAATGCGCTCGGCCTGGCCGGAGACCAATCGTTCGAGGACATCGTGCGCCAGTACATCGCCGACTGCCGCGCGCGGCCCGACGCTCACCTCACATTGAAGGGATTGGAATGACGACGGCCCCCAAGCTCACTTCGTTCGCGGCCCCCCGAGGGGGCGCAGACCTTCCTTGGGGCGGCCCGGCGAAAGGTCTGGAATGAGCAACCAGATCG
Organism: Burkholderiaceae bacterium; assembly: GCA_035539635.1. Lineage (GTDB taxonomy): Bacteria > Pseudomonadota > Gammaproteobacteria > Burkholderiales > Burkholderiaceae_C > CADEEN01. The sequence goes on from DATLIE010000138.1 coordinate 6,834, forward strand.
ACCTCCAGGGCCGCGTCGCGGTCATCACCGGCGGCGCCCAGGGCATCGGCTTCGCGGTCGCGCAGCGTTTCGCGGCGTCGGGTGCCAAGGTGGTGCTGTGGGACATCGACGAGGCGCTGCTGGCCAAGGCGAAGGCCACGCTCGGTGCCGCCGCGTCGACTGCGCGTGTCGAACTGACCGACGCGCAGCTGGTCGCGCAGGCCGCGGCCGCGGTGCTGGCGATGCATGGTCGTATCGACATCCTGGTCAACAACGCCGGCATCACCGGCGGCAACGGCCCGACCTGGGAGCTGACGCCGGAGATCTGGCGCCGCACGGTCGAGGTGAACCTCGTCGCGCCGTACCTGACCTGCCATGCCATCGTGCCGGCGATGCTGAAACAGGGCTACGGCCGCATCGTCAACGTGGCCTCGGTGGCGGGCAAGGAAGGCAACCCGAACGCGAGCCACTACAGCGCGAGCAAGGCCGGCCTGATCGCGCTGACGAAATCGCTGGCCAAGGAAACGGCGCAGAAGGGCGTGATCGTCAACGCGGTCGCGCCGGCGGCGGCGCGCACCGCGATCTTCGACCAGTTGACGCAGCAGCACATCGACTACATGCTGTCGAAGATCCCGATGGGCCGCTTCGTCGAACCGCACGAGATCGCCGCCGCGATCGCCTGGCTGTCGAGCGAGGACTGCTCGTTCACCACCGGCTCGGTGCTGGATCTGTCGGGCGGGCGCGCGACTTACTGAGGCTACTGAGGCGGGGGCGGGTCAGACCAGCCGCAGTACGTTGCGGCCGTCCTTCTTGCCCGCGTACATCGCCGCGTCCGCGCGCTTGAGCAGGGCTGCGGGGTCCTCGCCGTCGAGCGGCGCGAGCGCGTAGCCGAGCGTCGCGCCGAGTTCGAAGTGCAGGCCCTGCACCTCGAACGGATCGACGAAAGCCGCGGCCACCTGGTCGCCGAGTTCGCGCGCCTGTGCATCGTGGGGCATCCCCTGGGCGACGACCACGAATTCGTCCCCGCCCAGGCGCGCCACCACGTCGCTGGCGCGCAGGCTGGCGCGCAGGCGCTCGGCCACTGCGCACAGCAGCGCGTCGCCGGTGTCGTGGCCATGGCGGTCGTTGATCGGCTTGAAGCCGTCGAGGTCGATCAGGTAGACGGCCAGCAGGCGCTCGCGCGTCGCGCGCACCAGTCCGTCGGCCAGCGCTGCCTGCAGGCCGCGCCGGTTGGGCAGGCCGGTCAGCGGGTCGGTGTGCGCGAGCGAGAGAGCGCTGTCGCGCTCGTGCGCGCTGCGCCGCGCCTGCTCGTGCACCGCGTGCAGGCGCAGTGCCAGCACGCGCAGGAAGAGCAGCATGTCCAGCGTGGCCCCGAACTGGAACGAATGCAGGGTCCAGAAGTTGGCCGGCAGCTTGCCGCGGATCAGCGCCACCATCACGGTGGTGCTGACGAAGTAGCCGATCCATGCCGCAATGAAGAGCCACCCCACCGGGTTGCCGCGGCGCGCCAGCGACAGCGCGCCGGGCAGGCCGATCAGCGCCGGCGCCAGGCCCACGGTGCCGATTACGGCGCTGACCACGTGCACGTCGACGATGTCCAGCGCGTAGGCCAGCGCCACCAGCAGCAGGAACGCCGCGCCGCCCTTCATCACCAGGCCGAACCAGGGTTTGCGTTCGGGCCCGCGCAGCACGTCCTCGACGAAGAGGAAGGTGCCCGCGGACGCCGCCAGCGCCGCCATGCCCGCCAGGTGCGTCTCGGCCCAGAACCGGTCGGTCCACACGTACTGCGCGCCGATGCCGAACTGGACCACCGAAAACAGCAGGCCGCCGCCGATCAGCAGCGCGTACTTCGGCAGCAGCGGGTCGCGCAGCGTGACCCATTGCAGCAGGCTGTACAGCAGCAGGCACAGGCCCAGGCCGGTCAACAGGCCCTGCAGCATCTGCTCGCCCAACGCGTGCTGCCAGAAGGCTGGCGCCTTGGACAGGGTCAGCGGCACGATCATCGCGCCCAGGGTCTCGACGCGCAGCCAGGCGTCGTAGCGCTGGCCCGGTTGCAGCGCCAGTTCGACCGCGTGCGAGCGGCTCGGCAGCGGGCGTTCGGCGCGCGGCTGCAGATTGCCCAGGCGCGCCTGGCGCACCACGCGCCCGTCGGCGTCGAGAACGTGCAGCTCGATGCGGTTGAGCACCGCGTACTCGAGGTCCAGCACCCAGCGGCCGTCGGAACCAGCGGCCACGGTGAGCGGCAGGTGCAGCCAGACCGCGTCGCGACGGTGACCGAGCGTGCCCGCGGCGGTGGTGGGCGCTGCGAAGCGCGCGTGCTGCGCGCGTGCATCGTCGAGCGTCATCTGCTTGCCGGGGTCGCCCAGCACCGTCACCGCCGGCCAGGCGTCGACGCGCGGGCGGGCGTCGTCGAGCACAAGCGGCTGCGCTGCAGTGGCGGCCCCCGCGGCAACGGCGCACGTGGCCCAGGCCAGCGCCAGAAAGACGGATCGGAGCAGGGCGAACAAGGCGGGTCGGCGGAACGAGGGCGGCTGGCGCGCAACCCCGATTGTCGGCGACCGCTTCGAACGGCCTCGTGCAAATGCCGCGCCCCGCCGCGCGGTTCAGGTCAGCGCCGCACGGGCCGACGGCCTCAGATGTTCAGCCGTGCCCACTGCTCGAGCAGCTGCTCGTAGTCGCGCCTCGTCTCGGCGTAGGTGCGCGCGAACTCGCGCGAGGCGCAGCCGCCGCTGCCGCGCACCATCGCCAGGCCCGCGTCGGCACTTAGGCGACGCGACAGCGTGCGCAGCTCGCCGGTGCGCGCCTGCGGCGGCAACTCGCGCACCACCGCCTGCCAGTCGCGCCCGCTGGCGCGGGCCGGGCAGATCGCATCGAGCGAACTCATCAGGTCGGCGTGGAAGAGCAGGTCGCCCATCAGCGCGCCGGACTCCTCGTCGTCGGCCGTGGCCACGGCGCAGGACAGCGCCAGCAAGGCGATCGCGCCGGCGCGGGAGAGCGTGTGCAGGGGACCGAACATGCGCACCAGTGTAGGAAGGCGCGCCGCCGCCGGCAGGCCCCTGTCCTCGGGGCGGGCGACCCCCGTTCGAGCGGGCCGCGGGTCCCGTGCCGGTTACTTGGGCTGGCGCCGTGCGCGCAGCACCGTCACCGGCTCGCCGCCCTCGCCCCAGTTTTCCGGGTCGACCTCGTCGATGATCACCGTGACGCTCTCGCGCCGCTTCTCCAGCACGCTCTGCACGACGTCGGTGATGCCGGCGATCAGGCGCGCCTTCTCCTCGGCGCTGGTGGGCGTGGCGCGGCGCGCGAGGCGCAGGGTGACGAGGGGCATGGGTGGCTAGCGGTCGGTGACGCCCAGCTTGTCGAGCAGGCCGTTGAGTTCGTCCAGCGAGTCGAAGGCGATCGCGATCTCGCCCTGTTCGCCGCGCTTGGTCTTGCGCAGCACGCGGATCTCGACCGTGGCGGTGAGCTTGTCGGCCAAGGTCTCCTCCAGGCGCACGATGTCGCGCGGCTTGTCCTTCTTGATGCGCATCAGCGGCGCCTGGCGGCTGTCGCCGCCCGCACGCCGGGCCACCAGCTTCTCGGTCTCGCGCACCGACAGCTTCTTCGCGGCCACCTCGTTGGCGGCCAGGATCTGCGGCGCGGCGTCGAGCCCGAGCAGCGCGCGCGCGTGGCCCATCTCGAGGTCGCCGGCCATCAGCATCTGCTGCACCGGCGCGGCCAGGTTCAGCAGGCGCAGCAGGTTCGATGCCGCGCTGCGCGAGCGGCCAACCGCCTGCGCGGCTTGCTCATGGGTGAGCTTGAACTCATCGATCAGGCGCTTCAGGCCCTGCGCTTCTTCCAGCGGGTTCAGGTCCTCGCGCTGGATGTTCTCGATCAGCGCCATCACCGCCGCGGCCTCGTCGGGCACCGGCTTGACGAGCACCGGCACCTCGTCCAGGCCGGCGAGCCGGGCCGCGCGGAAGCGGCGTTCGCCGGCGATGATCTCGTAGCGACCGCCCGTCCCGCCGTTCAGCGGGCGCACCAGCACCGGCTGCATGATCCCCTGGCTCTTGATGCTCTCGGCCAGTTCGTAGAGCGAGCCCTCGTCCATGCGCGTGCGCGGCTGGTACCGGCCGGGCTGCATCTGCGCCAGCTTCAGTGTGCGCGGCGCACCGTCGTCGCCTGGCGCGGCGGCCGGCGCGTCGCTGACCTTGGGGCCGAGCAGGGCTTCGAGGCCGAGGCCCAGGCCCTTGGGTTTCTTGGTGACCATGGGCCGGGATTGTCGGTCAGGCGCGCAGGCGATCCAGCAGCGCCCGCCCCTCGGGCCAGTCGCCCAGCCCCGATTCGCCGTTGATGTGCCCGCGCGGCCCGATGTCGACGCGCTCGGCGCCCCAGTCGCGCGCCATCTGCGCCGTGCGTTCGGGCGCGCCGTAGGGGTCGTCGCTGCTCGTGACCGCGATCGCGGCGAACGGCAGGCGCTGGCGCACGATCGGCCGCCAGGGCACCAGGTTGGGCGGCATGTCCTCGCGCTCGACGTCCGGCGGCGCCACCAGCAACGCGCCTTTGATCCGCGCCGTGTGATGCGAATGCGCGGCCCAGGCGGCGACGAGCTGGCAACCGAGGCTGTGAGCCACCAGCAGCGCCGGCGCCTCGTCCTCGAGCAGCACCTCCTCCAGCCGCGCCATCCAGTCGCCGCGCTTGGGCCAGAGCCAGTCGCTCTGCAACACGCGGTGGTCGCTGTGCAGCGCCTCCCAGCGGCTTTGCCAGTGGTCGGGGCCGGAATCGAGCCAGCCGGGAAGGAGGAGCACGCGCAAGACCTGGGACATTCCCTTATCCTAGAGGCATGGGCAAGCACCTCGTTTTCGTCGACGGCCAGGAAGGCACTACCGGACTTCGCATCCACGAGTACCTCGCGGCGCGCAGCGACATCGAGCTGCTGAAGATCGACGCCGACAAGCGCAAGGACGCCGCCGAGCGCGCCCGCCTGCTCAACGCCGCCGACGTGGCCTTCCTGTGCCTGCCCGATGCGGCGGCGCGCGAGGCCGTCGCGCTGGTGACGAACCCGAACACCTGTGTCATCGACGCCAGCACCGCACACCGCGTCGCGCCGGGCTGGACCTTCGGCATTCCCGAGCTGGCCCCGGGCCAGCGCGAGGCGCTGCGCAAGGCCAAGCGGATCGCGAACCCGGGTTGCCACTCCACCGCCTTCATCGCGCTGCTACGTCCGCTGGTCGACGCCGGCATCGTGGCCACCGACCTGCCGGTCACCGCGACCTCGATCACCGGGTATTCGGGTGGCGGCAAGAAGATGATCGAGGAGTACCAGGCGGCCGGCCGCGCCAAGACCCTCGACGCGCCGCGACCCTACGGCCTGAAGCTCGGCCACAAGCATGTGCCGGAAATGATGGCCTACAGCCGGCTGAGCACCAAGCCGGTGTTCATGCCGATCGTCGGGCCCTTCCTCAAGGGCCTGGCCGTCAGCGTGCCGCTGCACTTCTCGCAACTCAAGCCCGGCACCGACGCCGCGGCCCTGGTGCGCGCCTACGAGAAGCACTACGAGGGCGAGCGCTTCATCCGTGTGATGCCCGCCGCCGACCCGTCGCTGGCCGAGCCGAACTTCTTCGACGTGCAAGGCAGCAACGACACGAACCGCATCGATGTCTTCGTGTTCGCCGACGCGCAGCAGTGCATCCTGATCGCGCGCGAGGACAACCTCGGCAAGGGCGCGAGCGGGGCGGCGGTGCAGTGCATGAACCTGCACCTGGGCTGCGACGAAGGACTGGGCCTGTAGGCCCGCCGGCCGCATGGCCCTCGTCGAGCACGGCGCGCTGCGCATCGACGTGGCCGAGGCCGGCGCCGGCCCGCTCGTGCTGCTGGCGCACAGCTCGGTCAGTGGCAACCGCCAGTGGCGGCGCCTGAGCGAGTTGCTGTCGCCGCGCTTTCGCGTACGCGCTCCCAACCTGATCGGCTACGGGCTGACCCCCGCCTGGACGGCCGCGCGGCGACAGACCATCGACGACGGCGCGGCGCTGCTGCTGGCGCTGTGCGAGGGTGAGCCGGGACCGATCCGGCTGGTCGGCCATTCGTGGGGTGCGGTGCTGTCGCTGCGCGCGGCCCATGTGCTCGGCGAGCGCTGCAGCCATTTGCTGCTCTACGAGCCGATGCTGGCCGGCCTGCTGCGCGACGACCCGGTGCATTGGCCCGAGGTCGGAGCGCTGTATGACGATGTCGAGCGCCTCGGGGTGGCTGGCGATTGGACCGCGCTGGCGCGGCGCTTCACCGATTACTTCAACGGCGACGGCGCCTGGGACGCCACGCCACCGGAACGGCGCGAGGCGGTCGCCGTCGCGTTGCCGCCCAACCTGCACGAGTGGCGAGCGGGTGCACCCGCGATCGGGCCCGACGCGTTCGCCGGCATCTGCGCCCGCGTGCTGCTCATGCGCGGCCAAGCCACGCGCGCGGCGGCCGTCGCGATGGCCGACCTGTTGGGCCGCTCGTTCCCGCCTTGGCGCCGCGAGGTGCTGCCCGGCGCCGGCCACATGGGGCCGCTGACGCATGCCGAGGCGTTCAACCGCCGGGCCGTGGACTTCCTGCTCGCGGGCTGACGCGCCGATGAGCGAGCGCGTCGATGCCCTGGTGATCGGCGCGGGCGTGGTCGG